>JAFTJD010000018.1 GCA_017456585.1 Lachnospiraceae bacterium
CAATAATTATGCATTTATGCATACCTCCGAGTGAAAAAGTTTTGGGTGACTGGCACTTGGAGGTTTTTTTATTATTATAAAACAAAAAATGCCGAGGTGCTGATTTTTTAATCATACACCCCAACATTTATTATAGAGCCTTTATATCATATGAAAGTAAAAGAATGACTATTAGTTCTTGCAATAACCTAACAAATATGTTAATATATAACATGCTACGACTTATGTGAAAGTAGTTTATTTTCTTTTTATTTCATTATGCAGTATTCACTGCAGATTTCCCAATTTTTTATATTCTTAATAGTGAGGTGATGCCCGGAGTAGGTTTATTTTGTTTTTTTAAATTAAATGTAACCCGTTGATTTGTTATGCTTTCACTTAGGTCGTGAAAGGAGAAGAATGACTTATATTGAATTTGAAGAATTGATTGTGAACAAAATTAAGGGCAAATTGCCTAATGAGGAGGTGATAGTGCGTTCGATTACTAAGAATAATTCGGTTAATCTTAGAGGACTTGTGATTCTTAATGAAGATAAAAGAATATCACCAAGCATATATCTTGAGAGCTTTTTTGAGTCATACAAAAAAGGTCAGGATATTGATGATTTGGTAGAAGAAATATTGGAACTTTACAATGAACAGGATGGACAGGTTGTTTTTGATCCGGAGTCGTATAAGGACATTAACAGAATAAGAGATAAGGTGCTATATAAGCTTATTAATTTCGAGAGAAACGAGGAGCTTATAGAGAATTTACCACACAGACGTTTCTTAGATTTTGCAGTTGTATATTATGTTATAGTTGATTGTGATTCACAGGGAACCGGAAGTATTCTTATAAGAAACGAGCATCTGGATTTTTGGAATGTGAATGAAGAAGATTTGTATAGCTTTGCCTGTGCGAATACTTATAAAGAAATGCCTCATGAAATTGTAAGTATGAGTGATATTATTAATGAGATTCTGGATGAAAATAACGGAGAATATGAGGATATTGTAAGAGACATAATACCTGAGGAAACAGATGAAGATGAGAATGTAATTAAAATGTACGTAATGACAAATTTGAAAAGAATTAATGGTGCTGTTACCATGTTATATGAAGGAGCACTTAAAGAATTTGCAAATAAAATCGTGAAAAATCTGTATATTTTACCATCAAGTGTTCATGAGCTTGTTGTTGTTCCTGATGTTTGCGGCGCGGATAAAAAAGCACTTTATAATATTGTCAGAGAAGCTAATGAGGAATGTGTCTCGGCTGAAGAGTGGTTGTCTGATAATGTATATTATTATGATAGAAATAAAGACGAGATTAGTATTGTTGATATAGATAAATAATAGTACTAGGAATACATAATTACTTATGTAGCGATTTGTAAGGTAATATTGATTGTAATAAGGATAGAACCTATGAAAATATAACAAAGTATTTTCATAGGTTCTTTTTTACTTATATTGACTAGAATGCATACTTTAAAAGTACTGGAATTTGTTGCTGAATCATGGTATAATCGCTGAAGAATAATTGTTATTACCAATGAATAATACTAATTATAATTATTGACTAAATTATAAGAAGGGTATGTGTGTTTGATGATAACAAAAATGCATGAATTTAATGTTTGGGAAGCTGGGGGGTTAGAGGCGTTTCAAGAGGCTGTAAGACAACCGTGGCTTGATAAAATAATGACATTTTATACTTCACTTAATGATGGCGGTAAATTAGCGATAATAGTATGTGCTTTGCTTTTGCTAATACCGAAATCCCGTAAAACAGGTGTGTGTGCTTCGGTTTCCCTTGTGATTAATGCGGTCGTTGTAAATATATATATGAAGCCTATGTTTGCTAGACCAAGACCATATTCGGTCAATCAATTTATTGAGTTGTTGGCAGGAAGACAAGGAGATTTGTCGTTTCCGTCAGGGCATACTTCGTCCATGTTTGCAGTGGCAGGAGCCATACTTGCTTGTATGAACAAAAAGCTTGGAGCAATAGCACTTTTACTTGCAGGGATTATGGGCTTTTCCAGAATATATGTCGGAGTACATTATTTTACAGATGTTATTGGCGGAGCATTGGTTGGATTGGGATGCTCTTATCTGTCGGTAGCATTATTAAAACAAATTAAAAAAGATTAAGGTGAATAATCACAATGGATAAACAGCAGAAACTTAGGCTTGATAAATATCTTGCAGACATGCAGATTGGAACAAGAAGTCAGATTAAGGATATGGTTAGAAAAGGCAGAGTAATGGTAGACGGAGTAGTAGTAAAGAGCTCTGATATCAAAGTACTGCCCGGAGTTGATGATATAGTAGTCGATGGACAGCAAGTCGGATATGTTGGCAAGGAATATTATATGCTTAATAAACCGCAGGGTGTTGTTTCTGCAACAGAGGATTCTTCGTGTAAGACAGTTTTAGATTGTATTACGGATAAGCAAAGAAAAGATTTGTTCCCTGTAGGAAGACTTGATAAGGATACGGAAGGACTTTTGCTTATTACTAACGACGGTGAACTTGCACATGAGCTTCTTTCGCCTAAGAAGCATGTAGAGAAATGCTATTATGCCAGAATAAATGGAAGTATTAACAGCGCAATGGTGGATGAACTTGAAAAGGGAGTAGATTTGGGGGATTTTGTTTCTCTTCCTGCTAAGGTAGAAGTGTTAAGTAGCAGTGATGCTGAATCAGAGGTTAGAATTGTCATTGTGGAGGGCAAATTTCACCAGGTAAAAAGAATGTTTGAATCTGTAGGGAGAACGGTGATTTTTCTTAAGAGATTATCTATGGGATCTCTTTTGCTTGATGAAAGTCTTTTGCCGGGTGAATATAGAAAGCTTACAGAGGCTGAGATTATGACACTTAAGAACAGATAGATTTTATAATCATATAGAACCGGATAGCTAGCGAAAGGATATTCATATGTTTGATAAAACAAAGCTTGATGATATAGATGCAGTGATTTTTGATCTGGACGGAACACTGGTGGATTCTATGGGAATATGGCATGAGATTGATATTGAATACCTCGGGGAAAGAGGCATTGATATGCCGCATGATTTACAACAGTCCATCGAAGGAATGAGCTTTTATGAAACGGCAGTTTATTTTAAGGAAACATTTAAGCTTACCGATACGCTTGAAGTTATAATGAATACATGGAATCAGATGGCACTTGATAAATATAAAACGGTACTTACATTGAAAGAAAATGTGAAGGATTTCTTGCAGATTCTTGTAGAAAAAGGAATAAAAATTGGGATTGCTACAAGTAATTCGCGCATTTTGACAGAGAGCTTTTTGGAAGTGAATGACGTATCGCAATATTTTTCGGCTATAGCAACAGGAACAGAGATTAAGAAGGGCAAGCCTGAGCCGGATGTATATCTGTGGGTTGCAGATAAGCTTGGTGTAATGCCGGAGAGATGTCTGGTGTTTGAAGATTTGCCATTTGGAATAATCGCGGGCAAGAGAGCGGGAATGGCAACATGTGCAGTTGAAGATACTTATTCTGCAGAGCTTAGAGATGAGAAAATCAGGCTTGCAGATTATTACATAACTTCCTACAAAGAGGTTATATAGTTTTTTGCGAGGAAAAGTAGATAATGGCTGATAGAAAAAATATAAAAGATTTTGGTTTTTTGCCCATAAATAAAAAAGATATGAAAGAGCGTGGCTGGGATTATGTTGATTTTACATATGTTATCGGTGATGCATATGTAGACCATTCATCCTTTGGACCTGCTATAATCAGCCGTGTGCTTGAAAGTCACGGATATAGAGTTGGTATTATTTCACAGCCTGATTGGAAATTGGATGAAAGTATAGATGTTTTTGGTAAGCCAAGGCTTGGTTTCCTTATATCAGCCGGTAATATGGATTCAATGGTTAATCATTATACTGTATCTAAGAAGCGTAGACAACAGGATGCCTACACACCGGGCGGAGTTATAGGCAAAAGACCTGATTATGCAACCGTAGTATATGGTAATCTGATTAGAAGAACCTACAAGGATGTCCCTATAATTATCGGTGGAATAGAAGCAAGCCTTAGAAGAATGGGACATTATGATTATTGGTCCGGAAAGGTTAAACAATCTGTGCTTATTGATTCCTCGGCTGATATTCTAATATACGGAATGGGCGAGAGAGCCATAGTTGAAATCGCAGATGCACTCGCGTCAGGAATAGAAGCTAAGGATATTACTTTTGTAAGGGGCACGGTTTATAAACATAAATCTTCTGAGGAAATATATGACACAGAATATCTTCCGTCATATGCAGAGATTGTAGCTGATAAAGAAGCGTATGCCAGAAGCTTCTACAGACAGTATTGTAATACAGATCCATTTACGGCAAAGAAGCTTGCGGAAAAATATAAGGACAAGCTTTATGTAGTGCAGAATCCGCCGGCTATGCCGCTTACACAATTAGAGATGGATGATGTTTATGCACTTCCGTTTATGGGGAAAGCACATCCTTCATACGAAAAAGAAGGTGGAATCCCGGCAACAGCAGAGATTAAGTTCAGTCTTACAAGCAACAGAGGTTGCTTTGGAGCATGTAATTTCTGTGCACTTAATTTTCACCAGGGAAGAATTATTCAGACGAGAAGTCATGAGTCACTTATCAAAGAAGCTACGAATATGACAAATGACCCTGAATTTAAGGGATATATTCATGATGTAGGCGGACCTACCGCTAACTTTAGAAGAACTTCTTGCGATAAGCAGCTTACTAAGGGTGTTTGTATGAATAAACAATGTTTATTTCCGACACCATGTAAGAACATGAAGGTTGATCATTCGGATTACGTTTCACTTCTTAGAAAGCTTAGAAAGATTCCTAAGGTTAAGAAGGTATTTGTCCGTTCGGGTATCAGATTTGATTATGTTATGGCGGATAAGGATAAGACTTTTCTCAAGGAATTGTGTGAACATCATATTAGCGGACAGCTTAGGGTTGCGCCGGAGCATGTATCAGACAGAGTATTAAATCTTATGGGTAAACCTAAGAATTCTGTATATCAGGATTTTATAAAGGAGTTTGACAAGATAAATGAACGAACAGGAAAGAAACAGTTTATAGTTCCTTATCTTATGTCATCACATCCGGGTTCAACACTTGAAGATGCAATTATGCTTGCTGAATCAATAAGAGATATTGGATATATGCCTGAACAGGTGCAAGATTTCTACCCGACACCATCAACGATTTCTACCTGTATGTATTATACTGGAATAGATCCGCGAACGATGGAACCGGTATATGTTGCAACTAATCCGCATGAAAAGGCCATGCAACGAGCACTTATTCAATATAGAGACCCTAAGAATTATGCACTTGTTAAGGAAGCTCTTCTTAAAGCAGGAAGAAAAGATTTGATTGGTTTTGACAAGAAATGTCTTATTCCACCGAGAGAGATGGCAGAGAGAGGCAAGGGTGCAAAGTCACCATCTAAGAATTCAAAAACTGATGTGGCTCAAAAAGGAAAAACTAGCGCGTCAAGAACCAAGGGTGGAAACATTGATAAAATGAGCAATAAGAACAAAAACACTAATAATAAAAAAAGCAGTAATATAAATAATAAAAAAGGGGGACGACGTAAATGAAAAGAATAGCGATTGTAGCCGGAGCATCTTCCGGAATGGGGATGGAGTTTGTTAAGCAGATAAAAGAGGAGTTCAAGAATCTTGATGAGATTTGGGTAATAGCAAGACGTACCGAACGCCTGGAGAAATTAGCAGATGAATTATCAACAGAAACCTGTGAAATAGTGTGTCTTTCTATTGATTTGACAGATGCGAGACAAAGAGAGCGATTTGCAAGAGCACTTCATGAGGAAAAACCATACATTAAAGTACTAGTAAATGCAGCAGGCTATGGCAAGGTTGGCAGTTTTAGCGAAATGTCAAGAAAAGATTTGACAGGTATGGCGGAGCTTAACTGTGTTGCACTTACTGATATGACACATATGTGTTTAAAATATATGAAAAAGGGTTCAGTGATTTTCCAGTTTGCTTCAGCAGCCGCTTTTTTACCACAACCAAGATTCGCAGTATATGCAGCTACTAAATCTTATGTACTTAGTCTTTCACGAGCACTCAATCGTGAATGTAAGAAAAAGGGCATTCTTGTGACTACAATTTGTCCGGGACCTGTTAATACAGAATTTTTTGAAATTGCAGAAAAAACAGGTACAATTAAGTCATATAAGAAGCTTGTTATGGTAGAAGCACAAAGGGTTGTTGCTAAAGCAATAAGTGATGCGAAGTATGGCAAGACCATTTCGGTTTATGGATTTACGATGAAGGCGGGAAGATTATTGGCTAAGCTTGTGCCGCATGAATTACTTATAAGATTTTTTGGTTAAGGATGGAAATATAATGATATTTAGATTAAAAGATAAAGGACAATTAGGATACATAAGAAACAGAAAGCTTGCACGAGGCATTGTAGTTGCGATAGGACTTGCTGCCATAATTGCAATTTTCCTTACAGGCTACATAGCTACGAAGACACGCAATAATTTGCTTTCTTTAGTTGCCATATTAACTGCGCTTCCTGTTTCGAAATATATTGTGCTTTTTATCATGCTGTGCCCATATCATTCAGAAACAAAAGAAATGTATGATAAGGTGGTAAATACTGCCGGAGATAAGGCACAGGTGCTTACGGAGATGATACTTACTACAAGAGAGAAAATCATGCCGATTGATTATCTTGTGGTTAAGGATTCACATGTTTATGGCTATACCACTTATAAGAAATGCGACATTGCATTTACGGAGAAGTTTCTTGTGAACAACATGCAGCTTAATGGTCACAAGGTAGCGGTAAAAATATGGGATGATGAGAAGAAATTTCTCGGTAAAGTTTCTTCATTAGCAAGTAAAGAAATAGAGGATGCACAGCTTAACAGCGATATCGCTGTAGCGGAAACATTAGTCACATTGGTGGTATAGGATATATGCAAAGTGTAATTATCAGAGCTGCAGAAGCAGGACAGCGTCTTAATAAGTTTATGAACAAATATCTTCCCGAAGCTCCGAACAGCTTCATTTATAAGATGCTTAGAAAGAAGAATATTGTTCTTAACGGTAAGAAGGCAGATGGTTCAGAGAAGCTTTCGGAAGGCGATGAGATAAAGCTGTTTCTTGCAGACGAAACTATTGATAAATTCTCAAGAAAGGGCAGTGACCATACGATGGTTGTTACTGCTGCTGTAAGTGATGTAGATAATAGTATTGATAAATTAAAAACAGTTAATGCTGAAAACGCAGGATTTGTCTTTGAGGATAATATAATATATGAGGATGAAGAAGTGCTTTTAGTCAACAAGCCTGCAGGTATATTATCACAGAAAGCAGAAGCAAGAGATATCAGTATGGTTGAATATTTGCTTGATTATCTTACGAGAACAGGCTTTATAAGTTCGGATGAAAGAAGAGGTTTTCAACCCGGAATCTGTAACCGACTGGACCGTAATACCAGCGGACTTCTTATTGCGGGTAAAACCCTTAAGGGCTCACAGGTTATGTCGGCACTTATAAAGGATAGGACTGTTAAAAAGTTCTATCGTTGTATAGTTAAAGGTGTAGTGACAAAGGAACAGAAGATTGATGGGTATCTTGTTAAGGATTCCGCAACCAATACTGTTAAAGTTACAAAAACGAAACCGGCAGACTTAGAGGGATTACCGATAAGTACGAGATATATCCCGATAAATAATAACGGCAAGAATACTTTACTTGAGGTTGAACTTATTACAGGACGTACACATCAGATACGAGCACATTTATCATCAATCGGACATCCGATTATTGGTGATGCTAAATATGGTGATAAGAAAACCAATTCGTATTTTAAGAAGAAGTATGATTTGGGATATCAGCTTTTACATTCCTATAGACTTGAGTTTCCTAAGGAATGTGAGTTGCTTTCAGGACAGAAGTTTATTGCACCTTTAGCAGTTAAGTTCACACAGATTACAGAAGGCGAAGGACTGTAAAACTTATATCTACGGTTAGAGATTAACAACATTAAGAGGAAATAGCTATGGCAACATGGAATTCAAGAGGCCTTCGAGGTTCGGGACTTGAAGACCTGATTAATTATACGATAGAGGTTTATAGAGAAAAGAAACTTGCTCTTGTTCAGAAGATTCCTACACCGATTAAACCGATACAGATAGAGAAAGAAACAAGGCATATTACACTCGCGTATTTTGACCAGAAGAGTACGGTTGACTATATCGGCGTTGTACAAGGAATCCCCATCTGTTTTGATGCCAAGGAATGTGCAACTGATACCTTTCCTATTGCTAACATACACGAACATCAGGTTAAGTTTATGGAGGATTACGAAGGGCAAGGCGGAATAGCATTTATTCTTATTAATTACACAAATCGTGATGAAGCTTATTATATGCCGTTTGCTGATATTAAAAGATTCTATGACAGAAGTATAACCGGTGGACGTAAAAGCTTTACATATGATGAGGTTGATAAAAACTATGTTGTAAAAAGAGAGTCAGGGGCATTACTTCATTTTCTTCCGGCACTTCAGCAAGACCTTGATGGGCGGAAATAAGTTGACAGAAATGCACTTGAATAGTAAGCTAATTATGGAATAAAAAAACAAATCAGAAAGGTTAAGAATATGAAAAATCAATTATTACATACACCGGATGGTGTTCGTGACATATATAGTGCGGAGTGTGCAAGAAAGCTTGTGCTTCAGGACAGAATGCATGAGGTTTTTGCATCATGCGGATATGAGGATATTCAGACTCCGACATTCGAGTTTTTTGATATTTTTAATAAAGAACGTGGAAGCGTAGCATCAAGAGAAATGTACAAGTTTTTTGACAGAGATGGGAATACACTTGTATTGAGACCTGATATTACCCCATCTGTAGCAAGAGCTGCGGCTAAGTATTTTGAAGATACAGATATGCCTACCCGCCTTTGCTATATGGGTAATACATATATTAATAATTCGAGCTATCAGGGAAGACTTAAAGAGGTTACACAGCTTGGTTGTGAGCTTATCGGAGATTCTTCTGTAGAAGCTGATGCCGAAATGATAGCTATGGTTATACAGTGTATGAAGAAAGCAGGCCTTACTGATTTTCAGGTTCAGATAGGTGAAGTTAATTATTTTGACGGAATCGTAGAGGCTGCAGGAATAGATGAGGAAACAGAGACTGAACTTAGAACACTTATAGAAGAGAAGAATTATTTTGGTGTAGAAGAGCTTTTAGCTAAGCTTAGTATAGATGAGAAAATAAAGAAGTCTCTTCTTGGAATGTCAGAGCTTTTTGGCGATGAAGATGTACTTGCTAAAGCAAAGACTAATACAGATAATGAGGTGGCTCTTAAGGCAGTGGAGCGCCTTGAAAAATTATATGAAGTACTTAAAATGTACAAGCTTGAGAAGCATGTTTCATTCGAACTTGATATGCTTGGTAAATATAAATATTATACAGGAATTATTTTTAGAGCTTATACTTATGGAACAGGTGATGCGATAGTTACCGGCGGAAGATATGATAATCTTATGGGACAGTTCGGTAAAGAAGCAGCTTCTATAGGTTTTGCAATTGTTATGAACAGACTTATGCTTGCACTTTCAAGTCAGAAGATAGAGGTTGAGCTGCCGAACAAGGCTGAGGTTATCTATTATGATGACACATCTTTGAAAGAGGCTATTGAGAAAGCCTGTGATATGCGTGAGCAGGGCGTAAAGGTTAAACTTATCAAAAAGAACGCGTAGTTTTAGCCGGCATAAAGAGTTTTGGGGTTAATTTTGCGTATACATGACGGGAGCATATATGAAGGTTGTAATACAGAGAGTTCTTGAGGCAAATGTTAAAGTAGACGGCAATACAGTCGGAGAAATCGGAAAAGGTTATCTTGTACTTCTTGGTGTAGGCAAGGATGACGACGAGGCTGTATGTGACAGAATAATTAAGAAGCTTCTGGGACTTAGAATATTTGAAGATGAGAATGGAAAGACCAATCTTTCGCTTGAGAGTGTTAACGGGGAGCTTCTTATAGTGTCACAGTTTACTTTGTATGCAGATTGCAGAAAGGGTAACAGACCAAGCTTCGTGGATGCTGGTGATCCGGCTCTTGCTAATAGATTATATGAATATTTTATAAGCGAATGCTCTAAGGTGGTTCCGAAGGTAGAACACGGCGTGTTTGGGGCTGATATGAAGGTTTCACTTGTAAATGACGGACCTTTTACAATCATATTAGAGTAAAACGATAAGCTATGCGTTAGGAATGCATGAGTGGCAATAGGTTTCATTTATACCTATTAGATGATGAAAGGATTATATATGAAAGTAATGTTTGTATCGCTTGGTTGCGATAAGAATTTAGTAGATACCGAGGTTATGCTTGGGCATCTCAATAATAATGGATTTACTTTTACGGATGATGAATATGAGGCAGAAGTGATAGTAGTTAATTCATGTTGCTTCATCGGAGATGCTAAGGAAGAGAGTATTAATACTATTTTACAGATGGCAGAGCGTAAGGTAGATGCGAAGTGCAAGGCGCTTATCGTTGCAGGCTGTCTTGCTGAGCGTTATCGTAACGAGATTAAGGAAGAGATACCTGAGGTAGATGGGCTTATAGGTACAGCGTCCTTTGAGAATATAGTTGAGGTTGTTAATAAGGCGCTAGAAGGTAAAGGAAAGGGAGAGGCATTTGAACCTTTAACGAAACTTGCGAGAACTGACACAGGCCGTGTTATAACAACAGGCGGATGGTATTCATATCTTAAGATAGCGGAAGGGTGCGATAAACACTGTACTTATTGCATTATTCCAAAGATTCGTGGTAATTTCAGAAGCGTTCCGATGGAACGACTTGTTAAAGAAGCAACTGAGCTTGCCAACAAGGGTGTAAAAGAGCTTATACTGGTAGCGCAGGAGACTACTTTGTATGGTGTTGATATATATGGAAAGAAAATGTTACCTGAGCTTCTTAAGGAGCTTTGTAAGGTTATCGGTATACAGTGGATAAGAATCTTATATTGTTATCCGGAAGAGATAACAGATGAATTAATTGAAGTAATTAAGAATGAACCTAAGGTATGTCATTATTTAGATATACCGATTCAGCATGCTGATGATACAGTGCTTAAACGAATGGGAAGAAGAACTAATCAGGAAGACCTTAGAAGAATAATTGGTAAGCTTAGAGAAGAGATTCCTGATATAGCACTTAGAACAACACTCATTAGTGGTTTCCCAGGTGAGACACAAGAACAGCATGAAGAGCTTTATCGCTTCGTAAATGAGATGGAGTTTGACAGACTCGGGGTATTTGCATATTCACCTGAAGAAGATACCGCAGCGGCTAAGCTTCCTGACCAGATTGATGATGATGTGAAGGAAGAACGTCGTGATGAGCTTATGGAGCTTCAGCAGGAGATTGCTTTTGAGAAAGCAGAGGACATGATTGGAAGAGAACTCGAGGTTATCATAGAAGGTAAGCTTCCGGATGCCAACGCATATACAGGAAGAACATACATGGATGCACCGAATGTTGATGGTCTTGTATTTGTAATAACTGATGAAGATATTATGTCCGGTGCATTTGTAAAGGTTAGAATTACCAAAGCACAGGAATATGACCTCATAGGCGAAATTGTGTGAAACAACGAGCCAAGCATCCGGTTTCACAATTGTAGAGTAGAAATAGAAAGGAAAAATGATAAATGAAAATGAATTTACCTAATAAATTGACGATTTTGAGAGTATGTATGATACCGTTTTTTGTATTTTTCTTAATGACGGATTATTGTGGAGCAGCAAGTAAATATATAGCAACAGCGATTTTTGTAATTGCAAGCTTTACGGATATGTTAGATGGTAAGATTGCCAGAAAATATAACCTTGTAACGAATTTTGGTAAATTTATGGACCCGCTTGCTGACAAGCTTCTTGTGTGTTCTGCGCTTATATGTTTTATTGAACTTGGAAAGGTATCTTCGATTATCGTTCTTGTTATAATCGCAAGAGAATTTATTATAAGCGGTTTCAGACTTGTAGCAGCGGATAAGGGCGTTGTAATTGCTGCCGGTTACTGGGGTAAGTTAAAGACAGTAGTTCAGATGGTTATGATAGTAGTAGTTCTTGTAGATATTCCTTTTGCTGCATTTGAAATAGTGGAGCAGGTTCTTATCTGGGCTTCTCTTGTACTTACAGTTGTTTCACTTATTGATTATCTTGTTAAGAACAAGGCTGTTCTTAAAGAGGAGGCATAAATGGTTGTTGAGATTATCTCTGTTGGAACAGAGCTTTTGCTTGGCAATATTGTAAATACCAATACCGCGTACCTTGCTAAAAAGTGCGCGGGACTTGGTTTGTCATGTTATCATCAGACGGTTGTAGGGGATAACCCCAAGCGTCTTGAGGATACATTTAAACAGGCTTATGACCGCTCTGATGTAGTTATTCTTGGAGGCGGACTTGGGCCTACTAATGATGATTTAACTAAAGAAACAGTTGCAAAGGTAATGGGGCTTAAGCTTGTAGAGGATAAAGAAACTCTTGAAAGCATTAAGGCTCATTTTGTTAAAATCGGATGGAAAGACATTCCCGATAACAATTGGAAACAGGCGCTTGCGCCTGAAGGGGCGATTGTTGTGGCTAACAGTAATGGAACAGCTCCGGGACTTATTATTCCTAAGGATGGCAAGCATGTAATACTTATGCCGGGACCACCTAATGAAATGATTCCGATGTTTGAACATGATATAGAACCATATCTTAGAAGCCTTAGTGATAAGATTCTTTGCTCTAAGATGCTTAAGCTTGTGGGAACAGGCGAGAGCAAGGCGGCAGATATGATTAAGGATATTCTAGATACACAGACTAATCCTACTGTTGCACCATATGCCAAGACAGGTCAGGTACATTTCCGTGTAACTGCTATGGCGGATAGTGAAGAAGCAGGCGAAGAATTACTTAAGCCGATGATTGACAAATTATATGAACGTTTTGGCAATATGATATATACAACAGACGAGGATGAGACGCTTGAAGAGGTGGTTGTTAAACTTCTTTCTAAGAAAGGACTTACAATCACTACGGCAGAGTCATGTACAGGCGGTCTTATAGGAAGTATGCTTGTCAATGTGCCAGGTGTTTCGAGTGTATATAAAGAAGGTTATATAACATACTCAAATGAAGCAAAGGGGAAGCTTCTTGGAGTATCAGAGGATACGCTTTCTGAGTATGGCGCAGTAAGTGCCGAGACTGCCAAAGAGATGGCAGAAGGCGGCGCTAAAGTATCAGGTGCAGATGTGTGCGTGGCTGTTACAGGAATCGCCGGCCCTGAGGGAGGGACTGCCGAGAAGCCTGTTGGACTTGTATATATGGCATGCTCGTATAATGGCAAGACAGTAGTTGAGAAGCATAATTTTAGTGGTAACAGACAGAAGGTAAGAGATAATAGCGTTGTGAAGGCGCTTGATCTGGTAAGAAGAATGGTGGCTGAGGTGTAAGGATGAATAAAATGAATATTAGTATTAAAAGAGATGGTTTGACTTTAAGAGGCGAACTTCTTAGGGCAGGTGAGGGTAAAAGCCCTGTAGCAATTCTTTTTCACGGCTTTATGAGCAGTATTCGACCAAGTAAGGATAGTATTCTTAGCTGCATAGCTGACAAGCTTGTTGCAAACGGCATATCGGTTGTAAGATTTGATTTTAACGGTCATGGTACAAGTGACGGTGAGTTTTCAGATATGAATGTATACAGTGAGATATTGGATGCAGCTAAGATAGTTGATTATGTAAGAAAACTTGATTTTGTGACTGATATTTATATTGTGGGACATTCACAGGGAGCACTTGTAGGAGGCATGACCGCAGGCTATTACAGAGAATGTATAAGCAAGCTTGTGCTGTTGGCACCGGCAGCAACGATGAAAGACGATGCACAGGCAGGGCATTGCTTCGGAACACCGTATGACATGGTAAATGTACCTGACTATTTTCCGGTACAGAACATATATAATGAGAAATTTAATGTGGGAGGGCTGTACTTTAGAGTAGCAAGAACACTCCCAATTTATGATACGACCTCTATGTTTGAGGGCAAGACTCTTATCATGCATGGTTCTAAGGATCCGGTGGTGGGACTTGTGGGAGCAAAGCGTTACACTGAGTGTATGAAGAATGTGACGTTGGAGGTTGTAGAGGGCGAAGGTCACGGGTTATGTGATTTTGCACTTGAGAGTACAGCAGAACGAGTGATTGAGTTCCTTAAATAGCGGGCTGTATCAGTTCGGATTATGCGAAGCACCGACGCTTATACAGACGATACTTATTGAGGAATACAAGCGAAGAATTGTGGGAGAACATAACAGATGAGAACATCAAGTGAAATTATAGAACTCATATTAAACATTGCAAAAGAAGACAACAACATAAGAGCTGTTCTTATGACAGGCTCAAGAGCAAATCCGGATTGCCCTCCGGATATGCATCAGGATTTTGATATAGTGTATTTTGTTAGCGATATGAATCCTTACTGGGATAACGATGCATGGGTTGAAGAGAAATTTGGCAAGCCTTCTATTATGCAAAAACCTGAGAGCATGCAGCTTATTCCACCTGATAATGATGGTAATTACGCGTATCTTATGATATTTCCTGATGGCAACAGAATTGATTTACAGATTACAAAAGAGACTTATGTTGATGATGGCGAGCCTGCGATTCTTTTGCTTGACAAGGACGGAACTTTCCCAGAGATTAAAGTAAAAGAAGATTACTGGTATATTCGAAAGCCTAATCAAAAGTTATTCTCTGACTGCTGTAATGAATTTCATTGGTGCCTTAACAATGTAGCAAAGGGAATTGCGAGGGAAGAACTTTCTTATGCAATGGATATGTTAAATGATTGTGTACGTAATATGCTGATGCAGATGTTAGAATGGTATATAGGTGTGAATAATAATTTTTCTGTATCTGCCGGAAAGAAAGGCAAATATTTTAAGAAGTTTTTACCTGATAATATATACATGAGATTTACTAAAACGTACTCTGATGCAGATTATGAGCATATGTGGCATGCAGCCTTTGAAATGTTGTACTTATTCGATGAGGTTGCAAAAGAAGTTGCCGGTCATATGAACTTTTTGTTTGATGTCGATGAGGCGAAAGGCATAGAGAGCTACATGAAGCAGGTTAGATATAAATAAATCTTGAGGCTTCTGAGTAATGAGGAGATGATAAAGTTGCATTTATATCATTATTATGATAAGTCAATCGGACCGTTTAGAAATTTATCAGATATAAGTATTGATGAAGCAAATATCGTTCTAAATAAAATTTCAGTTACTAAACCCAATGTTCAGTGCGCAAAGAGGCAGACAGACTATATGCAGGCACGGCTTTATTATGAGAACATATTAAGAAATGAATTCATAAAAAAAGGTGGATTGGTCGAAAGAAAAGCACCACATTATATGGTTGTGGAGCATAGCCCGTGGTTGAACACTTGGTATGATAATAGTTCTTTTATAAAAATACCTATTGAAGAATTTGATTTAAGAACAGTATCTTTTACATATGGAGATTCGCATCCAACCTTTAGTGGCAAGATTAATGACGGAAAAGAATATCGTAAAAAACTATACTCTTATCATGAAATCTTAGAAATAATTAAGAAATATGGATTGCCGCAAGATTGGAACAATGATGGTAAATATGGACCCGAAAGATATATAGAAGCGCATATATGGAGTGATGAGGTTATTAGTAAATATTTGATTCAATGATATCAACTTTTGCAGGAAAGGAACATTAGATGAGCGTTAAAAATCAGATTACACTTTCAAATATCAAGGAAATATCTGCAATATATTTTGCGTTGCTACAATCCGGATATGACTATTTCGCTACTGAACGAAGTTCCGAGCATACTGATAACATCCGGAGATTTGTTGGCTGCGGAACTGTTCCGAGTTTCTTTTCTGGAATTAGACAAAACACTTGCAAGGTATACCCATATTGGCCTCGTGCAGCTATGTTGGAAACAGCATCGTTTTATCTTTCATTAGATCATTTTAGGTTTCAGGAGTATGATGCTTTTCGTGAGTTTATCTTGTCTGCGGGCAACATTGCAGACTATGAGAGGGATCAAAGCTTTTGGGACTGGGTGGAGGATTTTCCAATAGCTCTTTCTGAAGTCCTTTCCGATGTTACTTTTCAGTGTTATTTAGAATGGGAAAACAAGTGGATTATTGAGCAAAACAATAAATATGAAAAGGAACTGAACATAATCAAAAAGTGTCTTGATATATGTGTAGAGAGATACAGTTCCTCGGTACAGGATATTCAAATTGTTATTAACCCGATCAAGTGCGTATATTCAGCAGATTACCATCTGAAAGGCAAATGCTTCATTTTTAGCTCTGGTGCTTTCAATGCAGAATCTGTGATACATGAATTTCTTCATCATGTCATTCACAATGCTGTTTCAAAAAACGGTAAAGAGGTTTTGACTAACAAGAAAACTTATCCAGGAATAGATGACTCCTACTATCTTTCAGGCGATTCAGTTGGGCAACTCAATGCCTTTGAGGAATACGTTGTGAGGAAGATGACTAAGGATGTGCTTGCTTTGAATTTTCCGGAAGATATTGATAATTATATAGAGATACTTATTCGTGAATTATAGTAAAATCTTGTTATAAAAAGATTATAAGAAGAATTATTGCAAGAATTTATTTAGAGTTAATAAAGAGGTATAATAGGGAGTTTGTATATGAAAGGGAAGAATTTATCAATAATAATTACTGTTTTAGTTGCTATTACAGTTATGGGGTGCAATTCAGAAGTTACAAAGAAGAACTCATCTGATACGTTAAAAGATAGTAACTTTAGCAAAACAGAAGAAAAATCAGCAGAAGATGAAACTACTACAGAGAAAAAGGAAAGGCCTATTATAGAGATAATAAGGCCTGAGGCAGACGAGTTAACCTTTAAAGATTTGGCAAAGAGACATTTTGGATTCTCCAGTGGTGCAGGAGGATGGGGAGAAGAATTTACAATTGAAAAAGATGGTTATTTTACAGGAAATTATCATGATACGGATATGGGAGATATCGGTGAGGGGTACGAGTATGGCACCATGTATGTTAGTTCATATTCGGGACATTTTACCGACATTACCAAAATAAACGACCATACTTATAGAATGAAACTGGCCGATATCTCTTACGAAAAGCCAGCCGATACTGTTGAAATCATTGATAATGTTCGGTATATATATACCGACGCTTATTGTCTAGGAGGAACAGATACATTTACAGTTTATCTTCCGGGAACCCCTATAAGTGAGCTTTCTGAAGAAATATATTGGTGGGTGTCTATGTACAATCAGAGTGAGTCTGAGCTTACAATGATAGTCATAGCTGATGAAAAAAATGGGTATGGTATATACTCTCATGATAGGGTAGATTAATTTTGGTTATATTGGCTTGGAGGCATTAGAATGGTACTCTTGGTTGTAGATACACAGAGGTTGATTACAAATAATAAGCTATATCAGTTTGAATTATTTGAAATGCGGGTTAAGGAACTGATAAACAAGGCACGCGGTAACGGTGTTGAAGTTATTTATGTAAGGCATGATGACGGTGAAGGTAACGAGCTTACAAAAGGAAAGGAAGGCTTCGAAATATATGACGGATTCCGCCCTGTAGATGGCGAGCTTATTTTTGATAAAAATGTAAACAGTGCTTTCAGAGGTACAGGCGTATTAGAGTATTTGAGAAGTAAAGAAGAGAATACCATTATTATTGTCGGATTACAGACTGATTACTGTATTGATGCAACTATAAAAGCCGGGTTTGAGCATGGTTTTAGAATGATAATTCCTGAGAATACGAACAGTACATTTGATAATCAATATATGTCAGCTGAGCAGACTTACAAATATTATAATGAGTTTATTTGGAATAGAAGATACGCAGAGAGTGTTCCTTTTGAAAAGGCGCTTAAGCTTATAGAAAGGGAAAATAGCAAATGAATAGTGAATTAGAGATAGTATTATCAAACAACACACGTTATAAAGAAGCATATTACGAGTTCATTGAAATGCATAAGAATGGTCATGGTAAGAATGATACCCCGGAGCAGTTAGCAGAATTTGAGAAGTGGTATGCAAAAGATTTTCTCAGTGGTATCAAAAATGACAGTGATGAACGAGTAGAGCTTATCAAGGGAGAAAGGATAGTTATTCGCAAAGCAAATATAGCAGATGCAGATTTTATGAGTGATGTTGAACGAGATAGTGACAATTCTCCATGGGTGGCAAACTGGCCGCTTGGATGGCGAATAGCTAAGTTTGGTGACAAAGATTTTTTGCAAACTATTTTAGAAAAAGAAGATGGCACACCGATTGGATTTATTATCTTCCGCAACATGGCAGATGTGCAAACGAAACTTGAGTTAAAGCGAATTGCAATCATCGAGAAAGGCAAAGGCTATGGTAAAGAGGCACTTTTACTTGCACAGAAGCTTGCGTTTGATGTGTTTGGAACAAAGTATTTGTATCTCGGAACAAGGGAAGCTAATGTACGTGCGCAGAATATATATAAGACAACAGGGTTTATCCCTGATATGCCGGACCCTTGCACCAAATTTCATATTACAGAGAAGGACTATAGGAAATGAAAAGTATTTTGATTAAAGATACGACTAAAGCTGAACGTATCGAAATTATTAGAGAATGGATACCGATAGAGGATGGTCTTGAGGATTGCGAGATAGATCTTTGGGAGATGTACCGAGATTATATTGATGGTAAAAAAGAAGTTGCAGAAATTAATGCAGAATTTCAGGCAGAGTATTATATGTAATTACAAATAGAGGAGAATTATATGGGATATATAATGGACTTAAGAAAGCACGTAGGACATGCACCTTTAATAATGGCATGTGGGTGTGTTTTGATTATGAATAAGAATAATCAAGTTTTGCTTCAAAGAAGAACTGATAATGGATTCTGGGCATACCCCGGAGGTTCGATGGAACTCGGAGAAAGCTTTGAGGAATGTGCCAAAAGAGAGGCGTTTGAAGAAACAGGGTTAGAATGTTTGGAACTAACATATTTTACACATATGTCCGGTGAAAAGATGCACTATATATATCCAAACGGTGATGAGGTGTATATTGCAGAAATTGTTTATATTTGTAATAAATATAAAGGTGAGTTGAAAGTACAAGAGGAAGAAGCACTTGAACAGAGATTTTTCGATTTGGATAAACTGCCGGATAATATATCACCCATCAATAGAGAAGTATTGCAACGATTGGTAGAATACAGTTGCTTAATTAAGTAAAAATCATGTATAATATTTAAAGGTATTGAATGACATAAAGGGAGGACACACGATGTCACAGAGCATATATTTTGATAGAGTGAATAAACTCAGAGAGATAATGAAATCAGAGGGTATCGCATTCGCATACATTCCAACAGAGGATTTCCATCAATCTGAGTATGTTGGTGATTATTTTAAAGGAAGAGCATATATATCGGGTTTTACAGGTTCTGCAGGAACGCTTCTTGTAGGTCTTAATGATGCAGGACTTTGGACAGATGGAAGATATTATGTGCAGGCAGCGAAGGAGCTTGAGGGTAGTGGAATCACTCTATTTAAGGATGGTTCAGCAGGCGTTCCGAAGCTTATCGATTATATTGTTGACAATGCAAAGGAAGGCGAAGTTGTTGCACTTGATGGACGAGTAATCAGCGCGAAGGATGGCGCAGAGCTTAAAGAAAGACTTGAGGCTAAGGGCGCAACACTTAGAGTAGATATTGACCTTGTAGATAAGGTGTGGGCTGACAGACCGGAGCTTTTTCCAAGAAGAGCGGTATATGAGCTTGATGTAAAATATGCGGGCAAGTCTGCTGAGGATAAGATTAATGATATAAGAGAATTTATGAAAAGTGAGGCAGCATCGGTTCATGTAGTTACATCTCTTGAGGATATAGCGTGGATTCTTAATGTTCGCGGCAATGATATCGAGAACTGTCCGGTAGTTATATCTAATCTTGTTATTACCATGGAAGAAGTAGCATGGTTCACACATAAGTCAGATGTTCCTGCGGAGCTTATTAAGAAGCTTAATTCTATCGGTATAATAGTAGGAGAGTATGACGAACTCCTTGATTATATAGCAGGAATAGAAGGCGGACAGACTGTTCTGGTAGATGAAAAGAAGGTTAATTTTGCAATAATTAATTCATTTGCAAAGGATATCAAGATTAAAAATGCACAGAATCCTTCACTTAAGATGAAAGCGATTAAGAATAAAACAGAGCAGGAGAATACCATCAAGGCACATATCAAGGATGGTGTTGCTGTTACTAAGTTCATGTATTGGCTTAAGACTAACATCGGTAAAATTCCTATGACAGAGATAAGTACCTCTGATTATCAGGAGATGCTTCGTAAGGAATGCGGAAACATTCTCAACGAGGATGGAACTAATAGCATGGTTGGTTTAAGTTTTGATACTATAAGTGCATATAATGCAAATGCGGCTATGATGCATTACAGTGCGAGCGAGGAGAGCAATGCAGTGCTTGAGCCTAGAGGAATGTTACTTATGGATTCAGGAGGACATTATCTTGAGGGTTCAACAGATATTACAAGAACTTATATTCTCGGTGAAGTTGATGCTGAATGGAAGAAGCATTATACATTGGTTGTTAAATCTATGCTTAACCTTGCAAATGCCAGATTTTTATATGGTTGTACGGGACTTAACCTTGATATTCTTGCAAGAGGACCACTCTGGGATATAGGTCTTGATTACAGATGCGGTACAGGTCATGGTGTAGGATATCTTCTTAGTGTTCATGAGGGACCTAACGGCTTCCGCTGGAGAATGGTTAAGGAACGTAATGATAGCGGTGTTCTTGAAGCGGGTATGATTACAACTGATGAACCGGGTGTATATGAAGAGGGAAGCCATGGTATCAGAATAGAAAACGAACTTCTTTGTAGAGAAGATTATGAGAATGAATATGGTAGATACATGAGCTTCGAGACCATAACCTATGCTCCGATTGATCTTGATGGGATAGATACTTCATATCTTGAGAAGAAAGATATTGAAAGACTTAACAACTATCATGCCATGGTATATGAGAAGGTTTCACCATTCCTTACTGAGGATGAGAAGGAATGGCTTAAGGAGTATACAAGAGCTATTTAATATAGGGGTAATGATTGTATATTTATTTGAGTTTAAATTTGACTTTGTA
>JAFTJD010000019.1 GCA_017456585.1 Lachnospiraceae bacterium
CGTAATGAATAACATCCTCTGAAAAATCAAGATTAATTCTTGTAAAAGTACCTCTTACAAAGTAATTGGTCTGATTTCTTGACTCTGCGAACTTCTGGAACTTTGGAACGATAATATCATAGCTTCCTTTTCCGTTTCTTGTAGGACGCATAAGATCATTTATCTCTTTTCTTCCATCAAGACTGAGTACTACATTACTCATCTCTTTATTAGCGAATTCCATTATTTCATCATTAAGCAACATACCATTAGTTGTAAGTGTAAATCGGAAATTCTTGTTATGCTTCTTCTCAATCTCTCTTCCATATTTGACAAGGTCCTTAACCACCTGCCAATTCATAAGCGGTTCACCGCCGAAGAAATCAACTTCAAGATTAACTCTGTTGCCTGAATTCTCTACGAGAAAATCAAGTGCCCTCTTACCCACTTCAAAACTCATGAGAGCTCTTCTTCCGTGATATTCACCCTCTTCAGCAAAGCAATATTTACAAGCAAGATTACAATCATGTGCTATATGTAAACAAAGTGCTTTAACTACAGTTTTACGCTTTTTAAAATCAATAATGTATTCTTTATAAACATCCTCGGTAAATAATAATTCTTCACTAATAAGCTCTTCAACATCTTCCATTGCTTCTGCTATATCTGTATCACTATATTTACCTGAAAGGCTCTTAATTATCTCATCCTTATGTGACGGAAAATCAGCAGCCATTAACTTAGTTCCCTCATCAGCAGCCGCCTTGATTATGTTACTGTAACCTTCTATCACATCATAAACAACCTCATCAACTGAATGTACTGAACCACTATTAACGTCCATTACTATATTATAACCATTGTTCTTATACTGGTGTATCATTGAAATCCTCTTTCTTACATCATTAAATCAGCAGCGGTATTATCCGCTGCCGACACTTAAGATGCTATATTATTTGTTCTCACAGCTCTGATTTCCTACTGTACAGGAAGTCTTACATGCTGACTGACATGATGTCTGGCACTCGCCACATCCGCCCTTCTTCATTGTCTCTTTTAATGTCTTATTGCTAAGTGTCTTAACGCGCTTCATCGTCACTACCTCCTAATAAAATCTTAATCATAAAACATTGTACCATATACTTTTGAGAAATAAAAGTACTTTTTTTCATTTTTAGACATTTATTCCCACTTTTATGACAACATACCGCCCAACATCGAGCTACCTGCACAGATTCCAAGAACAGTCATTGCATATCCCACATCTCCGTAAAAGCTCTTATGTATTATAAATGATACAACCGAAAGCACTACAAAATACAGTACACCAACAATAAGCCCCCACAGAAACTTTTGTTTACCAACTGTTTTTCCGATGACAAAGCCTCCAAGGAAATTACTTACAAGGTATATTACAATAACTGCAAGTTGTAAAAAATTCGCCGACACATTCCATTTCAAAAGGATTGCCGACACAATTAATATTGCAATCATCGTGATAATACCTTGTGCCAGCAAAACCTTTAGGAGTAAAATTATCCTTTTTTTGTTTTCTTCTGATTTTAGTTCCATCACGACAAGCTCCCTTAACTTTAACTTATGCTTAAGAATATGCTAATCCAATGAATAAAATTCTAAGAAAATACATTTTAGTATATTTAATCAATTATATAAATTCTCGTATCCTTAGAATCGGAAAGTTTTTTACTTGTGTCAACCACTGCGACGTCTCCATAATCTATCATAACTTCATCCCCCATAACATCATTCATATATTCAGACACCGTATAACACTCTTGTCCTTCAGTTTGCCACATATCAGCATATACTAAATGCTTTTTCCCGTTTTTGTATGCTATAATTTCAAAACCTATAACAAGCTTGCCGTTTGTTAGTATTCGTTCGTCATCATTAAGATTAACCGGAACTCCTTCTTCGAAGAAATCAGGATACATCCTCTTATCAACGCAATAGAATTCTTCCCATATCTTATATGAGCCAAACCACATTTGCATTGATGTTCTGAAGCTATCATTATTAAAGCCTTCGTCAGTTATTCCATCCATATTCATATCTTCTTCACTTAACAGTTCCTCCGGTTCATTAAATCTGTTAACACTTAATTCTTTGGTTTCTCCGCAAAGTACTCTTAATTCATTAGGAATATTTATATATCCAAAAATATTGGTTAAATATCTGGACTTCACACTACTAAAATCAAGTATTCCTTTATACCCATCATCGCCTAATGATGGTGCAAGCATGCAGGAAATATATTCGGCATTACCTGATTTCAAATCCTCGGACATTTTTCCAAACAACTGCTTTTCCTTCTCGCTTCCGGCAACAACATATGTATCGCTGAAAAGATTATATATTATAATTAAATCCTCATCATTAATAACCGAACCATCTTCCATAACATATTTAAATCTTGGCACTATTTCTATATAATCGTTTTCACCTGTCATATTTGCTATAGTACGAATTATATAATTAAAAGACGTCCCTTTGGATAGCTCTCCGCTACCACTCTTCGTAGTGTTGTTCCCATCACCCGAACCTTTTCTTATCGGAAGAGTTTGCCAACTTTCAACATTATATTCCAGGCTGCCATCCAAAAGATATCGATATGCATTGTCTCCAAATCTGTTCTTTCCTCCCGAAACCCATTCAAGCTTGTCCAGAACCGCCGGATACACAATATTAAACATCACATCTTTATCAGCAATTCCTTTATATTGTGAAATATCCGATATACCCGTTACAGTAAAGCCATAAATTATACCTGATACTTGGACCGACGACTCTGCAACATATTCTTTATGTTTTTTATCAATTACCTTAATTATTATATTCGGTGGCAAATTATCTGTAGTATCTGTCTCCTCTGCCCAAGCCGGAATATATATCGGCATCATCTGCCAATGATTGTTGCTTACATACTCATTATTCGATAAATTCCATTCATCCAAATAATTCTTTGGTTTTTCTATCTCTATCCAGTCTGTATATCCATCACTTCGCGTATAATAATATATACCATTATAATTTAGCGTAAACGGAAATTTAATAAACTTACTCTTAGCATATTTATCCTCATTAATATTTTCTGATATCTGAATATAATAAAAAGAATCAAGCAACAGCTGATAATCAGTATCCATAACATCAACAAGTTGTCCTGATGGCTTCGTTTCCTTCGTCATATCATTGTTTCTAACAATAACACAAGGTTCTATCGGTTCAGCCACAACAATATTATATCCGTCATCCGGATCTCCTCCGTTATGATTTATTCCATATCCCTCACGATACATAACATGATTATAGATATTATCCGCCTTATTACCATAATAGCTTTTACCCGAATATAACGTTTGCCCTGTTCCTTTAGCACTTACCATACCCATACATAATTCAACTTCTGCTTCTATTGCAGTCGTGTATAAAGCTTCCGTGTCTGCCTCTTCCTTTACAGACAATATCGACGTTTCACTTATAAGTCTCATGGAATTAATGTCATCTATATCTGCACACTCACATGCGTAACCGTAAGCATATTCGCTATCAGCTGCTGTAGTTAAATATTGATTTTTCTCTATGATGCACCCATTCACTTTGGTATTATCCAGAAACATATATTCATTATCATCCAAAACAACTGACAGATAATCATTTCTACTCCACGAATTCTTATATATAAATTCTGCCGCTTTATTTCTATCTGTTTCCAAACGATTCTTATATTCAACCTCGGAAGCACATTCTATAACTTTATCCTCAAGATTCGCAAAATAGTAATGCTCACCGGCAGATAAATCCACTCCTTGCACACCATATGGTGCTAATAGAATTTCCGCTCTTTCAAAATCATCCTCATCCCCTGTATATACAACTGCCGTAGCACAGACTTCTCCGATACTTTCAAGTGGATTTTCATATATGAACATCTCTTTTTCCAAAGCTTTATTAAGCAC
Source organism: Lachnospiraceae bacterium (assembly GCA_017456585.1). Lineage (GTDB taxonomy): Bacteria > Bacillota > Clostridia > Lachnospirales > Lachnospiraceae > SIG300. The sequence continues at coordinate 3,960 of JAFTJD010000019.1, forward strand.
TGAAAATGTCTTTAACTTATACAACGCTATACGATTAATATATTGATATCTTAATTCAGCCTCGACCTCTATAAGTTCTTCTTTCTGTATAAAAGGCATTTTATCATCCTGTTTAAGTTCATATATAGGCTCAGCATATCCGGCATCATACATCCCCTCATGCTCAGTCCCTTTATTGCTCTTACACAATCCACACTCTACACTTCCGCCTGCAGGTAAAATAGTAAAATTACCATTCCGGCAATATTCGCACGCATCAAGGAAACCTGTTGCATTACACAATTCACATTTATCAAAATAACCCTTTTCTTCTATCGGTGGGTATACTAATCCGGTACCGAAGCATGTCATGTCATGATTACCGTCACAATAGTCTATACCATTTATTTCGCAGAAAAAATCTCCGCCGCAATCCATACAGCCATGTATCTCATAATCCGGTTCTATCAGATTACACCCCGGAGCAGAACATACTTCACAAAGCCTACCTTCCCTTTACATATGCTGCAATATATCGCTTTTCCTTTCTCCACTCCGAATATTCCGCTTCCATAACAGATATAACACTCTTCTAATAATCCATTTGTGTAATGTCCTGAGTATAATTCTTCCGAACCACTTCCACATGAATTACATTCGTAATATTCTCCAACGACTTCCATATAATATCCATCATTACAGTAAGCACATTCTGCGTATACAGGTTCTATCCATGTAGAACTTTCTCCATTATCGCATTCACCACAATCCTCATATCCTGCCCTAATATAGCTTGCCGTTGATGCATCGCAGAAATCATTGTGTATGGTTTGTGTTCCGCTCCCCTTACAATCAGGACATTGTACTCTATATTCGCTTCCATGTATTATACCGCCATCACACCCCAATGCATCACACACATCAAACCATGGTCCGACTCTTCCTGTACCATTGCAATCTTCACATATTTCATCAGTAGCAGTCACAGTATACCATCCATTTTCACAATCAGAGTTTGAGCATGCTATTTCTTGAAAAGCAGGATTCTTTTCTCCACAACCATTACATACATAATACTCATCAGTAGGTATCTCCCCTTTTCCTTTGCAATAGTCGCACTCAAGATAATAACCTTGCTCTATAATATTTCCTAATCCACTTCCGTTACAGCTTGTACATTCAATTTCTTCTTCAAGGTCATGGGTCGTATAGTCTTCCGGATTCCCACAATAAGAACATATATAGCCATTTCCAGCGCACGCACCACAAGCTTTATCCTTATCTTCTTCATACTCAATTATCAATTTTCCCTGACAGGAATAACATATCTCACCCCATGTATCTCCCTGCATATAGCCATGCTCATATATCGTTTCATTACCACATTCTTCATTAAGACAGATTTCCTTATAAAACTTTGATCCGCTTTCAAGATATCCATTACCATTACAAGTCGAACATTTTCTAAGTGACGGCTCATGCCAATGACTTATATCCCTAAGTTCTCCATACCCTTCACACTGCGGACAAGTCATACCCCATTCAACCGCCTTAACTATAATTCCGCATGAATTACACTGCTTTCTTTCATATTCATAGTCACCGGATATCTCCCCTTCTCCAAGGCATGCCGGGCAGGTTTGCCAATTGCTAATCCACTTACTCCCCACTTGAACATTAACCATATTCGGCCATTTGTATATGTACTTGGCTACTTCTTTTCTCCTTATATTTCTCTGCATTATACTTAGATTCGAATTATCCAAAAACAAAGGCACTGCCTCATAATAATTTTCAACATATTCACCCGGAGATATTCCATCTGAAATATCTACCGCATCATCCACTGCCTTGTTTGAGATATAATACAAACCATCTTTATCAATCTCTGTTCCTTCACCTTCTGCAATAACCTCATCAGAAATCAAGCGCATCCACTCTTCACCGGTATCCGGATTTTCTTCTTTCTCAGTAATGTTTTCCGGGCCGGCATCATCAACACTGCCTGCCCAGAAACTCATAATGCCATATGCATTCTCTATTATCTCATTATTGGTAAGAATACCTGATTTTATCTTCCCATTTTCATAAAGAACAGGAATACCGAACTGGCTCTCAACAAATCTGCATGAATTAGGAAAATTATTATTAGTATATCTCCTGAAATTACGTGGTCCGTAATACACATCATCCCCTGTGACGTTATATATCGAATTCAAATAGTTCTCGGTTTCCGCAATACCTTTCGCCGTATCACATATATAAAATCCACTTGCATCATATCCCTCATAATACATGAACCAAAAGAACGGCTCTACTATAAGATACCAGTCATTCTCTATGAATTCTTCAAGTATGTTTACATTATCTTCGATAAAATATTCAGTAATTACTGCATACAAATTATATCCGGTTCCTGTATTCTCCATAAGCATCCAGTCTCGTATCTCTTCACCGCATGCATTACCATTCTCGTCAAACGGCGGATATCCCCATATTATTCCTACATTTACTTCCTCATCTGTTAAATCAACCTCACCGCCGCCAAGCCTTGTGTACATCTTCGTTACACTTGTTTTTGGCAAATCCTCTAGGCTTACAACAGTTTTTACTTCAGACATAAGTTCTGCGTTTTCATTAACAATATATATCAGGAATCCGCTCCATCTTGACCTACAGCCTTTCGGAAAAATGACCGTTCCATTGTTATTCTGATACGCGTTATCTGCAGCATTACTATCGCTATAATCGTAAGCACAGACATAACTCATATTACTCCAAAAGAAAAACATCAATATAAAGAAACTCATTAATATTTTTCTTGCATTTATGTACATATATCTACTCCCTACTTATCAGCCCATTGGCGGCGGAAGCTCAAAAGGAAGTTCATATGGAAGAGTTATGGAATTAACATCTATTGATGTCATTACTCCTGTACCTCCACCAATCGGTTCCTCTAAAAATCCCATTTCAAGAAACGCTTCGCGTATGGATTTCCTGGAAGTTGTTTCTTCCGTACTATCCGGATCAGCTGTTGGCTCCTCTGCCGTATCCTTTTGCGTAGTAGTTTCTGCCACGTTCTGCTTTTCTGTAGTTGTCTCCTCCGGCGTATCTGCCTCTGCCGTCGGTTCTTCCATCGTACTTGCCTGTGTAGCAGTAGTCGTACTTTGTGTTGTCACTCTCTCTACTATTCTTGTAGTTCTTTCTCTTGTAGTCGTATTCTCAATTGTTGAATTTGTCGTTACTGCAGATGTATCAACAACAGCAACTTCACTTGCAACATTTTCTGAGCTTTCCTCAAGCACACCGCCTGATAAATCAACCACAGGCTTAGTTGTAATCGCTTCAATAGTCGTAACACCTGCGGCAAAATTAGTCGGATTATTATTTAATTTCTCTTTACTAATAATGTAACCATTATCTAAATAATAGATTCCGCCGCATGCCAGCACAATGCATATAACAAGCATACTTATCAAGAAAGCTATTGTACCCTTTTTCATCTTGTTCCTCCTCTGTCTGTTATTATCTTCCGGGATATGCGCCCTGCTTCGCGCACTCCTCCATACTTGTGTATAGTCTTTCTATAACATTTCCGTCGAAGAAATATAGTCCGTCTATACATTCAATCAAACCATTTTCACATAATTCCTCGAAACAATAATATCTCCCCTTAGTTTCATCAATAAAATAATGTCTTTTATCCATTATTCCTGTTGCAGAAAATGCATATACATTTAACACATCTCCGTCACTTTTCATAAGCTGATTACCTTGTAAAAATGCCAAAACCGTAGGCGAATTAATCTCTACATCTTCCTGATTATTTAGAATATTAACACTATACCTAATATCATTCGGATTATAAGCATTGTTATTCGCAAGACAATACTGTAACACTCCATCTATGTTATCAGATATAGTCTGATTACGTCTTTGTTCAAAAGCCTCTTTATCATTCAAAAAAAATATGTTCTTACCAATAGCTGATGTTGAAACGAACTCTCTTTTTCCGGCAACCATTTCTCCGGTATTAACATTAATAAGCTCTACCGTATCATCCAAATGATATCGAATAATAATTTCATCACCGAATGCCTCTGTCCATCCCCTATATTCATATACATCCCCCACAAAGTCGTAATCCGTAATGTTGTCTGAGGTAACATTATCACTCCAAATATACAATCCATCATTATCAATCAACAAAATAACAGGAACATAAGCTATTAATTCATTAACACTGACTTCGGTTCTGTTAAAAGAAAGCATAAGACTTCTAAAAAATGCACTCACAGCTCTTTTTCTGGTTTCACAAGAAGCAAAAAGCCTGTTATCCTCCATCTGATTGTTGTTCAAGGCTTCCCCAATAGCTGCATCACACGCAGACATTACATATGACTTGTATTGCTTTTCAATCGCAACCGAATTACTCTCTGCCTGTGTATCGCAGTATATAATAGTCATAAAACATATAAATATCCCCGAAACTATTATCGCTAATAATGACATTTTCATAGTCAATCTCCTAGTATGGATTATTCCCCACATAGCCACCATAGGATATATGTAATGGTGTAAAAAAATCTGAACCTATAATCCTCTGCGCTATAGTAGGTTTAGTGGTAGTGACGGACATCTGAATATAATCTCCTGCACTAAGATAGATATTATTCCTATTATCCGAATACATATATTCAAGCAATTCATTTGTATATGTATCCTTATAATAAGCAAATACTTCTCCTTCTTCTTTTGGTATTACCTCCTTTCTTGAAACAATTATTTTTATATTGCAACAAGGCTGTATTAAATCTAACGTTTCTGATAATGCTTCATATTCATCAACTGATATTATTCCGGTCACTCTTACACCATCAACGAATTTGGTAACTGCTTTATCTATATAAGATTGAGATGTCTGATCCAATCTGTTAGCAATCAGAAAAACCGGCGCAACAAAAAGCAATATAGCTGTTATGAAAAATACAGTTATCTTATCCAGTATCTCTGCCATTCGTTACTACACACCTCCAAATTCATTGATATCCACCTGTAAAAGTAAACCATCCGAGGCATATGTGTATTTAAGGCGATATTCTTTATTAAGTTCTATACATTTATAAAGACATGTCATATCCAAATTTTCCAAATCATATAAAACTTCATCAATATAAAGCTTTACATTATGCGGCAAAACATTTATCACTGCCCACACTCCGTCTCCTTTTATGCATCTGTTAATATCAGTCTCTATATATGACTCATATACAGCCTGTTGTATATCATTACTAAAAACAGCTTTTCTAAGTACGCCATATCTTTCCGTTAAAATAGCGAAAAAAGTTACGGCAATAATTATCATAAAAATATTCATGACACTACCGAAAAACTCTGTAGCAATTCCATCGCTCATTCTAGTCTATTACCTCATATCTGATTCCTTTTATCGCTTTGGTTGTAGCATTTCGCTCTATACTCCCTGAAAAATCAAGCATAGGATTAATATAAGTACTGCTTGCGCTATCCTCTGCTTCACTTATCCCGGCTCTACCAAGCGAACTTCTCAAATCAGTAGAATAAAGATAGGTAGTGCTTGTTTCTCCAATCTTTACTGTTATGTATATCTTCTCCCCTTTATCATAGAAATAGTTAATAGCATTAATGACCGTTCTTCCGCTCACACGACTACCGGTATACTGAGTTATCCTTGATTCAATCATACTGTTTGACAATTCATCCATCTGATTGATAGCAGCTTCCATATTATCCTTAGCATTGGTATATATAAAGAAACCTGCCGTAATTACAAGTAAAGTAAGAATAACTCCTGCTATCATAGTAAGCATTTTATTTGATGATTCATCCATATTGTGTCCTCCTTTATATCACAGGAAATTCTTTTAGCATATTCATCGCCGAAACTGCAAATGGCAATATCAGGTACCCCAAAAATGTTGCATACGTAGGAATAAATGCTATCATCTTACACAGCCTCGCTTTTCTTTCTAAAACATTTCTTCTTTCCTGTCTTCGTTTTTCTCTGTTATATGTACGTTCCTGTTCAATTGGTTCAAAAGCATTGACTATACCCGTCTTATCAATTGCTATAAGACAGTCTACAAAATATGAAAATGGCTTATATGGTTCATTTCTAAGCTCCTCCAATGCTTCTGTTTCTGATTTTTCCAATGCAATTATGCATCTGTTAATATTGTCCCTAAAGCAGTTTGCAAATCGAACCAGCCATTCAAGCACAACATTTACCGTAATACCATCCATATTTCTAAGAATAAGCGCCATTGTCTGAAATTGTTCAAGTTCATTCTCCTTGTCAAGTCCGGATAATTTGACTTTGTATAGTAGCATCAGATACGGAATAAAATATCCTAGTATTCCTCCCGTCACAGCAAACAAAAACATGTCCATACTATATCCGTTCTTATTTAGCTCACCAAACCTCTCTTTTATTGAATTAAATATCATCTCGGCAAACACAGGCTCCAGCTTATCCTCTGTAATCATTTTCTCAATTATTGCGTCATCATGCGTTTTCTCATAGATACTCATATATTTCCCCGCTACCTGCCGCATTACAGTCCTATACTCTTCACCCGGTATTAGCGAAGATGTAAATTCATGACTAAAATCGTTACGAAGTGTCTTAAGCGTATCATGAAGCGATGTAAGCATAACCAGATTAATAAGTAAAAAAAACATCATTCCAAAGCATATTCTCTTTAAGAAAAATCTTCTTGTCCCTATATTATCTCCGGTTCTCTTTAGCATATCTTCTATTCTGATAGTCCTGTTCACATTAGCCTCGTTATACTTTCGCGTAAGTCTGCTTATTGTTCTGTTCCCAAGAAGCATATCAAGAACCTGATGGTTAGCTTCAACTGCTTTACTGTCACCCTTTATAGCAATAATCATCTGATGAAAAATAAATGAAAGTGCACATATAAGAATAACAACAATCACACCTGCTTTACCCTGATAAAAGGCGCTTAAATCCTCAAAAACCGACATTACCCAGCTTTCAAGCGGCTTAATAAGGAAAACAGGCAGCAAGCATATTGTGACTAATCCGCTAAATAACATCCTCACCAATCCAAGATGCAAAAGTTCATCACCTATTGATTCCTTAAGATAATTAAGATTCTTCAAGAACACACTCTGTCCTTCGGAATCACTGTCTCCGTATTCATTTATCGAAGCACAATTCGATGCAAAAGCAAGGAAAAAATGATTTGGCATTCTCTCCATATACTTATCTATAGCTTCCACCGGATCGACAGCAATCGAAATATCATAAAAATAATTAACATGTAACCCAAGTTCGTACGAAACAGAATCCATAGTCATAAACAGTGCATCATCTATCATCCCGGTTTCATAATAGCAATGCCTCACATCATCCAGAAATCCTCTAAGTCCAACAAGCAATTCATATTCAAGCTTGTTAATCTCTCCACGTATCGTGTCAGCAAAAAGTATCACAATCGTGGCGAAACCCATCGTAAGAATAATCACATCTCCATCACAGAGAAATATAAGGATTATTCCATAGCAAATACTTAAAATTATGCTCTTAGTAAGTATTTTCACCGCTTTACTATTAGCAGTAGACATATCATCCGGATATAATCTCATAAGTTCGTTTCTCAAAGTTCTTATTATATTCTTAGGATTCATAAGACATAACCTCACTAAGCCTGTTCATAATATCCAGTTCTTCTTCAAACTCCTTTAATTCATTAATTTCCAATGCTTTATTGATTTTATCAAGCGTATTTGGCGATGGCATATTTAAAAGTATGTATGTTCCATTTCTAAACACAACAATATCCCTTGTCATGAAATCCTCTCCTCTATTCTTTGCCGGAATAATCTCAGTAATACGTTCTATATATCTATGGCCATCTTTTATCTCCAGATGACAATCAATATTAATTGTCTCGGAAACCATCTCTTCAGCAAGTATCGCATCGGGATATTTACCGGTTTCAAGAAGACTGTTTCTAAATGATCTAACAAGACTCTTTGCAGTATTGGCATGATGTGTAAACATAGACATTCTTGATGCTACCATTGAAGTCTGTATAACAAAGGTTGCCGCTTCTGAAGTAGATATTTCACCAAGGATATTAACAGCTCCGTTTGTTTTCTTCTGAAAATCCAATCCTTCCTGCGCACTAATCTCACCGGTTTCCTGAAAAGTTAATATGTTACGTTCCGGATATTCTGCTCTTAATGCCATCTCGAATGTCATCTCCTGAATTCTCAAATTCAAGTTCTCAGGAATATATCTTATAAGTGCTTTGAGAAAAGTTGTCTTACCTGTTCCCTGCTGCCCTGTTATGCCAATTGTAAGGCAAGCCTTAATAAACCATTTCATGATATTAATCGGTATATAATTATTCTCATCCTTTATAAGTTCCTCAGGAGCTCTGGTCATAACTGAGTCAAATTTTCTCACGAGAAATGTCCATGAATCAGAGAACGGAGGTCTCGCAACAACCACTCGTGAACCATCCTTCATAGTGGAAACTACATAACCGTTCTGACGCGACAAAGCATACGGCGCATTATATTTGTATATATTTCTACATACTCTGATAAGTTCTTTCTGACTCTCAAACCCCATAAATTCAAGCCTTATATTGATACCCGAGAACATAATCCATATTGAATTATAAGAATAATCACTTACTTCTTTCTGCCTCCTTGTCATATTATCAGAAAGATCAACAGGAACTCCTGAAACACCGCCTTCTATTTCATCAATAGAATAATCGAACAATAAATCTGCTGCCCCAAAACCCTTGGTATCTGCAAATATCCTTTTTGCAAGAATGTATAACATATCTTCATATCCAAGTTTCACTCCGTTTAGCTCATTTGAATATATACCATCAATATCTTCCTTAGTTATTACATGAGCCCAAACTCCATTATTAAGCCTTCGCTTTTGATGTAACTCATAATCAAGTATAAGTCTCTGTATAGAATCTTTATCGTTACCATACTTGTAATGATAAATGTATATAAGAATCTCCCATTTATCCCTACCTGTTAGTAAATCACTGTTATCAAAATGAATGAACCTATATATATTCCTCTTATTAACTCCCAGATAACCGAAACGCATCTTGTCATAAATAAATCTTATTATGTATGATTTGTATGCCATATCACCCATTCCGGCTTCTCTGAGTGCTTTACGTATCTCACTCTTTTCTTTAATTCGAATGTTCTTTTCATCTGCAGAAAGCTTCATTTCATTTAAGTTTTCCCTAAGAATGTTATTAAACATCTTTAGAACATCGTCTTGTAACTTCTCAATAGTATCCGGTTCATAATCCGGCTCATACCATTTATTCTTAGACCTCATCCTTACAAATACTACACATATCCCCAAAAGCAGTAATATTCCTATCAGCAAAACAATGATTATCATATTATCCTGCAACCAATCCCCTACTTTCCTTCAATCAAATATTCATTCTTACTTCCCGATTTCCTTGTTTCCCTTTCTGTTAAGGACTTTGCAGAATCATAGTAACTAAAATAATTCTTTAGAACATAATCCATCTCAGAGCTTATACTTCTGTTATGACTCGCAGCAATCTTTGCCAGCTTGTCAAAATTCTGTTGTTTGGTTCTGTAAAGGAAATTGGTTCTATTAAGATTGCTATTCATGGAATCTTCGGATGTACCTAATGTTGTCTTAATCTGCTTACGTAAAACTCCCGTCTCTTTTACAACAATATTTTCGCCATTTAGGTGACATTTAACATTCTTTTTTCTTATAATTTCTTTAAAATTTCTGTCTTCCCATAGATTATCTTCCCTAACAACATCACTATCCTTCAAATCATTCTCCGTAAGAATTTTCCTGATAAATGCCTCTGTTTCAAAAATGAATTCTGCATTCGCATCCTCCTTTTTGGCGCGCCTGTAATTCTCACAGTCAACCCTCAAGTTCTTTGCGAAAAACTTTATAAGCTCACCCTTTTGGCAGGAATCCTTAAACGAAATATTATAAGGCAAAACATATACCCTTCGAGTATTTAAACATTTCCTATAGTACTTAGTCGAAAAATAACTGTCATAATTGTAATCATGTATCAGATATACCACCCGTTCATCTCTTGTAATACCGGGAACTTTTCCCTGCATTACAGGAATAATCTGAATATATTTAAAACTTTCTATACACTCATCAAATGTCGCCAATCCTTGCTCTCCCGAATCAACCAAAATGATAACATTGTCATACGCCTCCCCTGCTACCCTTATAATTTCCTTAAGCTCATCAACTTTCCCAGCCATATCCCGAAGGATATCTTCTGCTTCTGATGGTCTCATTACATCAAGAAGACGGTTGCTTTTAAGCGCCGAAACCGTGCACATATCAAAATGCTCACCGGTAAGCATGGAATAACTTTGATATCTTATAAGCCCATCTATCCCTTCTGTATGTAGGGACTTTTTATCATCTGTTCTGATTCCAAGTAGCTTCTCCACACTGCTTTCTCTTACAAACTGTATCGCCAATGTTCTTAGTGAATATTTAAGTGAAAGGTTAACTGCTAAAACTGCCGTTACCATCTCTGCATTCTCTTTATCAGACAGCTTATCCTCTCTTTTAATTACATATATCATTACCTCACGCCTTTCTGACTATTTTTCTTGCCGCCGGATAATCAATCTCTTCAGTATGTGCAAAGATAAATGTCAGTGCCTCCTTAAGTTCTTTGCTACACCCTTGTATTTTATTATTGCTGTTAAATCCCAAATCAATATACCTTCGATAATCCTCCTCACAAAAAAGCAGCGAACCAGCAAACTCTGATTTACTGCACCCAAGCATTGAGCATACCAGCTTATCCGATATTTTCCGTGATATCTTATCCCTCAAAATACAATACATCTTTAGTTCTTTGCCATGAGTTTTCTCTGCCAAATCAAGTCCTTTCTTGATATCACATTCATAGAATCCTCTTATCTGACGTATAACAGCTTCCGTATAATCAGATACAATAAAAAGAATGTCAGAGGCGGCAATATTGATAGAATTAGGATTTAATCCCTCATAAAAAATCACACAATCAAATCCATTGAAGACTTCTTTGCTATAATCCAAATCCTGCACATATGTAACATACCCTCTCTCAACCTCATAGTCCTCACCTTTATTTATTGCATAGTAAAGATCTTTCGAATATGAATTATCAATAACCAGTGTACTCATTTTAATAGAATTATATATTCCGGCTAAATATAGGACTAAATCGCATCTTTCAAGGCCCAAAAAGCTGATTATCCTATTCAACAATTATCATCCTCCTTCATTTTCAAAGCCTTTCATTCTGTTTTCGAGTGCTTCCCTCACATTTTTATTAATAGTTTCCTTTGCCCTGTATACAACATTAGGATCTGTATTTATTATTGTTATAGTCTCATTCCTTACCGGATAATTAGGTATGGCACTCTCCTGAGCGGCACCATTTATATAGCGTACTGCATACATTTTCGTTCCTGGGATTGTGTATGTATCGATTATTGCAGAAGTCATTGTAAGAATTTCACTTTCAGAACAGTGAATATTGAATGTAAGATTTTCAGAATTTAGATCAAATATTTTTTTGTGTGGTACAACAAGGTAATCAGCACCATCCGGAAACATGATTCTTATGTCAATATAATCGTGTTCCTTTTGGTCATCCATTATCTCAACCGTACTCACCTCATACTCTTTATACTCGCTTGATATAACGAATTCCGTGAACATATTGGCTTTCAGCGGCTCATTCTTCGAAATATCAATTAGTGCCTCATAGCCTATCATCTTTTCATCAAAAAACAAATTTTCCTCAAGCTCTGTATATATTTCTTTCTTTTTTATCATGCTTTCATCAATTATTGTGCCGCTTTCTATATCACAGTCCGCTACATAAACATACATTTTATGATTATTAATCTCAAATCTCAGTTCATCTATTAGCTTCTTGTATTCTCCAAGTCTATCTCTGTTTATATAGATAACTCCGACAGCAAAAACAAGTAAAAGCATGGTAAACATCAACAAAACAACAGTTGCTTTACTTCTTTTACGCATAAATCTCCTTTCTTACTTAATAATTTGACATTTGCGAAACTATAATACAATCCCACAAACAGCTACTTAATAATTGCATCAAAAAAACGGCCACTTATAACCGGCAAAAAAACTACTATCACCTTCTCTATTTTGAAATTAAATCGGAAATGTGCGGGAGAAATTCCCAAAAGAAAAATTGCGAAAACGCATTGAAAAATTCAGATGAGCTTATTATATATTTTTTCAAAATATATGTCAAGTATTTCTTGAGCATACAAAAACTCGGGCAAATTAATTTACCCGAGTTTGTTTATATATTAGTTATAGTATGCTTAATTAAATGGCAGAGGGGGTCACCGCAAAACCTACAGGCTCATAAAAGATATCGTCCATATGTGTTCCGTCTCCCACTTCGAAACTGTTCTGCTCCGTCTCCCATAATTCATCCACAGAACCAAAAAGAATCAGCATTACCGCTATGACTACTCCAATAATTATCTTTCTATTCATAATAAACCTCCTCTAGTTGAATATAGCATAACTTCCGAAACTATTGTCGGCAAGGATATCTTTATCAACCTCAACCATAACAAACCAGCCTGCCATATCACAGGTTCCTACCTCAGGTACTATTCTGTCTATATATACATATAAATCCTTACCTTTAAGTACAACATTTGTAACCTCATGTCTTATAGAACCGCTTCCTTCACTTATGTACACAAGAAGCACTGCATTTTTCTCAAAGAAGTCCTCATTATACAAACCGGAAACATCATCAACTGAATTCCATACAGACTGATTTTCTTTTAACTCGTTCACAATAATATCCAAAGCTTTCTTATTATCAATAATAGTCATAGGAATTCCTTTCCCATAACCATTAGCTTCTTCGATTCCGCTTCCGTGAATTTCAGAAAATATATCTCCTGTGCCGTCAATTCTTACGTATTTTGCCTCATATTCTACCGGAGTACTTATACTCTCTGTTTCATCATTTGGTGAAGCTCCATCTTTAATACCACTGGAAACTATGCCATTTGATGCACTTCCTGTAATCCCCCCGTTATATATATCACCATCTCCGTTAGCCGGACAACATTCCATATTCGGGGCAGCACTATCTGCTGCCATGGATTTGGCACCGCTCATTATCGCAGGAACGCCCTTTCCTATGAGTACTACTAATATTACAGCAGCTGCTGTTCCTACACATTTATATATGGTGTTTCGCGTATTTCTTTTCCTTGCTAAGGTTTCATTTGCACGCTCAAATACTTCTTTCCTAAATTCTTCGTCTGTTCTTCTCATATCAAAAGCTCACCTTCCTTTCCAAGAATGGTACGTAGTCTGTCTTTTGATCTGTATAAGAGATTATCAATCTGTTTGGTAGTCTTTCGCATGATTTCTGCCACTTCCTTGTACGACAACTCTTCAAAATAGACAAGATGTATGGCAACTCTCATATCCTTAGGAAGCTCAGACAGCGCATTATTAATCACTCTTTTACGCTCATCCTGAAGCAGGGTATCTTCCACCTCATAATCATCCGTAAGTTCATCAGCCACTTCGTCATATTCAACCAACCTAAACTTATTATGACGCCTTATGTAATCAATCGCTCTGCTTCTTCCAACCATGAATAAATATGTCTTTAGCGAGGTTTTAAAATTATAGCGATTCCTATATACTATAAGCTCCATAAATACGTCAATGGCAATATCCTCAGCTGCATCAATATCATGTACATAGCGATTAATAAAAAAAGTAAGGCTATTACGATATTCTCTTATAATATCATCAAAAGCACTTTCATCCCCTTCAAGAAAACGGCGGTAGCTACTTGCACCGTTATCCATATGACCTCCATATTTTTTCTTATTAAATTGTGCTTTACACTTATTATACGATCATTTTAGCATATTTCCTTATAAAAATACCGCCTTAAGTGCATTTTTTTTGCTCTCAGGCGGTAATTTCACCGTGATTATTCTACTTTTTACCGCCTGGCTACTTCTTTCTCCGGCTCTAAGCGGTAATTTCGCCGTGGCCATTCTACTTTTTACCGCCTGGCTACTTCTTTCTCCGGCTCTAAGCGGTAATTTAGAAAAATAACGCACAGACCACAACAAGAACAACAAGAAATCCAAGGTTAAGCAGTGAAAACTTGCCAAGGTATGCTCCTGTCTTCTTTGGATAATGCTTCTGAAACTCTCTAAGTGTTATGAGACTTGCAAGCGATGAGATAATCGAACCAACACCACCGATATTAACACCTATCAGGAGTTCATGGTAATTATCCGTAAACTGTGATAAGAGAATTGCCGTCGGCACATTACTTATAACCTGACACGAAAGCACAGAAAAGATAAGGGTACTCTTCTCAAGGAGCATAGAAAACAAGTCCCTAACCACATCAATTCTTGCCATATTGCCGGCAAAAATAAAGAATGCAACGAACGTAAATAACAATGGATAATCAACCATCTTAAGTGCTTTTCTGTCAACAAAAATAAGCACTGCAGGGATAACAAATCCAATCGGATACGGTATACCTCTAAATACAATAGCGATAGCCAGAGCGAACAATATAAGATAAAACGCACATCTTCCCTTATCAAGCTTTATCGGTTCATCTTCTATTCCAAAAGGCTCCGGCTTTACTGCTATAAGACATATTATCGTAATCAACAATACTGAAACGATAAATGGTCCTACCATAATTCCCATAAACTCAAGATTATCAATCTCATACTTAGTGTAGAGATACAAGTTCTGCGGATTACCGAACGGCGTAAGCATACCTCCAAGATTAGCCGCAATATTCTGCATTATAAAACAAAAAGCCATGTATTTCTCTTTATTAGTGCTTGATAACACAAAATATCCAAGCGGTAAAAATGTAAGAAGCGCCATATCATTAGCTATAAGCATGGAACCTATAAATGTAATATATACAAGTGCAAGTATTCCGCTTCTGGTATTCTTAAACATCTGTACAATCTTTTGTGCCAATATTCTAAAGAAATTAATATTCTTAAGTGCACATACTACCGCAAGTACACAGAAAAGGCATGTAAGTGTCTTAAAATCAAAATATGTAAGGTACTCCTTATCCGGCGGAATTATAAACGATGTTATAATTGCGCACGCTATAGCTATTAATAACACAATATTCTTCTTCGCAAATTCAATAATCCTGTCCATAAAAAACATTAACCGCCTTCTATAATCAAAATCAGTATTCAAACCAATTTTGAATTATAGCAAAGCGGTTAATTCATGTCAATATCAAAGACTATTAAGAATTCTTAATCTCTATTATCATCAACATATTAAGAATCCTGCTCCACGCTTATTATACTGTCAAACATATCTGATGCAGCAATCTTCTCATCATTACCGGCAACACAGAGTCTGGAATTGTTGAGTACTGCTTCAAACAAATCCGCAATCTCATTAATATCCTTCGCAGTTGTAGAAAGAATCTCGTCTCTTGATTTCTGAATCATGGAAACAGTGAGTCCTGACATATAATTATCAAGTGCACGCTGTGATTCTGCTCTTGGTGTGTATGGTGTATCGAGCGCACCTATAACGCCTATGATATACTCTGTCATCTCTTCTTCGGTAGCTTCGAATTTTCTAAGATATTCCGGAATGCCCATATATACCTTATCTGTTTCTTCAAGTCTTGGATCTCTGTAGGAAATAAATCCAACATTACCGTTTCTGGTCATCATAGTAATGATTCCGTATGCTCCACCTTTGGCACGGATATTCTGGTAAAGATAATCTGCATCCAACACATTCTTGGCAACAGGTATTATTCCACTATAATCAAAGCCCTCTCTTCTGTAATTACCAACACGACCTACATATTGAACCTGCGTAGCAAGCTTAATTCCTTCATTCTTTGACTCAAAAGAAAACTCAGGTTTCTTTTGCTCAACCTCATCCGTAAAGAGCTTCTTCTTCAAATCAACCACACATTTATCAATTATCGCTATACCTTCATCATTACCGCAAAAATGAACGATAAGATTCTCAGGGCGAAATACCATATGTGTAAGCTCATTCATATTTCTAACGAATTCGTCCTTATTCTTCTCAAAATTCTCCGTAAACTCTTTAAGGAAACGATAATAAGTAATATTATCAGTAACCTCCTTGTAAGCCATGTCTCTTGAAATATCAATAAGGCCTCTTATATAAACCATGGAATGAGGTGAATTATTAAAATATCTTGACATTCCTGTTATATTCTCTTCCAAAAGTTCCATCAGACGTTTATCTGATGTCCAATCAGTATCAAACATAATCTCTTCCATCATGTCGAAAGCAAACGGAAGCTTATTATACAATGCTCTCGATTTTATAGTAATCGCCGTAGTACAGTCTGTATCTTTCACACTACTATACTTATTAAATACAACATCCGTTCCGCCCGTATTACAAAGAATCTCATTAGCGAGCTCTACGTATCCGCGCTTGGTTGTGTCCGTTTTACCTATAAAGCAAAGCATCGGAATATATTGTACAAGTCTTTCCGGTACCATATCCGTGTTAAATAGAAGTCTGACATATCCTATACCATTAGTATGAAGATCACTGTGAAGAAGCTTAGTTCCGTCAGAGAGCTTCTTCTCGACAACCTCTGTTGTATGTGTCTTAGGGTCAATATCTTCTCTGAGAAGTCTCGGAAGTGTCTCCAACGCCTCAGGGGTATCCTCTTCATCCTGATATGCCTTAAGAGCCTTTGTTTCTTCAACAAGTTTATCCTTCTCGGCATCTGAAAGCTTATTCTGGTATGCAAGAAGCTTATCCTTTATAGCTTTCTCCTGTTTATTAATAAGTCCCTTTTCCGGTGCAACCGTAAGCACAACAGCATGCTTGTTGTTAATCAAATATTTCTCAATTAACTTCTCATAATAGTCAGTATTAATTAATTCCCTAAGCTCTGCAAAAACATCATTCATCTTATAATAGTCGAATATCATATCGTCATCATAGAGCCAGCTCTGCATCATACCGATACAGATAAGAAGTCCTCCCGGCCAACGTCCGAAATCCTGCTCACGATAGCTAAACTCCATATTATGAAGTCCTGCTTCAAGAGTCTTCTTATTAAGACCTTCTGAAACAATCTTCTTCAAAGTATCCATTACTATTTTTACAAATTCGTCCTTACGGTCTTCATTTGTATTATTAGCCACAACACTAAAGAAGCCCTGTCTCATGCTGTCAACAGAACCATATACAAGCTTACCTATACCCGCATCATACAATGCCTTCTCAAGAGGCGAGCCCGGTGCTTCAACAAGTGCATATGACACAAGCTTAAGCGCATAGCTAAGCTTTACATTTGTACTAAAATCATCGATTGCTGCAACATAACAAAGATTGGTCTTATCCGCTTCATCCTCGTTCTCCATTATAGAGTATGTGCATCTTTTCTCTCTTATTTCCGCAAAAGGCTCCTGCCAAAGCGGCATAGTATCACTTATATCCTCTAGTGCATCAAATTTACAAAGGTATTCCTTATCTATCCAGAGAAGTCTCTCCTCCATATTCGCATTACCATACAGATAAATATAGCTGTTAGTCGGATGATAAAGTCTCTTATAGCTTTCCACAAACTGTTCATATGATAGTTCAGGAATAGCCTCGACCTTACCGCCGGATTCATTAGCATAATCCGTATCCGGGAAAATAGATGCCATAATCTCTTTATAAGTAATTCTGTCTACTGATGAATGTGCACCCTTCATCTCATTGTACACAACACCATTATACTGAAGCTCACTATCTGCTGAATCGAGCTGATAATGCCAGCCCTCCTGCTTAAATGCCCTGTCATCCTTAATTACATTAGGTGCAAACACAGCATCCATATATACACCCATAAGATTCTTAAAATCCTTATCATTACAGCTTGCAACAGGATACATAGTCTTATCCGGGTATGTTGTTGCATTAAGATAAGTATTAAGTGACGAATTAACAAGCTTGTTAAATGGGTCTTTAAGCGGATATCTCTCTGACCCCATAAGTACTGTATGCTCAATTATATGAGCCACACCTGTATCATCCTTAGGCGGAGTTCTGAAGCTTACACAGAATACCTTGTTTCTGTCATCATTCTCAAGTACGGCAATTCTTGCACCTGATTTCTTATGCTTCAAATAATATCCGACAGAATATATCTCCGGAAGCTCCTCCTTTTTGATTAATTCATACATTGATAATTTAGTTAAATCCATATTTTCCTCCAAACGTTATATTCTTAAGCTCTGCTCTCATGGCACACAGTATAGATAATCTGCCTGTCATGTGCTATCACTTCTATTGCTTCTCTGACTTTATTAAGCTTCTTATCGTCAAAATTGACAAACGGATCATCAAGTACAATAAAAGGCTGTTCATCCACAAACATGGCATCGACTAAAGCAAGTCTAACACATATATCAAGTAAATCTCCGTAACCTGTACTAAAATACTTGCTTTCCCAGTCTTTACCATTCTTCTCCATCCTTGTATTCAAATCAAGACCAAGCTTAATTTTATCTGTAAGTTCAAAGATATTTACGTATTTTTCAAAAGCCGCTTTCATGCCTGCCATATATCTGGTAGAAAGGTTCTCTTTAGCAACTGCAAGCGAATCCCTGGTAATGGTATATATTCTGTGCTTTTCTTCAAGTATCAGCAGTTCTTCCTTTAATCTGCCAATCTCGCTCTCGTATTCCTGCTTTCTGTCTACCTCTATACTTATATCTTCAATAGTCTTCTCGGTTCGACTGATGTACTCTGTCAGTTTCTGAAGTTCATGCTGCCAATATCTTCGCTTCTCCTGCAGGGTAACTATATCTGTCTCTCCGATTTTCTCTTCCGGAACACTTAATATATCCTGTCTGTTTCGTAAGGTATTTATCTCATTCTCATATTCATCAAATTCAACCTTAAGCTTAGAATAATTATTTCTGACAAGTCTATAATCCCTAAGATTGTCTCTTATACACTGAAGCTTCTCATAATATGACTCACAGCAGTTACATCCGCTATAATCATAATTAGCCAGGAATTCATTAAGCCGGCTTTCACAATGAGTAAGCTTTCCCATGTAGTTATGATAATTATTATATTTCATCACGTTATCACGTATCTGTGATAAATCCTTAATAACATTCCCTGTAGGTGCATCAAGCTTAGAATTAATATAAGTATTATACTCACTTTCAAGAGCAGCTTTTCTATCACGCAGTTGTGAAATACAGCGTTCTTTTTCTTTAATCAAATTCCTATATTCTTCATCACGCCTTATTATGCCCTCTTGCATGCTTTTTATCGCGGTCTTCTTCTGATTAGAAGCTGATAAGCACGGAATAATGGATGCTAGTGCCAAAAGTATTCCGAGAAAAATAAAAACAACCCCGAAGCCTGTGATACTTCTAATCAAGTCAACTACTCCAAAACCTGCAATTCCAACAGCCATAACGATGAGTACCGTATACAACAATGAACTATGTCCTTTTGACGAATTCAGTGTATTGTCGGATTCCTCGTCCTTCGCTTTCACTGCCTCGTATTCCTTGGCTACAGCCTCACACGCTGCCAGTTCAGACTTTATCTCAATCGCAAGCTCTGATGCCTCATTATAGAGCCCGATACTTCTCTCAATTGCCTTCTCTTCGTCCTCATTATACTCTTTAATGTCATTAAGATTACCAAGCGCCTGTATACTGTTATTTAACGCCGCTACCTCTGAAGAAATATTGTTATAGCTTACAATCTCGTCCTCATCAGGCATATATTTACCAAAAAACTTCTCAAGTTTTTCTAAATCTTTCTTAGCTTCATTAACCTTATTCTTAAGAACTGTATATTGTTTTTGCTTATTATATAATTCGATGCCTGCCATTCTATCATCAATAGCGTTAATGTTAGTCTCATATTCCTGCTTCTTTAACAGATATTCCGCTATATTATTCTGATACAGTTCTATCTGTTGGGATTTACTATCACAAATATTACAGGCTTCCTCAAGTTCCTTAATCCTCTCACTCTTCTTCTGTATCTCACCTGCTCCGCCTCGTTTGTTAAGTGCTTTAATCACCTTATCAAGGCTGTCATATGCATTATCGAAGTTACCTATGTCATCCGCATTCTCAATCAGATTATTGAGCTTGGCATTGATACTGTCAGTAATAGATGACCTCTTATCTCCCGATATATATACACTTCGTTCATAAGAATCCATATCTATTCCGAAGATTTCTTCACCTAGCTTCTCACTGTATGCATCAGAAGGCTTGCCTGTACGCATATCAACAAGCTCAAATTCATCCTGCACATCTTTTTTACCAAAGAATCTTGTGACTTTATATTCCGTACCATCGACTTCAAATATAATATATCCGCCGAATCTTCCGCCCTGCCACGGTTCATACTTCTTACGGTCGTAGAATTCCTTGGCATTCGGTCTGTAAATCATTCCATAGAGCATCGCCTTAATAAATGCCATAAGCGTAGTCTTTCCCCAGCCATTATCTTCTTTAATGACATTAAGCCCCTGCTTAAACTCTATATTAAATTCATGAAGCTTTCCAAAGTTCTCTATATAACAGCTTTTTATGTACATAATGCACCCTCACTTATATTTCTCTTCCTGCAAGCGCTCTTATTCCCGTAAGTATAACCTTACTTTTCTCCTCCTCGCTTATATCAAGCTTCTCTATATATCTTATAAACTCACCTTTAAGTGATATATCGTTTCTATATGACATATAGTCAATCTTAAGCTTAGTATGGTTATACATCTTGACAAAATAATATTTATCTTCAATAAACTGTAGCTGATATGCTATATCAACATTCAATTCTTCACCAATCTCTCCTACAAGTACAATCTTAAGAAGATCCTTTGGCTTAACTACATCGTGAATCTTGGCTTCTATTGCATCGCGTATGTCTTTCTCAGAAGTGCACTCACTTATATCTACCGATACCTCATGAAAAATTCTCTTTGACAACGGTACAAATCTGCTCTCAATACCATTCTCACCAATATCAAGAAGCACGCACCCCTTCTCGCCACATTCGTCAAAGCCTCTTCCTTCAAGACAACCGCTGTAACAATATACGCCTCTGTTATCAAGTCTTTCGCACTTATACTCATGAATATGTCCCAGTGCAAGATAATCTATATATTTGTTCTGTAAATCCTTAATTGCTATGAGTTCTCCATCATTTTTGGCTTTATAGTGTGATTCTTGTCCGTGCAAAACCACAAGATTAATGTCCTCTTCTTTAAGCACAAGCTTATCATATATATTAGTTCCTTTATTCTTTGGTGAAAAAACCATTCCGGTTATGAGTACATTCCCATATCTGAATGCTTCCCATTTATCATCATCAAAAAGCTTAAGATTATCAGGCTTATTCTCAAGGCTCCCAAAGAAATCAGACTTATCATGATTACCTCTAAGATAGATAAAATCAATATCTCCATTGCTCTCTATAGTCTCAAGTACCCTATTCTTAATTCTCTTCTGTTCATAATCAGCCGTATCAAAAAGATCACCTGCTATAATGATAACACCAACACCTTCTTCATGCGCCAAATCAATCATGCGAAGAAAGGTTGCAAACAGCTCCTGCTTGCGCTCCGCAGCCTGTTCTTTATTTAGATTAGTCTCCATTTTGGAATCAAGATGCAAATCTGCACAGTGTATTATCTTCATACCATGTCACTCCTTAACAAACCAATTATATAAATTTTAACATAGCAAAAAATGCAATTCAACCTTAATCTAATGAAGATAAATGGATATTATTTACCAGACATTTTTTTGTACAAAAACAGCATGCGCTATTGCCTTAGAGCATGCTGTTCTCATCTGCTTATTCAGTTTCCATAAAATATAATCTTGAGCCAAAATCCTGATAATATCGTACTTCGTTATTATAGCCGGTACCCGCAAATGCCTGTTTTAGCCTAACTCCTGCATTCATAAGTGTATCGCCATAAGCCCTTATATCTTCAGTTTCTCCGTCCATTTTCACAAATCTGGCAACCATATTATGAAGGAATGAGTCCTGTTTAATATGAATCGGAGCAACCGTATTAACCAGGTCTCCAAAATTTTTCACATTGTATTTTAGCTGCCTGTTATAAAAATGATATACCTTATCAGAATCCAAGCCTTTAGCTTTAAATAAATCAAATCTTGTATTCGGTACAACGAGTCTTTGCATAAGCAATCCTACAGCCTTAGTTTTATCCTCGGACACACAGGTCCATTCCATGCAGTTTGCATTTGTATTCATCAGTGCACTGATTTCTCCTGCAAACGAGCGTCCTCTGTAGAAACGTCCCTTCCACAGCACTTCTCTCCACTTTTTATAAAGTTCTATCTGAGCTTTAATCGCAGCAAGATCCTCTGTTCTCATTTCGCACAGATTGCATTCATACCCAAGTACCCCGAAGCTTGCTACATTAAATCTTGTTTCAAGCGGTGTAGTTCTTAACGTCTGATGGTTCGGACATCCTGATACATGTGCACCAACTACCGACATCGGATAACCATAGCTGTATCCGTTCTGTATTTCCGCACGACATATTGCATCCGTATCATCACTTGCCCATATCTGCGGAAAATAGCACAATATTCCAAGGTCAAAACGATTACCACCGGCTGCACAACCTTCAAACAGAATGTGTGGAAATCTTTCGGTGAGTATCTTCATACATCTGTATAATCCAAGGACATATCTGTGTGCTACCTCTCCCTGTTGCTCACTTGAAAGCGAATCCGAAAAGTAGTCAGCAAATATACGGTTCATATCCCATTTAACATAAGAAATATCAGCCGAGGAAAATACCTCTGTCATTTTATCTATGATATAATCCTGTACAACCGGCTTAGTTAAGTCCAGAATTCTCTGATTACGTCCTTCTGAGTGCGGCTTATTAGGTATTCTAAGCACCCAGTCAGGATGTTCATCATGAAGCCTACTTTTTGCATTAATCATTTCAGGCTCAACCCATATTCCAAACTGAAGTCCGAGTGCTTTAACCTTATCACATATTCCCGAAAGTCCACCCGGAAGCTTTTTCGAATTGACATCCCAGTCACCTAACGAAGATGTATCATCATTTCTCTCGCCAAACCAACCGTCATCCATTACAAAGAGTTCTATTCCCACTTCTTTTCCTGCTTTCGCAAGATTCAAGAGTTTTCTTTCACTGATATCAAAATATGATGCTTCCCAACTGTTAAGTAATACAGGTCTTAGCTTGTTCTTCCATTCACCTCTTACTATATGTTCTCTTACGAATCTATGCATATTGAAGCTCAACTCATTAAAGCCCAGACACGAATAAGTCATAACTGCCTCGGGTGCTTCAAATGACATTCTCGGTTCTATCACATAGCAAAATGACTGTGGATTAATTCCCGAAACAAATCTTGTCTTCCCAAAACTGCTAACCTCAACTGCCTCGTAATGATTTCCACTATATATAAGATTAAATCCATAGCAATCGCCATAATCTTCCGTGGTATTTTCATGACTAAGCATAACAAACGGATTAGCTCTGCTTGAAGAAGTACTTGCATATGATGCATTCACATGCTTACCGGATGTTATCCTTATATCATTTCGCTTCATTTCTCGTGCCCATGCGCCGTTAAACGTCGTGAACACATAATCAGAGGTATCGAAATCCATCTGCATGCTGAGCATTCTATGAAGCTTCAAAGTCTCATTACTATCATTTATAAGTCTTGCATTTCTTGTTATTACATTGCATTTCTCATACACATAATAGTTCAATTCAAGTGTGACATTATACTCATGGTCTTTAAGTTTTATGCTCAAGCATTCAACTTCATCATTTTCATCATATGATCCCGGAAGTTCTTTAAACTCAGGCTTACCTTTCGATATATCAGCCGCTTCAAAAAGGAAATCCGAGGTATAGCTACCATCTGCATGAACCACCTCAATGAATGCTTCTCTTATATCACCTTTTCCGTATGCTGACATTTCAAGTCTGACATCTTCCAAGGTAAAATTCTTATGTTCATCATTGTACGCCGTTGTATTTCCCGGTAAAAAGGCTTGTTTTTCGACTAACGCATCCATTCCGTCCATATCATCTGTAAAACTTATTTTTTTACCATAATACAAGTGTTCAAGATGTCCGGTTTCCATTACTCTAAAACAGTAGGTTGTATTTTGTGTATTGAGAACAAAGTAGTTTTTTTCTCTTCTTATCACAAGTAATTCCTCCGTTTCTATTTTTCCCTAAGTTTCGCTGCTATTTCTTCTACTTTCTTTTCAGTGAGAATAAATTTTTTGAAGAAAACTATTACCGCCAAAACAAGTCCTATTATCGGTAATACTGTCATCGTCATACGAAGTCCGAATACTGATGAAGCCGCTGCTTCAACTGCTTCTGTATTAGCTTCTACATTATCACTAAGGTTACATATTGACAAGCATATAGATGCAATCAATGCTGCAAATCCGCTGGCAAGTTTAACCACAAATGTCTGCATTGAAAAGATTACGCTCTCATCTCTTCTCTTGTTTTTGAACTCACCATAATCTACGGTATTTGCAAGAAATACTGTAGTAAGTACGGTAAGCATACCAAATGCTACAAAAACAAAGAATCCAGGAATAAATAAGATATAAATGTTATTTATATTATTTAACATAAGTATGAAAAGCACCAGATATCCGCCGATTGCCATTATCATACTTGTATAGAACACTTTAATTGTACTCATAAACTTACGAAGTACAGGAAAGAATACCATCATCGAAAGAATCTGTATTCCTCCGCCAAATGTATTAAACAAGGTATAGCTTCCATGCCAGCCTTCCCCACCAAAATCATACTTAAAGAAATAAATTAAAAGATTGGATGTAATATAAAGTGCGCTGTTTATAAGTACAATACTGATAACAACCGTCATTGCCTGATCATTCTGAAGAAGCGCCTTAAACATCTGTTTAACAGAAGGTGAATCTACGTCAACTGTAGATTTTTCTTTAATACAAATACAGGTAAAACTAATAAAAAGAATAAACAACACAGCTACTATAAGTGCAAACCATTTAAAACCGGTTCTCTCATTTCCTGCACCTAATGCATGTACGCACATCATTGTAATGATTGTTATTAATGCAGAACCAACACCTGCACATGAACGGGCAAGTGTAGAAAGCCCTTCTCTTTCTTTTCCTCCTTCCGTAAATGCAGGAATCATTGACCAGAATGGAATGTCCATCATGGTATAAGTAACACCCCAAAGAATATATGTAATTGCAGCATATGCTATCAATCCGCTACCATCAAGTGACGGTGGTGCAGCAAACATAAAATAGAGAATTACTGCATTTGTAAGCGTTCCAATCATAAGCCATGGACGAAACTTACCGAATTTAGTTTTGGTTTTTGCAACTACTACACCCATAATAGGATCATTAAAAGCATCAAACACACGCGCTATCATGAGAATAACACCCATAGCTATTGCACTAACCCCTAATATATCCTGATAATAATATAAAATGTAGCTTGCCGAAAGCATATATACCATATCTTTACCAACAGCACCCAATCCATAAGAAAACTTTTCTTTTCCTGATAATTTCATAACCTTTCTCCTTCCGATTTACATATTGCGCATTTTATTAGCAAGTTCTACTACCTTATATGCACCATCATAAATACCTGCCTGCTTATTTTTTATAATGGCATCACACATATCATTTAGCAAACTGTCCTCTTTCATAAAAAGTTCAAGCATCTGTAAAGTATGCGGTATATCCTCACACTCCAGAGTTCCGTCACCTATTTCAGCAGAATGAATCGCACCCCATTGTTCATGTCCGCCAACTCTTTTTATAAAAAGCTTAGGGATAGGATAAAATGCCAGTTCGCTCGGCTTAGTAACCAACACATCACAGCTTCTCATAAGCAGGTTTGTACAATATACCGCTTCGAATATATTCGCATGATAAAAGGCATGCACTCCGGTTATATATCCGTTCATAGCTTCTTCGCAAAACTTCTGTGTTTTATCCCACTTATCAAAATGCTCTTCCGAACAGCTTCTAAGCTCCGGTATATCTCTTACAAGTTCTTCCCATACATTTTTATAATCACCGACATTTACATAAAGAGTCGCTTTTCTTTTATTAATCTCAGGCAACAATTTCTTTATTATTGCTGCAAATATTTCTCTTTGTGCGCCCGCTCCGCCTATAGTAAGCAGAAAACGCATCGGATGACCTTTCTCTTTACGTTGTTTTCTGGCATCGCAATCCGTTTCAATATTGCTTACAAGTTCATGGTCAATATAATGTCCGGTATACACTATTTCTTCTGCAGGCATAGGATTCAAAACATCCTTACCCTGCATGCCATTAAGTATCCTGTACCCTTGATATGCAAAATGTGTCTGCACCGTATGAATACTGCCTTCTGCATAATGAAGTGCCATCGGCCAGTTATCGGGAATTGCATTTACAACGTTCTCCATTCCTGCATGTATAGCAGCCTGTGCAGGCCATACGTGAGTAGCAATTACCGGTATTCGTTTCGGAATATTTCCAAACACCGGTGCCATAAGTTCTGCATTCTTCTGGTCCGAAGCATTATAGCTAAGCTTACGGAATCCTTCATAATTCATCGGTTCCCACACAAACTTATTAAACAACTTACTTTTGCCTGAAAGTCTCGAACCAAGTGAATACAATTCATTCTGTGCACTGATTACCTTGGTACATGTTGTATGTTTATACGAATTCAAATCCATCCAGTACGGAGTATAGCCCATGGCATTTGCCGCCGATGCAATTGCCATTGATATACGATAATGTCCAAAACCCATTCTTATATTTCCTACGATAATGCCTTTATCCGTATCCAAAGTTTCATTTACAGGCTTATCGTCTAATGGTTCCATAACCCTCAAATCTTTAACTCCAAGAATCTTTCCTATATGTTCATTATCATTAATATTAATCGGATAAGAAACATTACTGTCATCACCAAAGCGTTTAATGTTTTTACGTTTTGTTTTTACCGCTTTGTTGTACACCTTTTTTTTCATTGGATTTCCAAATATACTTATTGATTTATCCTGCATGATACACCTCTTTTTATTAACATTATTTAATCATTCACGAAACCTCGCACAAATGCTTATTTACATTAGTTAATAAGAAATTCTACTCTTTCTTCGTTGGCATGAGCGCTTTGTATTATTAAAGTACCCTTGCCGCTCTTACCTATTGTCCTTACATAAGCGCCTCCCATACCACCTTTTAGTGATATAACAGACTCTCCTATTAGTTCAATATCTCCCTCTGTTCTAAGGACAAGCGGTTCGTTATAGAAATGAAGTTTATTACCATTCTCGTCAAGCATTTGTAATCTGACAGCCGCAACATCATAGCTATTCTCTTCCTTAAGCTTTGTATTGCTTACGTTAATATCAAGCTTAATGTTGGTCATAGGTTCCTTAACAACTGTTTTCACTACTTTCCCATCCTTAATTGCCTCAAAACGATATACCGTTGAAGTACCGCCCCAGTCACCTATATATTTGTTATATAATTCAACTGCCTGTATAGGCTTCATTCGATACATAACCATCATCTTAAGTGCTATAAAGATTATTTTCCAAGGAAGCTTTGACAAACCATATCTTGCCACATAATTAAGTGCCATCTTAATCTGTTTAGCCTGTGAAGCTGTAAAGCCTTCATTTTCCGCCAGCGCATCCCCTATAAAATCATCAATCTCAATAGGCCCGTGTTTCAAATTTTTGTATCCCGAATCGCTACTCTGATACTCTTTTATAAACCTGTCATTCTTATACATCCTCACGCTGTCTGCATTCGTGAATATCCATGTTTTTCCTCTATTGCAACCGGGATGTTCTCCTATATCCATAGTTGAACTAAGTGATAAAATAACATCTTTTTCCTGTTGGCAGGAATAGATATCAGCAGCGAGCTTCGGATTACGAAACATATCCAAAACTCCGTGATAACATATCCTGTCACCACTACCGAAATCCTTATGCGTATTATAATCAGCCATACACCAACCGAAACATCCGGCTATGTCTTCCTCTCCACATACTGCATCAAGTACATTTGCATGCCTTATCGCATGCTCTACCCTATGTTCTTCCCAGTCAAACACTTTAGTAGGATACATATGTCCGTTATACTCGCTTATAAGATATGGTTTATCGTCATTAGACGTAACCTTCTTTTTAGGCTCACAGCCGGCATTTTTGCCATCATGTGAAAAATCGTTATAAGTATACACATCCTCTAATAAACTACTCTTCTTATGCGCCCTTACACCTCCGGTAGGACGATATGGATCTAACTGTCTTGCTGCTTCATTAGTTCTTACATAGAATTCATCATCGTCCCCTGATTCATTAATTCTAACTCCCCATAATATTATTGAAGGATGATTACGGTACTGTATTACCATCTCCTTAACATTATCTACTGCCTGCTTTTTCCATTCTTCATTTCCTATATGTTGCCAACCCGGTATCTCTGTAAAAACCAACAGACCAAGTTCATCACATTTTTCCAGAAAATAATGTGACTGAGGATAATGTGATGTACGAACTGCATTAAGTCCCAATTCATTTTTCAGAACCTCAGCATCCATATACTGCATGGATTTTGGCATCGCATATCCCACATAAGGGAAACTCTGATGTCTGTTAAGACCTCTAATTTTGATTTTGTTATTATTAAGATAAAATCCATCCTTCTTAAACTCTGCTTTTCTAAAACCGAATCTAACAACTGATTCGTCTGTTATCTTACCATCTGTTATCAGTTCAGTCTTAATGTCATACAGATAAGGACTATCAATATCCCATAGTTCTACATGTTTAGTAACATCAATTGCTATTTCTATCTCATCTATATCATCAACGATATATCGTTCCTGTAGCAATGTATACTCTTCATTATCTTTACTCTTAATATACTGTCTAAGCTTATACTTAGGCATCTTACGATTTAATCTGATATTAGATATCAAAATAACTGAGGTATCTATTTCAGAATGAACAAAAATATCCTCTATGTACTCCTTATCCTTAACCTCAATATATACATCTCTATATATTCCACCATAAGTCATATAATCAATAACATACCCAAAAGGCGGAATATTAAGATTCTCTCTGCTATCTACTTTTACAACGAGAATATTATCCTCTCCATAACATAATGTCTCGCTTATATCTATGGTAAAAGCTGTATATCCGCAATGATGTTCCCCGATTTTTACCCCATTAAGGTATACTGTACAGGAATGTGCAACCGCTTCAAATGTAAGCAGTATTCTCTTTCCTTCCCATTCACTTAATGCATTAATAACTCTGCGATATCCGCTTAACATTTGATATAAATGCTCGTCAAAATAATTAAACGGTATTTCCTTGCATGTATGCGGAATCCTGACTTTTTTCAAGTCACATGAATCATATCCTGCATCCAGCATATCTACATCAAATACCTCACCGAATTCCCAATCATTATTGATATAAATACGTTCTCCCATGACTTCTCCTATCTTCAAAAATCATCTATACTTTATAACTCCAAACTCTTATCTTGCCTCTATGCCGTTTACCAGTATACCTACAACCTCATCAAGTGCATCCATATATGTTATCTGATTTCTCACCAGTATATCTCTTTGAAAAAACTGCTCCAGTGATGCTTCTAACATCATCTTAAGAATCGGTATACTTATTTTCCTTACTACACCTTCCCTCATACCTTGTTCAAAAAGTGCAATGGTGCTTTCCCAACCTGTTTCAAGCCTGTTTTCAACTTGACTGTATATCTTCGGATACTTATCTTTCAAAAGATATAACTGTCTAAAATCTACATCTTTATAGCCTTCAGGCATTACCTTAAGAATTGCCTTTATCTTCTCCAATGTAGTCATCTCATGATTATTCATCACCTGTTCTTTACCTTCTTTAATAGAGTCAAACAGATAATCTACCATAGCGAGAAATAATTCTTCCTTATCATTGAATACTGTATATATCGTCTTTTTACTCATTCCAAGTGTTGATGCAATATCATCCATGGTAAATTTAAGTCCCTTAACATTAAAAACCTGCAATGTTCCCTGCAAAATTGTTTCTCTTAATTCCATATCTGCTCCTCTTTTCTTCTTTTTCATATTTTATGTATTACAGCAGTCTTCTTGGAAACTGTTTTCATGTTTTTAGTTTCCTCTATTATATCATCCCTATATTTCCCTTACAAGAAACTACTTTCACAAAAACAGTTTCCTGTTTTTGTGCACATTGCACAATTCGCAATACTTTTATAGCGAATCATTTTGTACATTTATTTCAACTCTTCAAAATATTTACATTCTTGTCACACAAAAAAAGGCATGTGACAAATGTTTAGAACACTTATCACATGCCTCATATTGTTACTTCATTTTCAATTCATTATTTATCTGCTAACTTAACAAGTCTGTTGTACTTATCAGCAGCATCCTTCTCAGCCTTATCGAAAAGCTGTGCAGCTCTCTCAGGGTTAGCACGAAGAAGTGAGTTATAACGTACCTCATTCTTAATGAATTCCTGATAGTTAACTGTAGGCTCTTTTGAATCTAACTGGAATGGATTCTTGCCTTCTGCTGCAAGACGAGGATCGAAACGGAATAAATGCCAGTAACCTGACTGAACTGCGTTCTTCTCTTCTGTCTGAGCATTCTTCATACCGCCCTTGATACCATGGTTGATACATGGAGCGTAAGCGATAATAAGTGAAGGACCCGGATAAGCCTCAGCCTCAGCGATTGCCTTAACGCACTGGTTGTAATCAGCACCCTGTGCAATCTGAGCAACGTATACATATCCGTAGCTCATAGCGATAGCTGCGAGATCTTTCTTCTTAACTTCCTTACCTGCAGCAGCAAACTGTGCGATTGCACCTGTAGGTGTAGACTTAGAAGACTGTCCACCTGTATTAGAATATACCTCTGTATCGAATACAAAGATGTTAACATCCTGATTAGATGCAAGTACATGGTCAACGCCACCGAAACCGATATCGTATGCCCAACCGTCACCACCGAAGATCCACTGTGACTTCTTAGCTGCAAAATCCTTATTCTTTAAGATATATAATCTGTCAGCATTATCACAATCACATGCCTCAAGTGCTGCAATCATCTTCTTAGTAGCAGGTCCGTTAAGAGTTGAAGACTCTATTGTATCAAGGTACTCCTGAAGTGCAGCCTTAACATCTTCCTTCTCAGCAACCTCAAGTAAATTCTTAGCAGCTGCAACTACTCTGTTACGAAGTGCCTTCTGAGCCATCTGCATACCAAAACCGTATTCTGCATTATCCTCGAATAATGAGTTAGCCCATGCAGGACCCTTGCCTTCTTTATTCTTTGTATAAGGGTTAGATGGTGATGAACCGCCCCAGATTGATGAACAACCTGTTGCATTACTGATGTACATTCTGTCACCAAATAACTGTGTGATTAACTTAGCATAAGGTGTCTCACCACAACCTGCACAAGCACCTGAGAACTCAAGGAGTGGCTGGTTGAACTGGCTTCCCTTAGGTGTAGTAGCCTTGAATTTCTCAAGAACATCTACAGGTGTATCAACTGTTACACCATAATCAAAGAGCTTCTGTGCTTCCATCTGAGACTCAAGACTAGCCATTGAAAGAGCCTTAGTTCCCTTAACCTCAGGACAAACATTTACACAAGAGCCACAACCTGTACAGTCAAGAACTGATACAGATACTGCGAACTTCTTGCCCGGTACGCCCTTAAGGTCAACAAGCTTAGCACCC
Organism: Lachnospiraceae bacterium; assembly: GCA_017456585.1. Classification (GTDB taxonomy): domain Bacteria; phylum Bacillota; class Clostridia; order Lachnospirales; family Lachnospiraceae; genus SIG300. Next base: position 35,956 of record JAFTJD010000019.1, read on the forward strand.
TCAGGAGCATTAGCTGCTGCAGCCTCATCCATAGCAATCGGACGGATACATGCATGAGGACATACATATGAACAAAGGTTACACTGTAAACAAGCATCTGAATTCCATGTAGGAACATCAATAGCTACACCACGCTTCTCGTATGCAGCTGAACCTGAAGGTGTAGAACCATCTACATAATCAAGGAATGCTGATACCGGTAAGCTGTTACCATCCTGCATATTAATCTTAGCCTGAACTGTATTAACATACTTAAGAACATCATCTGTTCAAACTGTTGCCTTGCATGTAAGGTCTTCATCTTTAGCATTAGCCCACTCAGCAGGAATCTTAATCTCAACGATGCCATCAATACCTCTGTCAATAGCTGTGTGATTCATCTTAACGATATCATCACCCTTCTTTGAGTAAGAAGCTGTTGCTGCATCTTTCATATATTTAACTGCATCATCAATCGGAATAATATTAGCAAGCTTGAAGAATGCTGACTGGAGAATTGTGTTAATTCTTCCGCCAAGGCCTACTTCCTTACCAATCTTAATACCATCAATTGTATAGAACTTAATGTTATGTGTAGCCATATAACGCTTAGCCTGTCCAGGTAAGTTCTTCTCAAGCTCGTCCATATCCCATGAACAGTTAAGAAGGAATGTTCCTCCATCCTTAAGATCCTGAACCATGTTATATTTTCTCACATAAGCAGGTGTATGACATGCTACAAAATCAGCCTGGCTGATTAAGTATGTAGACTTAATCTTCTTATCGCCAAAACGAAGGTGTGAAATTGTAACACCACCTGATTTCTTAGAATCGTAATCAAAATATGCCTGTGCATACTTATCTGTATGATCACCGATAATCTTAATAGAGTTTTTGTTAGCACCTACTGTACCGTCAGCGCCAAGACCCCAGAACTTACATGCTGTTGTTCCGTCAGGAGCTGTAACAGGATTCTCTTTAATCTCAAGTGAAAGGTTAGTTACATCATCAACGATACCGATTGTAAACTTAGCCTTCTCTGTATTCTTAAATACTGAAATAATCTGTGCAGGAGTTGTATCCTTTGAACCAAGACCATAACGACCTGAATATACAGGTACATCTGTGAATTTGCTTCCCTTAAGAGCAGCAACAACATCAAGATATAATGGCTCGCCAAGTGAACCCGGCTCCTTAGTTCTGTCAAGAACACTGATTCTCTTAACTGTATCAGGAATAGCATCAATAAGGTGCTTAGCTGAGAATGGTCTGTAAAGACGAACCTTAACTACGCCGACCTTCTCTCCTCTTGCCATTAAGAAATCAACTGTCTCATCAATTGTATCACAAACTGAACCCATGGCAACGATTACGCTCTCTGCGTCAGCTGCACCATAGTAGTTAAATAACTTATAATCTGTTCCAATCTTAGCATTAACCTTATCCATATAAGACTGTGCAAGATCCGGTACCGCATCATAGTACTTGTTACAAGCTTCTCTCGCCTGGAAGAAAATATCAGGGTTCTGTGCTGTACCTCTCTGAATAGGATGTTCAGGATTAAGCGCTCTTTCTCTGAACTGCTCAACTGCTTCCATGTTACACATATCAGCTAAATCTTCATAATCCCAGATTTCAATCTTCTGAATCTCATGTGATGTACGGAAACCATCAAAGAAATGCATAAACGGAACTCTTCCTTCAATAGCTGTAAGATGAGCAACCGCACCCAAGTCCATAACTTCCTGTACGTTACTTGAACAAAGCATTGCAAAACCTGTCTGACGACATGCATAGATATCTGAATGATCACCAAAGATTGATAATGCATGACTTGCAAGTGCTCTGGCTGTTACATTGATAACACCAGGTAATAATTCACCGGCAATCTTATACATATTAGGAATCATAAGTAATAATCCCTGTGAAGCTGTATAAGTTGTTGTAAGTGCTCCGGCCTGAAGTGAACCGTGGACTGCACCTGCTGCTCCAGCCTCAGACTGCATCTCTGACAACATTACTGTATGTCCAAAGATGTTCTTTCTTCCCTGTGTTGACCATGTGTCTGTATAGTCAGCCATTGGTGAAGAAGGAGTAATCGGATAGATAGCAGCCACATCAGTAAACGCGTATGACACGTGAGCGGCAGCGGTATTTCCATCCATAGTTTTCATTTTTCTTGCCATTTATATACCCTCCTTATATAAAAAATGAATCTTATAAATTCATTAATAGAATATCTTTATTCTAATATAAATTAATAAATAATTCAACTAAAAACCCATGAAAAGTTTGTTAAATTTTTAGCTATCTCTAATATTTTCTTGTACCTTGCGCAGTAACTATCCATTTAATAAGTGAATTCTTAGTAACAGGAGTTTTTGAAAAACTATATGCAGCCATAAAACGTTCCTTTGCCGTCTCCATCTTCTTTAAATCATTACCATAAAGGACCGCAAGTGTCTCGCCGTTTTCCACATAATCACCTATTTTTTTATTAAGGACAACCCCGACCGAAAGATCTATCTCACTTTCCTTAGTTTCTCTTCCGCCACCAAGTACAAGTGAAACCATACCGATTTCATCTGTTTCTATTTTTTCAACAAAACCTGATTCCTCAGACTTTACTTCCATTGTGATGCTTGCTTTCGGCAAAAGTGTCCTGTCATATATTGCCTCTGGATTGCCACCCTGTGCTTTCACAAATTCCTCAAGTTTCTTTAATGCACTTCCATCATTTATGGTTTCATATAATGCTGCACGGGCCTCTTCTTCTGTTGCATATTTTCGGGCTGCAAGAAGCATATAAGTTCCGAGTGTAACGCAAAGCTCCAAAAGGTCGTTCGGACCTTTACCGCTTAACGTATCAATAGCCTCTTTTACCTCAAGCGAATTACCAACCGCAAGTCCAAGCGGCTGATTCATATCAGATATAATTGCTATAGTCTCTCTTCCTGCACCGTTGCCTATTTGAACCATGGCTCTTGCAAGCGCTATCGCATCGGCTTCTTTTTTCATAAACGCACCATTACCGGTCTTAACATCGAGAATAATCGCATCACTTCCTGCTGCTAGCTTTTTACTCATGATACTGCTTGCAATCAAGGAAATATTATCAACCGTGGCAGTAACATCTCTAAGAGCATAAAGCTTCTTATCTGCCGGGGCAAGGTTAGCTGTCTGCCCTACTATCGCCATTTTAATGGAATTAACATTATTAATAAACTGTTCTGACGGAAGAACTGTAGAGAATCCAGGAAAGCTCTCAAGCTTATCAATAGTTCCCCCTGTATGACCGAGACCTCTTCCTGACATTTTGGCAACAGGTACTCCAAGTGCTGCGACCATCGGTCCAAGAACAAGAGACGTCTTATCTCCTACTCCACCCGTGCTGTGTTTATCAACTTTGATTCCGTCAATCGCTGATAAATCAAGCAAATCTCCGCTATTGGCCATCGCCATTGTCAGATTAACAGTTTCCTCTTCGTCCATACCTTTAAAATATACCGCCATCAGAAATGCCGACATCTGGTAGTCCATAATAGTCCCATTGGTATAGCCGTTTATCATATATTCTATCTCTTCTTTGGTTAAAGCTTCACCGCTTCTTTTCTTCATTATAAGATCATACATTCGCATGTCTGTTCCCCCTCCATAACAAATAGAATTTTTTCCTTTCGGATATCTTTATTAGCTTAGCGTATAATATCATTAACATAGCTTTTTCCTGCATCTAAAGCATTACCAATTCCGAGATAATCCGCAACCGTCTGTCCGATATTAGCAAAGGTGGAACCTGTCCCAAGATTAATATTATTCTTAAGTTTCTTTCCATAGAACAAAACAGGAACATATTCTCTTGAATGATCTGTACTTTCTGTAGTCGGGTCACAACCATGATCGGCTGTTATGATAAGCAAGTCATCCTCTTTCATATTAGAAATTATCTCCGGAAGTCTCTCATCAAAAGCCTCAAGGCCTTTGGCATATCCCGCCGGGTCATTTCTGTGTCCCCAGACCATATCAAATTCTACTAGATTTGTAAAGATCAGTCCACCCTCAGTATTTTCCATATACTCAATAGTTTTATCAATACCATCATTATTATCCTTCGTATGAACGGCCTTTGTTATTCCTTCTCCGCAGAAAATATCTTCAATCTTACCGACTGCCATAACAGGAATGTTATTTTCTGTAAGTTTTACCAAAAGATTATTCTTTGGCGGTTTAAGTGAAAAATCTCTTCTGTTTGAAGTTCTCTTAAAATCACCGGCATTATTTCCAACAAAAGGTCTTGCTATTACACGTCCGACTGCATGTTCATCACATAGTAACTCTCTCGCAGCTTCACATATCTCATATAATCTCTCAGGCGGATATATGCTTTCATGACACGCTATCTGAAATACGCTGTCGGCAGAGGTATACACTATAGGATATCCTGTTCTTAAATGCTCCTCGCCAAGTTTCTCTATTATCTTCGTACCGGAAGCCACACAGTTTCCAAGCACTCCATCAACCCCTGCTGCCTTACAGAAAGCGTCTATAACATCCTTAGGGAATCCTTCAGGATATGTAGGAAAAGGCTTAGCTGAAATAATTCCTACCATCTCCCAATGTCCCGTTGTCGTATCCTTTCCTTTTGAAATCTCAGCAAGTCTTCCGTAACAAGCATTCGGTTCAGACGTAGCTGCGATTCCTTCCATTCCATCTATATTCCCAAGTCCTAAGTTTTGCATATTCGGAAGCTTAAGCCCCACTTCTTTTGCTATATTACCAATAGTATTGCTCCCTACATCACCATATTCTGATGCATCCGGCAGTTCCCCCATACCTACACTGTCAAGTACAATCCATATTACTCGCTTCATATACCCACTCCTTCTTTCATTCTTTATTATTTATTTTTTACATACTAATACTACTCTTTTGTCGCTATGGTATGTATTTTTCTCTTGTTCTTATTTATTTTTACCTACAAATGTCGCTCTTTCTTCACTTCGGTATGTATTTTTCTCTTGTTCTTACTTATTTTTACCTACCAATGTCGCTCTTTCACTGCTACGATACGTATTTTTCTTTTTATATCTTACCATATTATATTTAAATCAGCCACAAATTTATAATGACATTATTGTATATTTATTATATTTTTTATAGAATGTTAGTGAACCTTTTCTTTGGTTCTGCGACCTTGTAATTGAAAGCTTTCAAAAGAGGTGTTAATGATGCATAACAATGAACTTGAATTCCATATTGAGTTTTTACTATCTGCTGCACTCAAGAAATGCGGTAATGCTTATGATGCCGAGGATCTCACACAGGAAACGCTGCTTGCGGCTTTGGCATATCATTCAAATGGCAATGAAATCAAAGATGTGCGTGCGTGGCTTCTAACAATATTGAACCGACGCTACTATGACATGTTAAGAAAGAAATATCGCCAGCCTACAATCAGTATGGGTGAGGACTTTGATATTTTTTACTCCACTGATGATGAGAATCTACGTGCTATTGAGATATCCGAAGAAGCATGCGAGCTAAGAAAAGCCGTTGCCTTTCTTGCCAAAATATATCGTGAAGTAATCGTAAAGCACTATATGAACGGAGAAAGCATTGCACAAATAGCCTCTGAACTTAACCTTCCCGAGGGAACAGTTAAAAGCAGATTACACTTAGGACGTAATCAATTAAAGAAAGGATTTGATACTATGGAAAAATATCAGAAGCAAAGCTATGAACCGGTCACACTCAAATTGAATAACAGTGGCAATTGGGGTATAAATGGCGAACCTATGTCTCTCATTAATAATGACTTAACAGCTCAGAACATTCTATGGATCGCCTACGAGAAGCCTCTCACCATTGAAGAAATATCTCAGGCAATCGGAATTCCATCTGCATATGTGGAGCCTATCGTTGAAAAGCTTCTAAATGGCGAACTCATGAAAAAAAACGGCACCAACAGATATTATACTGATTTTATAATTTATACTCTAGAAGACAAAGAGCATTATATTCCCGAACAGAAAAACCTTGTACATGAGCATTTCGATTTATTCTGGAACGCTATTGATAATGGTCTCTCTAAAATTCGCACACAGGATTTTTATACAAGATGTAACTTCGATGCAAAAAATTCTCTTGAAATGTATTTTGCGTTTAACTGCCTTGATTATGGAATCTACACAACATTTAGTAATATCTTCAACGCGAAACAAGTATTTCCAGACAGACCTAACGGCGGAAAATGGATTGCATTCGGCAATGTCTTCTTTAAAGAATTTAACCCATCAGAACATATTGAATTAATGGCTCACACTTATTCAGGTGAACGTTGGGAACGTTTTACAAATTACGCAGATAGTAAGCTTATAGAAATGCACGTATATGGTGCAGATGGTTTCCCTGCATATTCTTACAGGCATTCCCCTGAATACACCTTCTTTGCGAAGCACGAAGAGCTTGATGCGGTATTTACCAAGCTCCTGTACATTATTCACACAGATACGAATCCCGAAACTGTTGGTTTCAACCCTGAATACTTAAGATCTATCCCTTGGCTTACAAAATGTAAAATTCTGCGTACCGAAAACAACAAACCAATTATAAATATTCCTGTTCTATCCGGAAAAGAAGCATCTGATTTTTGGAATATATGTAAAGAAGTAAGACAAGCCTTTGCTGACGATATCAAAGAACTACTCGCACAATACTTTAAAGGCAAAAAGAAGCCCATCCCCTCCCACCTTGACAGTGTTCCCTTGCAAAAGCAATACATGCATGTAGGCGGTGCACTACTCTTTGCAACCATCAGAGAAGCTATAAAACGAGACAAGCTCTATAATGGTAACTACGATGATGATTCCAATGGCATCAATCAGCCACCATGCCCGATGCTTCTTGTCATAGAAAAATAAACTTCAGTGTTCAGCCCACTTGTCTAAACATGTATAAAAATTTCCACAAGACGCATAATCTTGTGGAAATTTTATTTTTTATGTGCTATCATCATATATGATTTGAATTTGAGATAATATATAACAATATTTTATAGAAAAGAGGACACTAACATGAAATTATGGGGCGGACGCTTCACCAAAGAAACTAATCAGCTTGTGCATAATTTTAATGCATCCTTATCCTTTGACCGTAAGTTCTACCGTCAGGATATTCAGGGAAGTATTGCACATGTTACCATGCTTGCGAAACAGCAGATACTTACAGACGAAGAAAGAGACGAGATAATCAAGGGTCTTAACAGCATCCTTGCTGATATCGATAATGGTACTCTTGACCTTGACAATTCAGAGCACGAGGACATTCACAGCTTCGTAGAAGCACACCTTATCGAACGAATCGGCAACACAGGCAAGAAGCTTCACACAGGAAGAAGCCGTAACGACCAGGTTGCTCTTGATATGAAACTCTATACAAGAGACGAGCTTCATGAGGTTGATGAACTCCTTCGTGATTTACTTGAGACACTCCTTAAAATCATGGAAGAAAATACAGAAACATATATGCCGGGCTTCACTCATCTTCAGAAGGCTCAGCCAATCACACTTGCACATCATATGGGCGCATATTTTGAGATGTTCTACCGTGACCGCCAGAGAATCTCTGACATCTTAAAAAGAATGAATACATCACCTATCGGTTCAGGTGCACTTGCAGGAACAACCTATCCTCTCGACAGAGAGTATACAGCTTCTCTTCTCTCTTTTGACAGAGCAACTCTTAACAGTATGGATTCAGTTGCTGACAGAGATTATCTTATCGAAATGCTTAGTGCTTTTTCAACCATTATGATGCACTTAAGCCGTTTCTGTGAGGAATTTATTATTTGGAATTCAAACGAATATCGTTTTATAGAGCTTGACGATGCTTACAGCACAGGTTCAAGTATTATGCCTCAGAAAAAGAACCCTGATATTGCAGAGCTTGTTCGCGGTAAGACCGGTCGTGTATATGGTGCACTTATCTCCTTACTCACAACCATGAAGGGACTTCCTCTTGCATACAACAAGGATATGCAGGAAGACAAAGAATTTACTTTTGATGCAATTGACACAACTAAGGGCTGCATCAAGTTATTCACAGGAATGCTCGCTACAACTCACTTCAACAAAGATGTTATGTTAGAGAGTGCAAAGAATGGCTTTACTAATGCTACAGACGTAGCTGATTACCTCGTTAACCATGGTGTTCCTTTCAGAGATGCACACGGCATAGTAGGACAACTTGTTCTCATGTGCATTGAGAAGGATATCTCACTCGATAACCTTTCACTTGAGGAATACAAAGCAGTATGTCCTGCCTTCGAAGAAGATATCTATGAAGCCATCTCTATCCGCACATGTGTAGAGAAGCGTGTTACTATCGGTGCTCCCGGCAAAGAAGCCATGGACAAGGTTATTGCAATTTACAAGAGTTATCTTAATTAATGCTAGTCAACTACTTTGTTGATATCGTTTAGTTAAAGGTATTTTTATCATACGCACATTTCAGATGATGTATTTTCGATAAGACCTTTGATAAACTCCAGCACTTAACAAAGTAAAATGAGGAGTAATGCATATCAGATAAATCATTTTTTTCAAGATTATCTGTATTGCATTACTCCTCATTTTTTTCTTAGTTTAGTACTGCTCTATGGTTGTACCTTCTCTATCTCTTCTATTTGTTCTACAAATACTTCTACTATCTTTGGATCAAAATGCGTTCCGGCGCTTTCTTTAATAATATTGAGAGACTTTTCCTTAGAAAAACCATCCTTATAGCTTCTCTTTGAACGAAGCGCATCATATACATCTGCAATAGCCATAACTCTGGCACATACAGGAATCTCTTCACCTTTAAGTCCATTAGGATATCCTGTTCCATCCCAACGTTCATGATGATAATGTGCCATATCTTTAGCCATGCTAAGGTATTCATTTTTACCTACCCCGGCAAGAACCTCATCTATCATTTCAGCACCGATAGCTGAATGCGTCTTCATTATGTTAAATTCTTCATCAGTAAGCTTTCCGGGCTTACAAAGAATTGTATCTGATATTGCTATCTTTCCTATATCATGAAGCGGTGCCGCTTCTATCATGGTTTGAACATATTTATCTGACAGGAAGTCTCTGTATGCTTCCTTTGTCTGCAATGCTCTTGCCACAATATCAACATATAAACTGGTATTTCTTATATGTAAGCCGGTTGCACCATCCCTTGCTTCAACCATGTTAGCAAAGCTCGCAATAACTGCATATTGAATCTGTCTAATCTCTTCTGTCTTCTCTTCTACATCATGCTTTAAGCGTTCAGTATAATTATATGATTCCGTGACATCAGTCAAAACATACAACTGTCCATGTTTCTCATCATTATTATCAATATCTTCTCTTGTAACATGGTAAACCCTGTCATTAGAATAAATATAATCATCATCAATATAATGTTGCTTAATACTGTCTATATCATGCTCATATTCATCCGACGCTAATCCTGGATATATCTTCTGTGCTACTGCATTATGATATAATAGTTCATCATTTATATCGAGAACCAAAACACCGGAATCCAAATTATCCACAACATATTCCTTCGCCTGTGTCAATGCATCAAATATTCTATATCTAAACAATGAAAACATCAACATAACTGCCGCAATAAAATATCCGGCAACCGTAGTGTCATAACCACCTGTTATTCCTGTAAAATAAATAACCATACTGCCAAAACAAACCATAACCGCACTTATCAGGAATTTAATCTGTCTTCGTTCATCATTCAGCACCGTAACTCTATATGTCTTCAAAAGATTATACATAATTATAGTTACGTAAATAATTGTAGATGCCAAAAACGCATAGTACATCGGTCCTTTATCCAGATGAAGATGCGTAAACAATCCTTCATCAACAAAATCTATTCGACTATAATAGTATGGAAAATATTTTGACGCAAAAACAAGGAACAGTACCACTGTATGAAATACTATCATCAATGCAACAAGAAGCTTTGGAACATTCTTCTTGCAAAACTGCATAACATA
>JAFTJD010000020.1 GCA_017456585.1 Lachnospiraceae bacterium
CAATAATTATGCATTTATGCATACCTCCGAGTGAAAAAGTTTTGGGTGACTGGCACTTGGAGGTTTTTTTATTATTATAAAACAAAAAATGCCGAGGTGCTGATTTTTTAATCATACACCCCAACATTTATTATAGAGCCTCTTTTTTATGTTATAGGAAAAAAAGACAAAAAGTCTTTACAACTGTCTTGTCAGATGACAAAACAAGTGCTATAATACCCTTCGTTATATTAAGTGATACATGATACTGTGGATTGTTTCGCACAAAGTGCTCTCACAATACTAAAAATATTATAAACAGCATCTGCATACAGGTGGGTGTGACGGAGGTATACATGTCAGTAGCAGAAGAAATATTTAAGCTAAAAAAAGAAAAGAACGCGGTTATTCTTGCACATTATTATGTGTCGGACGAGGTGCAGGAGATTGCAGATTACATAGGAGATTCTTTTTATCTTAGTAAGGTGGCAAAGAACACGGATGCAGATATTATAGTGTTCTGTGGCGTGTCCTTCATGGGCGAGAGCGCAGCTATACTTAATCCCGATAAGAAGGTTCTCATGCCGGATATGACGGCAGATTGCGCTATGGCACATATGGCGGATATTAATAATATTAAGAAGATGAGAGAAGAATATGATGACCTTGCTGTGGTATGCTATATCAATTCCACAGCTGAGATAAAGACTTATTCAGATGTGTGTGTGACCTCGGCAAATGCTGTCAAAATAGTTAAGAACCTTCCGAACAGAAACATTTTCTTTATTCCGGATGGTAATCTGGGTAGGTATGTTAAGGAGCAGGTTCCTGAGAAGAATGTTATACTTAACAAAGGCTACTGCCCGATTCATGCAGCCATGACCAAGGAAGAGGTCATAAAGGCAAAAGAGAAATATCCGCATGCTAAGTTCCTCGTGCATCCGGAATGTGCCAAGGAAGTGCTTGATGAAGCTGATTATACAGGCAGTACATCGGGAATCATTGATTTCGTAGAAGCGGATGGAGGTAGTGAGTACATCATCGGCACAGAGGCAGGCGTAATCTATGAGCTTAGGAAGAGAAAGCCATCGGCTAAGTTCCATCTCTTATCCGATGGGCACATATGTAAGGATATGAAGCTCGTGACCTTGGATAAAGTTCTTAAGGTGTTAAAGAATGAGGATAATGAGCTTATGGTTACAGAGGAGCTTCGTAAGGCAGCGCTTGCTCCGCTTGAAAGAATGCTTGAGCTTGCAAAATAGGTGGTAATGATGAAGACAGATATATTGATAGTAGGAAGCGGTTGTGCAGGCTTGTACTGTGCGTTTAACCTTCCTAAGGATAAAAAAATAACCATAATAACCAAGGCAGGAGTAGAGGAGAACGATTCATTTCTGGCACAGGGCGGTATGTGTATGCTTAGGGATGAGGCAGACTATGCCAGCTTCTTTGCGGATACTATGAAGGCCGGTCATTATGAAAATGATGAGAAATCCGTAGAGATAATGATTCGCTCATCGAAGGCGGTGGTGGAGGATTTGCTTTCCATCGGTGCGGATTTCGATAAGGATGAGAAGGGTGAGCTTGCATTTACAAAGGAGGGTGCTCATTCGGCGAAGAGAATCATTTTTCACAAGGATATAACAGGAAGAGAGATAACGGGAACGCTTCTTAAGGAGGTTATGACATACCCCAATGTTACCATACTTCCACACACAACATTGATTGACATTATAGAAGAAGACAATATGTGCTATGGTGCTGTAATAAAGAATGCTAACGACAGTATAGAGACCATAGGAGCAGATTATGTGATTATGGCAACAGGCGGAGTCGGAGGCATCTATAAGCATTCGACTAATTTTAGACATCTTACAGGTGACGCAATCGCGATTGCGATTAAGCATGGCGTAAAGCTTAAGGATATGCCGTATGTTCAGATTCATCCTACTACGCTTTATGCGGATGAAGAGAGAAGCTTTCTTATATCAGAGTCGGTACGCGGCGAGGGCGCAGTTCTTCGTGATAAAGACGGAAACCGATTCGTAAATGAGCTTTTGCCAAGAGATCTGCTTACGATAGAAATCTATAAGCAGATGGAGAAAGATGGTACGGATTATGTATGGGAAGACTTGCGAATGATACCGGAGGACGAGCTTAGGAAGCATTTTCCAAACATTATGGCACATTGCCTTAAGATGGGTTATGATGTTACGAAGGAGTGTATTCCAGTAGTGCCGGCACAGCATTATTTTATGGGCGGTATATGGGTGGATTACTTAAGTAAAACATCCATGGATAGACTGTATGCCGTCGGTGAGACAGCATGTAACGGAGTACATGGCAAGAATCGTCTTGCGAGCAATTCACTTCTTGAGAGTCTAGTATTTGCCAAGAGGGCTGCAAAGGACATAGAAGAGAATTATGTGCCTGCCGATAAGGATGAACTGATTGAGCAGACTGACATTATGAGTTATAATGACATTAGTAGTCTTATGAAAGAATACCAAGATATGGTAAGGAAAGAAATTGATGCGAAATAACGAGCCACATAGTGGAAGCATTATTTCTGCGAAGAAACAGCCATTAATATAAAAAGGAGACCAAATAATATGTATGATAAAGTAACAATGAAATTAAATGTAGATCCGCTTATACTCAGCGCATTAAAGGAAGATATCACAAGTGAGGATGTATCGGTTAATTCCGTAATGAGAAAGCCACAGGCAGGAGAGGTGGATTTAATATGTAAGGAGGACGGCATTATATGTGGTCTTCAGGTTTTCGAAAGAGTATTTACTCTTCTTGATGAAGAGACAAGAACAGAGTTCTATGCCGCAGACGGAGATGAGGTAAAGAAGGGACAGCTTATAGGTAAGGTGTACGGAGATATAGCAGTGCTCCTGTGCGGAGAGAGAACAGCCCTTAACTATCTTCAGAGAATGAGCGGTATCGCAACATATACACATTCTGTTGCCATGTTACTTAAAGGCACCGAGACCAAGCTTCTCGACACAAGAAAGACTACACCGAACAATCGTATTTTTGAGAAATATGCAGTAAGAATCGGCGGAGGCAATAACCATAGATATAATCTTTCTGACGGAGTGCTTCTTAAAGATAATCATATCGGAGCAGCGGGAAGTGTAAGCAAGGCTATTAAGATGGCTAAGGAATATGCTCCTTTTGTAAGAAAAATCGAGGTTGAGGTTGAGACTCTTGAGATGGTTAAGGAAGCGGCAGATGCAGGCGCAGATATCATAATGCTTGATAACATGAGCCATGACGAAATGAGAGAAGCTATTGAGATAATCGCAGGCAGAGCAGAGGTAGAAGTATCAGGCAATGTAACTAAAGAAAATATTGCCAAACTTACTGACTTGGGTGTAAACTATATATCGAGCGGAGCGCTTACACATTCAGCACCGATTATGGATATTTCCCTTAAGAATCTCCATGCGGTATAGAGAAAGGTAAACGATAATGAGCGGACAGGCAAGGCGGGAGCAGCTTTTACAGATACTTAAGAATAGTAAAGAACCTGTGTCAGGGCTCGAGTTGGCTAAGAATCTCGAGGTCAGCAGACAGGTGATTGTACAGGATATAGCACTCCTTCGTGCTAATAACATAGATATTATGTCAACCAACAGAGGCTATGTTATCGCAGAGAAGAACGGCAATAGCCGTGTGTTCAAGGTTATACATACCGAAGAACAGGTTGAAGAAGAGCTTAATCTGTTTGTGGATTATGGCGGCAAGGTAGAGGATGTATTTGTATTTCACAAGGTCTACGGTGTGGTTAAAGCAGATTTAAACATCAAGTCCAGAAGAGATGTTAAGAAATATCTTGAGGAACTCTCAAGCGGTAAGTCTACACAGCTTATGAAGCTTACATCGAATTATCATTATCATACCATCTCGGCAGATAATGAAGAGACGCTTGATTTGTTACAGGAAGAACTTTATAAGAGAGGTTTCCTTGCTAAGCTACAGGATTATGAACCGGTAGATTTTTGGGGCGGAAAGGATTGATGCGGATATATGGCTAATTTGACGAATCCACAGGACACAATTGCAGTTATTCAGAAATATAATTTTATGTTCCAGAAGAAGTTCGGACAGAACTTTCTTATTGATACACATGTAGTGGATAAGATTATCCGCTCTGCGGGGCTTACCAAGGACGATATGGTGTTGGAGATAGGACCGGGTATAGGAAGTCTTACACAGCATCTGGCGGAGAACGCGGGTAAGGTTGTTGCAGTTGAGATAGATAAGAATCTTATCCCCATACTTGGCGAGACTTTGGTGGCTTATGACAATATCACTATAATTAATGAGGATATTCTTAAGGTAGATATCAATGAACTTGCTGAGAAATATAACGGAGGTAAGCCTATTAAAGTGGTAGCGAATCTTCCGTATTATATTACTACACCGATTATAATGGGACTTTTTGAGAGTCATGTGCCGATTGAGAGCATTACGGTTATGGTACAGAAGGAAGTGGCGGACCGCATGCAGGTGGGACCGGGTACAAAGGATTACGGAGCACTTTCCTTGGCGGTACAGTATTACGCAAAGCCGGAGATAGTAGCTAATGTTCCGCCGAACTGTTTTATTCCAAGACCTAATGTGGGCTCGGCGGTAATTAAACTTACAAGATTTAAGGAGCCACCGGTAGAGGTTGAGGATGAGCAGCTTATGTTTAAGCTTATAAGAGCTTCATTTAATCAGAGAAGAAAAACTTTGGTTAACGGTCTTAGTAACAGCCCGGAGATTCCTTTTGGCAAAGAGCAGATAACAGAGGCTATAGTAAACCTTGGATGGTCGCCGACCCTGAGAGGAGAGAGCCTTACTCTTGAGGAATTTGCTATACTTGCCAATTCGCTGTCAAGCTAAGGACAATAACATACTGATGTCACGAATTGCTTTGTTGCTAAAGCAACTTGCGCAATTCTGCAAACATTCGGAATTTTTATAATACTCCCCGAATATATTAATATAGCATATTACGAGATACTATATTAGTAAAGGGGAGTATTTTTATGCAAAACTATAGGAGAATGGTTTCGTATATTTATGTTTATGAGGGTAACAGAAAATTAAATATGGCGGGATTTGTTAAGCTTGAGGCAAGAGGCAGGGATGGCAGACTGTCCATAAGAATAAATGATGCAAACATGCCGGCTAATAACGCCGTAAATGTATGCTTTTTATATGATGCTCCGACACTTAGAAGTCTTAGCTTAGGAAAGAAATACTTTGTTGTTAACGGCAAGGTGGCAGAGGCTGAGCTTAGGTTTGATGCCATGAATATAGCAAATGGCGGATTTGATATAAGCAGAATGCAGGGAATGTATTTTGAAATTGGTAATATGGTGCTTGCTACAGCTTGGATAGATATGGACATAAGACCGGATGATATTATTAAAGAGCAGGGCGAAGTGAAGAAAGATGAACCGGTAGAAGCTATACATGCAGAGGAGGCTCTTGAATCCGGAGTGTATGAAGCGGTGGATGGTGAGTTAGATGAGGCGGAAAGATATACTGCAGCAGAGGTGGTTGCGAAGCCGGAAGCGTATGAAGCGGTAGGTGGTGAGTTAGATGGAGCGGAAAGATATACCGCGACAGAGGTAGTTAAGGAGTCGGAGACATATGAAGAGGTGGAAGCGGCAGAGGAGCTGGAGGAATCGGAGAGATATACAGCAGCAGAGGTGACTGGTGAGTCGGAGGCACATGAAGAGGCTGAAACAACCGAAGAGTATGCAGAATCCGAGGAAACATTGTGTGCCGCTGTCTTACAGGATGATATAGAGGATAGAGCTGTAGCTGCAGACACCTTAAAAGAGAAGGACATAGAGGAAGAAGAGATAATAGATACTTTTGTAAAAGCTTTGGAAAGCATGGAAGAAAAGACGGAGGAACTTAGAAGAAATCCGTGGAACAGGTTATGCTGCAAATATCCCAAGGTAATAGGATTTGAAAAGGATAAGGACAGAGTATGCCTTAAGGTTAATCTTAAGGCGATGGAGCTTATTCTCGGAAGACAGTATAGAATGGGCTCGAACACCTTTGCCATAAAGAGCTATTGTAAATATAATTATCTTTTGCTAATAGAAAACCCGGAAGACACAGAAGGACAAAGCTGTCTTGTGGGTGCTCCGGGACATTTCAATTCCAACGATGATGTTCTTGCCAGAATGTGTGGATTTAATGAATTCCGAACAGCAAAAGGCGAAGAAGCTTGTGAAGAAAAATTTGGTTATTGGTTAAAGAAAATTAATCTCTAACCATAAATATATTTGGATTATAAACGGCTGTTATATACATACTGGTAGTGATCCTTTGCTACACCGTTAATAACGGCGTATTCAGGAATAAGTGTTTTGCGTTCAAACCCCATTCGCTCAAGAAGGTGAATAGATGGGATATTAACCGGCTGGACATAGGCATATATCTTATGCATATCGTATTCGGTCAAAATGATATCCAGAGCTTTCTCGATGGTTTCAAGGGCATATCCATGATGATGATAATCGGGGTCAAATTTGTACCCTATTTCACAGCTCCTTACAGGAAATTTCTTGAAATTGCTAAAGGATACGGTTCCAATAATCTTGTTAGGGTTAGACGGCAAAAAAACATATAATCTTAGGTGTTGTCTTTTTTGAATAAGATTATATTCACAGGCCGTTACCTGCTGCTGGTAGAGCGGGGTATAATAATCGTCGGGCTTATCCCTTTCGTAGGTATCGAACAGTGTCTTATTAGAATCAAGAAAATGAAGCACCTGTCGATAATAGTTGGAGTCAAGGACTCTTAGGATAAGTCTTCCTGTTTCATAAACATTAGTCATGGTCAATCCTTTCAATATCAACACCACGAAGTTCAACATTAGGGATTACTGAAGAAACAGCTTTCTTAATGGCAAGAAGTTCTTCAGCAGAGTAAGCACTATAGCCTTCCTCAAGAATGTTACCAGAGTCGATATAGCTTTGGAGATAATAATGGCGGCAGCCTTTTATCATGGCGGCAGCTGACAATATATCTTCGAGAGTATGGAGCTCCTTTACTATCGTTGTGCGGAATTCGTATTCAATGTTTGAGGTTTGTAAAATCTCTATACTTTTATATATATTCTCGATATGGAAATTGGTTATTCCACAGGTTAAGGCATATTTATCAGGACTATTCTTAATGTCCATGGCGATATAATCCACAAGACCGGTATCTACGATAGATTTAAGAACCTCCGGACGATAGCCGTTAGAATCGAGCTTTATTTTATAACCCAGCTCTTTTATCTTAGATATAAAATCGGGTAAATCCGATTGAAGAGTAGGCTCACCGCCAGTTATACACACACCTTCGAGTATGGAACGCCTTTTTTTAAGAACATCAAGTACATATTCCTCTTCGTATTCTCCGTCGGTTATGCCTGAGAGCACAAGGTCTGTGTTGTGACAGAACGGGCAGCGATAATTACAGCCGGGAGTGAAGATTACAGCGGCGATATGCCCCGGATAATCAAGTAAAGAAGTTTTGTTAAAGCCTTGTATATACATAAATAGAATCAAACACCTTTCTATATTTAAACCTGCTTGCACTTATTCTTAATAAGATGTAGAATAAGTATGTGCTTTGACACAATAAGTATAACAAAATAGCAGGAATGGTGCAAGATGGATATAAATGAAAAGTACATGCGTGAAGCTATGAAACAGGCAAGAAAGGCGGCTAAAATCGGTGAGGTTCCGATAGGCTGCGTTATTGTATATCAGGATAAAATAATTGCGCGTGGATATAATCGTCGTAAGGTTGATAAGAATACTCTTTCGCATGCGGAATTGAATGCCATCCGTAAGGCAAGCAAGGTTATGGGCGACTGGCGACTTGAGGATTGCGATATGTACGTGACGCTGGAACCATGTCAGATGTGTGCTGGAGCGATTGTTCAGGCAAGAATGAGAAAGGTCTATATCGGCTGCATGAGTCCGAAGTCGGGATGTGCAGGCTCGATTCTTAACCTGCTTCAGGTAGAAGCCTTTAATCATCAGGTAGAGATAGAAGAGGGCGTGTGTAAAGAAGAGTGCAGTAAGATGCTTAGTGATTTCTTCGCAGCACTTAGAATTCAAGTGGCGAAGGATAAGACCAAATAAGGAGTAATGAAATTCCTCGAATTTCATTACTCCTTTTTATTAAGTGCAACAACTTTAAAGAGTCTTAGCGGTTTGATTTAGAAAATATGGCCTTGCTTTTCTTTTGAAGAAAAATGTACAAATATCCGACCGGAATGAAAAGTATAAGTACGCCAAGCGTCATAAGGAAAGCAAGCTTGGTTGGAACATCGTACATCATTGTGTAATGGGTTCCGGTAATCCAATATACGACTTCTCTTACAAGATAGATAAGGAATGTATGGCTTGCAAACAATGGAAGTGAATACTTACCCATCCATTTTAAACAAGGAATTTTCTCAAGGAAACGAGCTACAAGTAATATGGAAAGTACACCTGCTATCATTGCCGGAACGTATCTTAGGGCATTGACAAAAACAAGGTCAACCATATTTACATATCCGTTACTATATGTTCCAAAATATATATTTATGGCAAATAAGACCGGAATAAGCAAAAGGCTTACCCATTTGTTTAGGCGCTCTATTAAGCGGTATTTGGTTACCATAAAGCCTAAAATGTAGCAAAATGAACCCATGCATGCGACATCCAGAAGGAACGGAATCTTTTGGATAAAAGGAACATAAGGGTCAAGCTTCCATATATGTCTCGAGAGAACAACAAATATAAGTGCAACAAGTATTTGAAGAATAAAATTACGTTTGCCTACTAATTTGTGCCAACCATAAAAATATATCTCAGACCAAAACAGGGCTACGAGAAACCATACCTGTCCGACATAAAGCCAGGTAGGACGACAATACCAGAATATATCGGAAAGCTCTTTTGTCAGAGTGACATTGGCAAATAAGTCGTTGCGGTATGATGGAATAACAAAGCATATAATTACGGCGAGTAATACAATTACAAAATAAGGGATAAGTCTGGCGCTTGCTTTCTTTTTCAGATATGAGGGGAAATGGTTAAGTCTTTTCTCATTAGCGACCATGCCAGAGAGAAAGAAAAATAATGGCATGTGGAAGCTATATATCCAATTATAAAGATATGTATACGGAGTAAGTATATGTCCCAAAACAAGGAGAATCAAACCTATACCACGAGCAGTATCAATGTATTCTTTGCGGGTATTAGTGGGTGTAGTAGTTTGCGTTCTGGCAGCAGAAGAGATAATTTTCGCCATAAGTAAGCTCCTTTTTCGATTTTATAGGGATTAAATAAATTCTATATCGGCTAAGTATGGAATATTGCAAATTCTACACTTGCCAAATACAATAATAACACATGCACTTTTTTTAATCAAGGCGGAAGCTTTTTTCTTGACAAAGAAGGCAGAATACCTTATACTTTAGAATTGTGCAGCCGGGGAGTTAGCGGTGCCCTGTACCTGCAATCCGCTCTAGCAGGGGTGATATCCGGCCTCGGGTTTTTCTTTGTAGGGCCGCCCTTTATAAGTGGCGATGACGTTTGGGTCTCGCGCAACAGAAATTTATGAATCGTGTCAGGTCAGGAATGGAGCAGCACTAAGTAAAACCTTCTGTGTGCCGTGAGGGTGCCTGGATTGAGTTAACTGTAGAGGTAACGCTTATGAAGAGGATTCAAAGCCGGATGCACATTTTTGAGTAAAATATAGTGGCTGTAAAAAACAATATCAGTTAGTTTAGCATACTATAGTTAATATATATAAGTAAACTCCGGCAAATATATCTAGCCAAAACGATATGCCAATCATTTCGATGAGCCTCATAAATCAAAAATTATCTCAGCAACGGCTTCGATAATTTTAGAGTCTCATCTCCACGGCATATAAAGTTTTTGCCAGATATATTTGCCGGAGTTTACTTATATACTCAAAATGTATATGCTAAACTAACTGATATTGTTTTTTGTAGCCACTTTTTTTATGGTGACAATGTACATGCTTCGCATGCAAGGTGCTGTATTAAGCTGTTCGTATACTAACCGGTCCCATGAGCCCTGAGGCCTCAAGTGGCATGGTCATAGAGAAGAAGTCACGCATCTTGTGACCGAGATGGTTGGTGACACGAACCGTAAGCTGATTCTCGCCTGTCTTTAATGCAGAGGATATATCGAAGATATATGGTGCATTTACCCGCACACCGACCGGGATATCATTTAGGAATACTTCAGCGGTTTCGCCGACTTCTCCGAGGTCAAGAGTTGATACGGATGGGGAGGAGCCGTTCTCCTGAGTCCATGTAAAGGTTGTGCGGTATTCCATTGTTCCGGAGAAATAAGGGTCCTCTGTAGGCGCAGTCTCATTGACAAGTGTTTCTCTTGTAATGGACTTGTAAGCACTCGGTTCGCCCGCTTTTGTAAAGCTTACGTCAAAAGGAGTGTCAAGCACGGTCTCTTGATATTTCATATCAGATGTATTTTTTCTGATGAGGCGATGCGTAAGTAAGGACTTATCAACAGCTCCTAATACGTATACGGTTGCTTCTCCCGGAAGAAGCTCTATGTGTATACCATTATCTTTATACGCGGCAGGATACATTGTGTTAGCGAAAGCATCGTATTCGTAAGCTTCCTTATGTGCACTGGTATTGTACTCGGCAGCATCTGTATAAAGCCATACCGTATCAACGGCATTACAAGGTGATTCGTTAAAAAGCATAATATATTCAGTACCTTCATGGGCATATCTGTAATACCTAAGCCCATCTGCAGGCGCTGTGAGCTTTAAGCCGTAGAGTCCGCTTGCATGAAGATAGTCGATAAGGGCATCGTTACGGATAACAGTTGCCGCACTAAGTACCTCGCCGGTAAGTATGCTTGAGGGTGCCTGCTCAAGACAAATGAGCTTAAGGCCTTGCTCCGCCTGCTCTTTACACCAAGCATATGCCTCGTGCGAGATATATTCTGCAGAAGGAACGATAAATGCGGCTACACGTTCGTCGCCGATAATGAGATTACCGTCTTCCATGCGACACATCGAATTAAGGCAATCCGTAGGGATGATTTCGTAATCAATCTGATTGGTTGCAAGATGACGTCCTGCGATTTCTACAGGCTCATATTTGCCTGCCCAGTCAGATTCTGCATCGTAGAGTATGGCGACAACCGGTTTGTGTATGCCGCCTTGTGTCAGGTGGGCAACTCGATTCATGTACTGCATGAGGTATTTGAAATGAGCAAATTGCGGATTGTTACCGCGTGCATAGAAGTGTGGAGGACAGTCCGGATCAGGAAAATCCTTCATTGTAAAAGCATGCGGCACAAAGTGATTAACACCGCGTACCAGCATGTGGTCACTTAGCCATCTCATCATTCTAAGTCCTTCTGACCAACCGTATGCACCATATAATTCGCACATGGTACGACCTTTTTTCTTAGGGTCAAGATGGCCTAAGGAGCTACCAAGCTTAGCAAGTCCATAATGGAAGAATTGCCCGTAGTACATTCCGACGCCACCTATATTATAGAAGCCTGTATCGTCAAGACCCGGACGAATCTGTTGAAGGACGACATCAATGCCTGACATATCCTGTCCCCAGAGTGCGCGGAAGAAATGTCCGCAGCCAAGTCCTGTCGCACTATGACAATTACCATCCTCAATAACATGACCTATGTATTCAACATTGTGTTCGCGACACCAGTCACCTATCTGCCCACAGAAATTTTCACCGTAAAGGTGAGTAATCACATCCATATATTCATAGCGTGCCTTTGGGCTTACATGGTCTATGTTAAACCAAAGAGAAACAAGCTTAATTGCATAATCCGCAGTCCATGCCTTCTTAAGAAGGAAAGCGATTTCATTACCCCAGCTAAGAGTCAGGTCATGACATCCCACAGTAGCACGATGGCCATACTTGCCGCCACAGGCATTGCCAAGCTCCGGCTCGTCTGAGAAAAATCCGGCAAAGGTTTTGCCAAAATCATTTTTGTAATGCTTATAGAACGGTTCATAAACGGTATCTATAAACAATTTAACTGCGCTTCGTTCAGTTGGATTAATGTAATCAGGACGTCCAAGACCTTTCGCTGAATTGATAATGACAGTTATACACCAGAACCCATCCGGAACATCAAAGCATATTAAATCACCGGTAACCTTATCGGTAATATCAATCACATCAGAAAGCGTAAGCTTGTTATCTCTGTCACGACGACCTGCTGTTACAGCAAGAAGCTCATCGCCCTCTTTTAGCTTTAGCATAAAAGAAGTGCCATTGGTAGGACCAACCACATCTATGTTATAGTGAGTAAGATATTTTTTGGCGGCTCCAGGGTGAGACTTGACAGAACCATTGGCATAGCCGCTTGGAAAATGGGAGTCATCAAGAACCCATACCCGCATATCGCGTTGCTTTGCCTCATCCATAATAATATCCATGTCATGCCACCAACGCTCACCAAGGAAATCCGGGTGCGGGCGTGATTCTACACATACGGCACCTATTCCGGATTCGTGAATACGAGCCATCCCTTCACGAAGCAGCTCCTCTGATTCACCGTGCTGCCAGTAGAAGGGAAGGATATAGTTGCCATAAGTATTATTAATAGCTTCAAGTAATCTTTTGTTCATGAATCTTCCTCCCAACTATATTCAGGTTTTTTTCTAAGTAAGTCAAATAACTCTGCCAAAGACCTGCGTTCTGCCCATAACAGGCTGAAGGCAAATCATGGGCAGAAGAAACCGCTTTGTCCGGAGACTCGGTTCTTCCTCCGAAAGCTTATTCCTTCTTTATGGGCAGAAAAATTACTAAATTCACACCCATAATTCTTCTTTTTCTCTAACCATGAACCTATATTTATAAGTTGTGGTTAGAATTCACATTTAAAAACAGGTGAAATTTCTAACCATAATCCACTTTTCAAGCTATGTGGGTAGAACGAACTACTTGTGAACCGACAGCTTCGAGTGTCGTATAAATTCTAGTTTATCGACTTCTTCCACCTCCAAAATCCAGTCGCTTCGCGCCTGCCGTGCTTCGCACTTATGATTTTGTCGGTATCGCGCCAGAAAAAGTAAATACTCACTTCGTTCGTGCTTCCTTTTTCCTTGAGCGCGATAAATTGGAATTTTTCGATTTGATTATATTCTATAGATTTTTGTTATTTTCCTATATGCATTTGTTTCGATGACAAAATCTCCATATTCAATTTGCGGATTCTTGTCGGAACCGAACATAACACAATATCTGCTTATGATGTAATTTTCATAGAAGACTGCATTGTATACATTTACACCTAAAAGGTTGCATGGTGTGTCTATAACAAGGATGTTTTTCTCTATTGCTTTACAAATGGTTGCCTTTGCATTTGCATTGTAACTATCCAGCAAATGCTTCATACTGTATTCGGGAACATACTTTTTCCCCTCAACATCACTTAAGATTGCTTCTGCAAAAGTAACGGATGAAAAACCATCTTCAAAAGCAATATTATTCTCTGTCATAACATACAGCATCAATGCGCCAATATCATAGCAAATCACTCTTATGGGGAGCAAGTTGCTTGGGTTGATGATTCGTTCTCTCATTGCTGAAAGCTTCTTTTCAAACAATTCGGTAGACAGTTGTTTTAGACATTGAATCTCTACAAAGTTGGCATTTCCCTCAATTTGTTCAATACTGGCTTCATAATGGTAAGCATAACGGAAGGTGTCAAAACGATATTTCCTTATTTGTAGGAACTCCCTAAACATATCTTTATCAAATTGTGTTGACAAATGATAGAGCAAGTGGTTTTCCTTAAGCTTGAGATTCAAATTATCTTCTTCATATTTGTAGTTATACAATGCGTCCAACTCATTCGCAAACCGACTATCATTGTGCATTGACTGAAATCCATGAAACATTTCATGGATAATTTTGGAAGTAAGCACAATCGGATTCATTTCTTCTTGCACAAGCCAAATAGCTATCCATTCTCCATTGTACAAAATGGATGTATTGCCTATAAAATCGTCAGTTTTTTCAATGTATGCTCCATCGAAAAAACACTCATTATCTGTATATAATGCAAATTTTAGCGGTTCAAAGCCTCGCCAGAGTTTTGAAAAGTCTACTATATCTATATAGCTTTTTGCTTCATAATATAGTTTCTTTAAGTCCATACAACTTACCACCCCAGAATTGTTTGTAAAATTTTAGTTATAATACGCATTCAATATTTCCATAACAGCATCTTCATATCCTCTTAAAATAACTCTTACATAAGAACCATTCTTTTCAAAAGAAAAGCGTATATTACTTTCTTTTCTCTTATTCATTTCCTCACAAAAGAAAGCTGATATTTCATCTGCTTCATGAGAATCTACGTACACATCAATTACTGTACATATTTCATTTGTTCGTTTTTCATTCTGTGCCAAAAAATCAAAAATTATAGCCTTGTTTTTTGCCTGCAAACTTGGCTTCACATAAGGATTCTCAATAAACTCTGCAAATTCTTCTACAGTAAATGTCCAAACACCATCTAATTTCTCACCCTTTAATACATTCATTTTTATATAATTTCTAAGTGTTCGAGTTGTTAATCCTGTCATCATAGCTATTTCATTAAGTGTATAATATTTTTCCATTGTATATTCTCCAATCGGTATTTTTTCGTTAAGATTATCTTAGTTACAGTATATCTGATACACTTATGTCTTTCAATTTGAAATAGGATAACTTTTTCATAGCTCTTTTGAGCGTAAACTTCAAATCTTCTGTTCTATTCATCCCAATAATCAATCGTATCTTTAGGTGTAGTATTAATTCCAAACAACTGCCACATAAAATCCTCTTTCTCATGATAAAGATTAATTATTCGAATGTATTTAGCTTCTATCCTATAAAACACATAATTTCTAGATACAAATATATACCGATAGTCTGACACCACATCAAACATTTTCGATACTTCAGGGCCCTTTTCTTCATAATCACAAAGCCCTCTTATTGCATCTGTTATGCTTTTGATAATTTTCTTGGCTTTATCCACACCATATTCACCGGATATTGCCGATTTTAATGCACGTAGTTTATCCGCTGCATCAGGGGTATATTTTATCTTTTTCAATCAATTACCCCCAATTCCCTCTCCAAATCATCTGCATCAATCCAACCTTCTATTTCAGCCCGTTCCTCAGCTCGCTTCAAATCAAGCATCAGCATGGCAACTGCTTGTTCCCTCAACGCTTCTTTGCTGTTCTTGGTAACGATAAACGGAAGACCCTCAACATTTAAAGACTGCTGTATAAAGGTGTTAAATGCATCCGTCAATGTCATTCCGGTTTTCGCATAAATATCCTCAACTGCTTTCTTGATTTCTGAATTTATTCTTACTTGAAAAGTTGTATCCTTTGGCGCAATAGCAACATTCAAATTTGTCTCCATAAAACATACCTCCTCACCTTTTTCTATATCATAGCACTTCTTTTATTGTGCGTCAATACATTGTCATTACAGTCTACGCCTTATGAATTCTTTTCATCGGACTTTTTATAATATAATCCTCTTTCTCCAGCCAAGAAAAGAAAGTGGAAAGGCTTCTACGAATATTATCAATAGTTACCTTTCCACAATTATTTATCGTTTGATACTCCACGTTCGTGGTACTCATCATTCTTTGCTGTCAACTTTGCAATTATGTCCTGCATTAAGACTCACCTCACAATTAAAATCTTCATTCCTGATGGGGCATAACGCCCCACCAGTTTTGTTTGGATTAGTTTACGCAAGTTGTCCAAGTAATTTTAATTTCTCTTTGTACGGAAATTGCTTATCAAATTCCTCCGCTTCTGTTTCATCCACAAAATATCCTGTCGGAGTCGCATACTCACCTGTAACTCCATCCAAATATCCCGGAATCAGTTCTTTGCACAGGAAAAAAGACGCATCTGCATCCTCTGGCAATCCGTGGTAACGAATCCCATATTCAGACGCATAAGTAAATCCGCTCTTTCCGTAAAAATCAATATTACCTTCAAAACACAATGCTCCTGCACCCATTTGCTTTGCCTTTTCGATAGAATACTCCAACAAAATCTTACCATATCCCTTGCGTTTTA
>JAFTJD010000021.1 GCA_017456585.1 Lachnospiraceae bacterium
CAATGTCCGCTTTTCCAAACATTCCACTGATATGCATAGAACGATTATGAAGCTCATTCTTTTCATCCAATAATAAATTTCTTAAAAACAATTCCAAATACTCGGTTGTCTCATGCACCCCATTTTTTCAAATCGTTATAATTGGCTCTAATGGATTTGATACCATCATAAGACGAATCCATTCCTGTATTCATCGAAAGAACCATTTTTTCATAGTTATCACTAACACTCTAAAATTTCTTCCAACAACGCTCTTTTAAGAATGCACCAATAACATCTAGTGGTTCACCTTCATAATACTGCACCAATAATTTCTTAAACTCTGGCACATCCTTTTCCGGTATAACTAAAAATCCCATACCTTGTGCAATCAAATAATGATTTGCAAAAATAACCGAGGCTCGTTTATTTCCATCTTTGAACACCTGCGTTTTCATACAATACATACATAACTCAATTGCTATCTCTATTGGTTCTTTATCCTGGCTTCTAATTTCTTCTATTCGCTCGATAACTACTGATTCAATAGGCAATGGTGGTACATAACTTGTTCCTCCAATCTGTACAGGAATGCCACGAATACGACCTCCATCATAGAAAAAACCTTCATTAACCAACTTAGCAATATGGCAAAGCATATGATAATTACTTTCACTTTGAATAACATCTCTATCCAGAATAAATTCCCAGGCATGCTTCAGGTTAAGAATCTTCTGCACATCAGTAGCCGATACTCCATTGACCTTTCCATTCTCTATAATATCCTCTGTCTGTGGAAATGTAGTTGCAACACCTTCTAAGACTGCCTGATCATAGATATTCGCTTTCATATTAGCCCTGGCAAAATCTAAATTCTGTAACACTCTAGCCGAAAGTTCTTTATCCTCATAACCAAGCGCTACTAAATCTTTATTGATTTTACGAATAGTTTTACTTAAATCTTTTCGTTCCTTGGCATTACGCAAAAGCAACTGATACAGTTCATCTGAATATACGTCCACATAAGTAGATGTCAGTTTTCCTGCCAGTCGTTTACGCATATACAAGTATTTTGCACCATTTGCTTCCTTAATTTCCGGATTCCCATCATATGGTATCAGATTAAGTCTTGCTTGTATATCTGCTCTTTGCTGTAATAATTCTTGAATTTCTGAATAATTTGCTCCCATTCATGTCACCTCTTTCTTTTTAGGGGACTTTTATATTATATATTATACGTAAAAGTTCCCTAATTATCAAGAATTAATTAGGGAACTTTTTAATGCATTTTTTTCGCAAAAGTTCCCTATTACTAGCCACCACAACGTTTCTGTATGCTTTTAAGTTGTTTATTTGTCTTTTCTTGAAATCAATACTACCGTCTCACAATGCACGGAATTCGGGAACATATCAGCCACGCAAGCCTTCTCAAGCTTGTACCCAAGCTCCGCAAGACGCGCCACATCTCTTGCAAGCGTTGCCGGGTCGCAAGATACGTAGACTATTCGCTTTGGCTCCATCTCTGCCATGGTTCTTAAGACCTCTTCGTCACAGCCCTTTCTTGGCGGGTCAACCACGACCACATCCGCCTTTCCCTTGTTATCGGCATACCACTTAGGCAGAACCTCCTCTGCCTTACCAACGAAAAACTCCGTATTCTCTATATTGTTAAGCTTCGCATTCTCTTTGGCATTCTCGATAGCCTCAGGGATTATCTCGATACCATAGACCTTCTTAGCCTTCTTTGCAAGGAAAAGTGATATGGTTCCGATACCGCAGTAGATATCCCAGACTGTTTCCTTGCCTGTGAGCCCTGCATATTCAAGTGCTTTTGCATAAAGCCTTGCGGTTTGCACCGGATTAACCTGGTAGAACGCCATCGGTGATATCTGATAAGCTATGTCACCGATTGTATCTGTTATATAATCCTGTCCCCAGAGCTTTATGAGTTCATCTCCGAGAATCGCATTGGTTTTCTCTTTATTAACATTTATAAATATCCCTTTCATTCCCGGAATATTGCAAAGCGCATCAATAAGACTATCTGTATTAGGAAGTTTCTTTCCGTTACATACCAGGCATACCATTATTTCTCCCGTAAAAAAGCCCTTACGGATAAATACATGACGCACTACCCCCTTATGGGTGGTCTCGTCATAAGGCGAAACATTGTTAGCCTCCATATATCCAAGCACAATATCAAGAATATCCTTGTTCTCCTCCACACCAAGAAGACAATCCTCGTTCTCGATAATCGCATGAGTGTGTCCCGCATAGAAGCCTGCGATAAGCTTACCATTCTTATTTCTGCCTACCGGGAACTGTGCCTTGTTACGATATCTGAAAGGAGTATCCATTCCGATTATAGGCTCCATCTCATAATCCGTAACCTTACCTATTCTCTGAAGATTATTTGCCACCTTGTTCTGCTTGAATCTAAGCTGCTCTTCATAATCCATCATCTGAAGTTGGCAGCCTCCGCACTGTCTCGCCACACCACATGGTGCCGTCACCCTGTGCTCAGAAGGAGTTATAATCTCCTCAAGTCTGGCATAACCATAATTCTTCTTCATTTTCATTATCTTAACCCGCACGATATCTCCGATTATCGTATCTTTTATAAAAAGAGGGCACCCGTCTATTTTACCGATACCCTCTCCGTCATGATTCATATCAATAATCTCTACCGTGCAGATGTCATTCTTCTTAAGCTCCATCTGCTATTCCACTCCTAACGTTCTTCTTACATTACTGTCAAGCAATCTGTTAAAACCAAGCCAGTCATTGTTACCCGAATTACTGTTAAGAAGCTCCTTCATAGTCTGAAGCTTCGCATCCGTATTATCGGCATAGTGAAGTGCTATCGCCTCGATAATCGCCGGCTTCTTCGGTGAACCGTATTCAAATTCACCATGATGTGCAAGTATACAATGCTTAACCTCTGAAGCAAGCTTCGGTGGAAAATCCGGAATATCTCTTATCGCAAGAGCCACCTTCTCTGTACCCATCATAATATGGCCAAGCAAATTGCCATCATCCGTATAATCATTAATCGGGAAGTCTGAAAGCTCCCATATCTTACCAATATCATGAAGCATCGCTACCGTAATAAGCAAATCCCTCTTTAATATCTGATAAGCTGTACAATAATAATCACAAAGCTTAACTACTGAAAGAGTATGCTCCAAAAGTCCGCCGATAAAACCATGGTGAACACTCTTGGCTGCTGAATGATTCTTAAATGCTTCAACAAAAGCCGTATCCTTAACAAAGAAACTTTCAAGAAGCTTCTTTAACTTATCGTTCTTAACCGAGTTGAGATAACCAAGTAATTCCTTATACATCTCATCAATATTCTTCTCAGATACCGGAAGATAATCCCCCGGATAATACTCACCCTCTCCTGCTTTTCTTACTCTCTTAATATTAAGCTGAAGCATTCCGTTGAAGCTTGTAACATCACCTGTAACCTCAACATAATCAAGGGCATCAAAATCATCTATTCCGAGAGAATTCGGGTCCCATATCTTTGCATCTATACAACCGGTCTTGTCCTGCAAAAGCACTGAATCGTACGGCTTACCATTCTTAGTCACCGCTGACTGCTTATTCTTACAAAGATAAATATCTCTTACGTTCTCGCCTTCTCTAAGCTGCTCTATGTATTTCATAATTATCTCCATTCTACTGCATTTATGTTTAATTAAACCCATGTTTAGCGGGTCCTGACATCATATTATTTGGCTTCAATTATTACCTCAAATTTCATTTCCTTGTAGCCATCTTTACCCTGACGCATTACCTTAACAGGAACTACCTCTCCTGCCATGGAATTCTCCAGGAAATTACGCAAACTCTTCATGGTTATATTATCCATATCAGCTACGGCAACTATTATATCACCATTCTGAATTCCGGAATCATATGCCGGTGAACCGATGTCTGTCTGCAATACATATATACCTCTTAGATCTGCAGTACCGCCCTGTGCACTCACATCTTCACCCAGGATTCCGAAATATGCTATATCTTCATTGTTAGATATCTTCTCAAGTCTCTTCTTTAAGTCGGAAATGGTAAGTGCCGTACAAACCTCTATGCCATTCTCTTCACTTTCTTCACAGATAACGCCTACCAGAGCTCCTTCCAGATTAATGAGGAAGCCTGTACCGTTGACAGCCTTTATGATATTCGTATCAATCATACGGAAATGTGCATCCGTTTCCTTCATATAGCTGTGTGTCGTAGCCGTTACTATGCCGTAGGACATGGTATATATTGAGCCCATAGGATTACCCATAGCAATAATCGGGTCACCGGTCTTCACTGCATATGAATTACCCAGTTCAATCGCCTGAATCTTTGACAAAGTATTATTGTCGACATCTTCCTTCTCAATACATATTACAGCCATATCACTACTCTCATCGGCCTTCATAAGCTCGACTTCATATTCGACACCGCCGTAGAATGTAACTCTTATCGCTTCGGCATTCTTAACCTTCGAGTAATCAGTCAGTATGTATATGTTGTTCTCTGTAATATCATAAATAATTCCTGATATAGACTCCGTAACCTCATAGCTATGCTCAAGAATATCCACTTCCGTCTCTACAATGGTCACTTCTACTATAGACTTATTAGCCTTAGCTACAACGCCGCTAAGAGTTGCATACAAAGCCATATAATCGGCCGTTGTATAATTCTTCTGCGCCAATGCCTCATCTATTAAATTGCGTACATCTTCTTCCGATAATCCTTGCTGACCAACCTCAGTAGGCTCATCAGAGGTATCAGTCGTTACTCCTTCACCGGTAGTTCCATCTGTTGTAGGTTCATCATTCGGAGTCGTCGGCTCTTCCGGCAGAGTACTGCTCTCGTTCTCATCATCGAGCGGAATCGTGACTCTATCATCCGACGTAGCTGTCTCCATAGATGATTCCGGTAACAGAAAATGCTCCTTAAGATACGGAAATGCCAGTATCCAGACCACAAGCACAGTCACCGCAAAAATCAATCCCGAAACCAAAGCAAGTAATATCCTTTTAACAATACCACCCTTCTTCGGTTCCTTCTCTATAATAATTCGTTCTTTAACAAAGGCATATTCCTGTTCCTTATTATCATTCATATCAGGTGTCATACGCTTCTCCTTTTGTTAACCGTTTTCCCCTTCCTTATTTTATCCCTTTCTAGTAAAAATAGCAAGATAATATCAAATATTTCCTTTTCTTTTACCCGCAAATATCTTATAATATACGATATCAGGGTCAAAAGGCAAAAAACCTTTCATGCTTGCATGATAAGGTTTTTTACCTTGGGACCCGCCAAATATGAGGAAGTAGCGATTTACGCAGTAAATCTGCGGATTCCGAATATTTGTAGAATTGCGTGAGTTGCTTTAGCAACGTAGCAATTCGTGATATCAATATCAGGGTCAAAAAAGACTTTCATGCTCGCATGATAAGGCTTTATAACTTGGAGCCCGCCAAATATGAGGAAGTAGCGATTTACGCAGTAACAGGAGACAATAATGAATTCGAAATCATTAAAAACTTTAGAATATAACAAAATAATTAATAAACTTGAGGAATATGCCGCATCATCGTTAGGTAAAGATTTCTGTCGTAATCTCACTCCTTTATCGGACATAGATGAGATTAAGAAGGCACAGCTCGAAACCTCTGATGCACTTAAGGAGATTTTACAAAAGGGAAGCCTGTCTTTTGCCGGAGTCAAGGATATCCGAGCTTCTCTTAAGCGACTTGCAGTAGGAAGCTCCCTAAGCATGGAAGAGCTTCTTTCCATAAGCTCGGTGTTAGATGCTGCCACAAGAGTCAAGTCGTTCTCAACCAAGCTAAATGAGGACGAGCCTGACAACTCTCTTGATGAGCGTTTTAATCTACTCGATGCACTTCCGGGACTTAACAGGGAGATTAAGAGATGTATTATCAGCAATGAGGAAATGAGTGACGATGCGTCCTCCGCACTCAAAAGCATACGCCGTTCCATCCAGAACGCTAATGCCAAGATAAGAACACAGCTTAATTCCATGATTGCAAGTAGCGACACCAGAACCTATCTTCAGGAGAATGTCGTAACCATGCGTAACGGTCGTTACTGTATTCCGGTAAAACAGGAATATCGTTCACAGATTCCCGGCATGATACACGACCAGTCGCAGACCGGTTCCACATTATTCGTAGAACCTATGGCTGTAGTTAAACTTAACAATGAATTAAGAGAGCTTGCTCTTAAAGAGCAGGAAGAAATAGAGCGTATTCTCGCTGTTCTCAGTAACAATGCAGCAGAATACATCGAGCAGCTTACAGATAATATAACTGTTCTTGCAGAACTTGATTTCATCTTTGCTAAAGCTGCTTATGCCAGAACCTACAAGGGTACACGTCCGGTATATAACACGAAGGGTATTATTAACCTTAAACAGGCAAGGCATCCTCTTCTTGATCCCAAGAAGGTTGTGCCTTCCGACATACGCCTTGGCAAGGACTATGACCTTCTTATCATAACAGGACCTAATACCGGCGGTAAAACCGTATCGCTTAAGACAGTCGGCCTCCTTTCCCTCATGGGACAGGCAGGACTCCACATTCCTGCCGATGAAGGTTCAGAGCTTGCACTTTTTGATGAAGTATATGCCGACATAGGTGATGAGCAGAGTATAGAGCAGAGCCTTAGTACCTTCTCTGCGCACATGACTAACATTGTATCGATACTAGACAAAGCAGATTCCAATTCCCTCGTACTGTTTGACGAACTCGGTGCAGGAACTGATCCGACCGAAGGAGCTGCTCTCGCGATAGCCATTCTTACATTTTTACACAATATGCAGGTAAGATGTATGGCGACCACTCATTATAGCGAGCTTAAGCTTTTCGCGCTCTCAACAGAAGGTGTGGAAAATGCATGCTGCGAATTCAGTGTAGAGACCTTGCAACCTACCTACAGACTTTTAATCGGAATTCCCGGTAAAAGTAACGCTTTTGCCATTTCCAAGAAGCTCGGTCTTTCTGAGTATATAATAGATGATGCCAAGAAGCTCATTAATGAGCAGGATATAGCTTTTGAAGATGTTATCACTGACCTTGAGAACAGCCGCTTAACCATAGAGAAAGAGCGCGCTGAGATAGAAAGCTACAAGCAAGAGATTGCTTCTCTCAAGGAACGTCTCAAGCAGAAAGAGGAACGCCTTGACGAGCGTCGTGAGAACATTATAAGAAAAGCCACTGAAGAAGCCAATGAGATTCTTCGTGATGCTAAAGCCTTCGCTGACGAAAGTATTCGTAAATTCAACAAGGGCGAGATGGATAACAAAACCATGGAGCAGGAGCGTTCCAAGCTTCGTGATAAATTGGACAAAACAAACAACAAACTTTCAGTGAAGAAACCTGCCCCATCCTCAGGTGTCAAACCTGAAGACTTACATCTTGGTGATGATGTAATGGTTCACTCACTTGGACTTAAAGGAACAGTAAGCACCCTTCCCAACGACAAAGGAGACCTCTTCGTCACCATGGGAATCATGCGTTCCCAGGTTAATATCAGGGACCTTTCTCTTATCGCAGAGGCCAAACCTGCTAAGGGTGCTGTCAAAAAGACCGGTGGTGCGGGTAAATTCTCAAAGAGTGCTACCATATCACCGGAGATTAATCTTATCGGACGTACTACCGATGAGGCTATATCCGTTCTTGACAAATATCTTGACGACGCTTATCTTTCACATCTGTCTCAGGTTCGCGTTGTCCACGGTAAAGGTACAGGTGCATTACGACAGGCAGTTCATTCACACCTTAAACGCTTAAAGTATGTAGCTTCTTACAGACTAGGTGCTTTCGGTGAAGGTGATGCCGGTGTAACAATCGTTGAATTCAAACAATAACATAGGAGGAAACTATGGTAACCAAACAAAAAATATTAATCGTAGATGATGATACCAATATAGCGGAGCTCATCTCTCTTTATCTCATCAAAGAATGCTTTGAGACGATGATGGTTCATGACGGTGATGAGGCTCTCACCGCGTTTAAGGAATTTAATCCTGACCTTGTTTTACTTGACCTTATGCTTCCCGGTATAGATGGTTACCAGGTATGCCGTGAGATAAGAAGCTCTTCCCAGACACCTATCATTATGCTTTCTGCTAAGGGAGAAGTTTTTGATAAGGTACTCGGTCTTGAGCTCGGGGCGGACGACTATATGATTAAGCCTTTTGACTCCAAAGAGCTTGTTGCCCGTGTAAAAGCGGTGCTCCGACGCACGCAGAAGCCGGCTGCTGCCGTAACAGCAGTAACATCTTCCGCAACCGGCAATACTCCTAATACCACCGCTTCCGCTCGCAAGGATAACGTAGTTGAATATCCAGATTTAATAATCAATCTTACCAATTATTCTGTTCATTACAATGGCAGAAATGTTGATATGCCACCTAAGGAATTAGAGCTTCTGTATTTCCTTGCTGTTTCTCCGAATCATGTTTTTACCAGAGAGCAGCTTCTCGATAATATATGGGGATACGAGTATATAGGTGATACCAGAACCGTAGACGTTCATATCAAACGTCTTCGTGAGAAAATCCATGACCACGCAGAATGGCGCATTGCCACTGTTTGGGGTATCGGATATCGTTTCGAATACCAGAAAAGGTGATTATAATGAAGAAAACTATTTATACCAAATTCGTCATTGCCTATGCAATATTTGGTTTGTTAAGTGCTTTAACCATTGCACTCTTTACATCTGACCTGACACTTGACCATCTGGCAAAGCAGAAGGCTAATGACCTCTATAAAGAGGCTAACCTTATCGCCAATCAGTACGGGCATGATTACTATTCAGGACAGCTCACATTACCACAGATTGATAAGCAATTTCTTGCTATCAGTACATTTCTGGATGTAGAAATCTGGCTTACCAATAAGATTGGTGTAATCAAATGTGATACCAGCGAAGAATATCTGTACAACACACACATTCCGAATTTTGACCCTTCGGCATCGGGTGCCAATCGATATCAAATAGGCACATATAATGATATGTTTGAAGAAAGTGTTATTACCGTATGCGCGCCTATTGCAGGCAGCTATGGCATCAATGGTTATATTATAATCCATGCTTCCATAAGCTCCATAGAGGCTACAAGGGATAATCTTCTTAATATTTCATATACCACACTTGCTGTAATATGGATATTATCCCTTACCTTCCTTGTCATATTTACCCTGTTCGTATTCCTTCCAATCAAAAAAATCACAAAAGCAGCGAACGAATATGCTTCCGAGAACTTCAAATATAAGTTCTCCGTACCGGGACATGACGAGATAGGTACACTTGCGGGAACACTCCAGTACATGGCGCATGAGCTTGATAAATCAAAGGATTATCAGAAGAAGTTTATTGCCAATATTTCACATGATTTCCGTTCTCCGCTCACATCCATCAAAGGGTATATCGAAGCCATCCTCGACGGGACAATCCCACCGGAGATGCAGGAGCGATATCTTAACATAGTAATAAACGAAACTGAGCGCTTGTCTAAGCTTACGAACGACATCTTAACCATAAGCTCCTATGACCGAAAAGGTAATTATTTGGAGATTTCTAATTTCGACATAAATAGTGCGATTAAGAATACTCTTAATACCTTTGAGGGTAACTGTACCAAGCGCAAAATTAGTTTTGAGCTGACATTCTCTAGTGAAGCTCACATAGTAAAAGGCGATATGGGTAAGATTCAACAGGTTCTCTATAACCTCATTGACAACGCCATCAAATTCAGCCCCAATAACTCCATGATCAAAATAGGTGTTACGGAGAAAAATGGTAAAGTCATGGTTTCCATCAAGGATTCGGGAATTGGTATTCCCAAAGATTCCATATCTAAAATATGGGATCGTTTCTACAAAACAGACCTCTCCAGAGGCAAGGACAAAAAGGGTACCGGTCTTGGTCTTTCCATAACCCGTGAAATAATTGAAGCCCATAACGAAAACATAAATGTTGTGTCCACCGAGGGGGTCGGAACAGAGTTCATCTTTACCCTCGCCAAAGGAAAGCGCAAGGATGATGTTTCCCGCTAAGACACATGAATACGTCGGCATTAATATTCTTTAGTTACGAGGAACTTTATATCATACACACATTAAATGATAGTTCCTTCTAAGACACGCTCTCGCTTGGTGAAAAACGTAGCAGTACTAAACTCAGAAAACCAAATGAGGAGTAATGCACACAGATAATCTCAAAATAATTGATTTATCTGATAAGCATTACTCCTCATTTTTCTTCGTTAAGTGCTGACGTTTTTCAACAGTCTTAACAGGAATCTATCATTGTAATGTGTGTAAAGTATTGCACTATCCGTAACTAAAGAATATTAATTCTGACGTTTTTCAACAGTCTTAACGGGAATACATCATCAATCATATGTGTAATTTACAGTGTTGTTCTAACTAAATGACATTGGTGCCGACGTACTCATGTGTCTTAGCGGTAATCGTCATCCTTAATATGTGATTGAAGTATACCTCCACTTAACATAATATTACCGGCAAATGTCTGGCATATTTTATTCAATTATAAATGAGCAGGCTTCTTTGTCTGCTCCGTCAGTCAGAGCGGCATTGCCATCAGTAATGGTAAGGTATAGGCCTTCATAAAGTACTGATTCAAAGGAGATTCCTTCTCCTGCAAGACCGCTTACTGTCTTAAAAGTCTGTGCCTCTGCCATTTTTCCTGTGTAATCCTGTGAGAGATTAATTACATTACCCTCTGCCGCCGTAACATAGAGTCCGGGTTTGTTATAGGCCTCTATTGACACGTAGTATGCATTTGTTTCATCGGCTTTACCGGGAACTATTTCCCACCAGGTATCCTCAGGAGATACTACTGAAAGCCCTGTTCCCATCTGCATTCCTACATAAGGATATTTACTATCGCTTGATGAATTGTGGAATTTGGAATGTGTAAGTGTCTCATCTTTCAGGGTCGTAAGTGTAGATATATCTCCACTTATACCCGTCGCCGTTTCGGTAATGTATTCTATGCTTCCGTCCTCGCAGAATACAAGTTCTTCTACACAAGCCACTCTTCTGTATCCGCTACCTTGCGGCAGTGAACCATTATGATATATGAAATAGGTTTTTCCCAAGAAATCAACAACCGCCATATGGTTAGTGTTGGAGGTTGCAGATGGTTCCATAATTATATCACCGAAAGTCCACTTACCTCTCATAAGATTACTTGTCGTAGCATATGCCATCTGCTCACGCCAGCCGTAGGCATAGAACAGATAGTAGTCACCATAATAATTTCCATTCTCATCCTGTCTTCTGTATATCCACGGTGCTTCCGTCAAAGAATCGGGGGTGGTTCTGCTTATAACATCATGTCCAAAGGTAACTTCTCCATCACCATTAATATCTTTTACGGATATCATGTCTGCATTAAGTTCACACATATAAAGCTTAGAATTTCCCCAGCAAAGATATCTGTGTTCTTCTCCGTTCTCGTCAGTCTCTATCCAAACCGTAGGGTCTATATCGTTCCATGCAGATGTCTCATCCGTAGTAAAAGACCCTTTTACAAGTGCCTGTCCCATGTCGGTAAATGGTCCTGTAGGGCTTTCCGATACAGCCACACCGATAGACTGCTTACCTGCATCCGTATTATCCCATGAGCAATAATAGAAATAGTATTTATCCTTGCCGGAGGCTTCGTCATAATGCATGGCAACCTGTCCTGCCCATGCAGAATTCTTATCTGCCCATGCAACATCAGACATCTTAAGCACTACGCCCTCATAATTCCAATTAACCATATCCTTAGTGGAATAACACTGATACTCAGGGATAACATACGAGCTTCCCTTTGATGTATCGTGTCCTGTATAAAGATATAATGTATCTCCAACAACCAATGCAGCCGGGTCTCCGCCATATATAAGCTCACCCTCTGCACCAAAGCCGCCTATCGGATTACCTTTTTCACTTTTATCAATCTCTATAGGTGTAATCTCTGTCTGCGAACTTGGCGTATTGCTTCCGTCAGAAGAATCGTTCTTACAGCCTGATATCACCATCATAATCATGCCGATTACTAATAATGTTTTTCTTTTCACAGTATATATTCCCCTATTCTATTAATCCCAAGAAAGCCTGTGAAGCTGTCCTTCACGTTGCATATTCTTGAATTCGTTCTGTCTTAATGCCTCATAAAGTATAATCGCAGCAGAGTTAGAAAGATTGAGTGAACGAATCTCCTCATTCATAGGTATTCGTATACATCTATCGGGTGCTCCAACCAGAATCTCCTCCGGTATACCGGCACTCTCCTTACCGAACATTATGTAGCTATTATCCACATTATCATACTTAACATCTGTATATGTATGTAATGCCTTAGTTGTTGCCATATATGGAATTACCCCATTGTTCTTCTCGCGGAAATCCTCGTAATTCTCATATACACGAACATCTAAGTCCTTCCAGTAATCAAGCCCGGCTCTTTTTAATGCCTTCTCATCAAGTGAAAATCCAAGCGGCTTAATCAGATGAAGCGTTGTCCCCGTTGCAACACAGGTTCTGCCGATATTGCCTGTATTAGCGGGTATCTCCGGTTCGAGTAAAACTATATTCATAGTTGCCATATCTTCTTCCTCCTACAATTAGAAAACGAACAGCAGGTACACATAAGCATACCTGCCGGTCATATTATTTCAGTAACTAACTTTTAACTATCCTGTTTTGTATTGTTTTCTGAATCCAGTTTCTTAATAAAACGCTCAAGTCTTTCGAGTGCAACCTTAAGCTGCTCAAGTGAATATGCATATGAAATTCTAAGGAAGCCCTCACCGCAGTCGCCAAAAGCTGTTCCCGGAACTACCGCAACCTTTTCTTCTTCAAGGAAACGTGTAGCAAATTCCTCTGAGGTCATCCCGAAGCGCTTAATACTCGGGAACATATAGAATGCTCCAAATGGCTCAAAGCAGTCAAGTCCCATTCTCTTAAACGCATGCATAAGATATCTTCTTCTCTGATTATAAGATTCTCTCATCATTTCAACATCAGGATCTCCATTACGAAGTGCGGAAATAGCTGCATACTGGCTTGTTGTAGGCGCACACATAATTGCGAACTGATGAATCTTAGTAACCTGTGAAAGAATCTCCTTAGGACCTGCTGTATAACCAAGTCTCCAGCCTGTCATGGCGTATGCCTTAGAGAAACCGTTAATAACTATGGTTCTATCCTTCATACCCGGAAGTGATGCGATAGACACATGCTCTCCCTGATATGTAAGCTCAGAATATATCTCATCTGATAATACCAACAAATCATTATCAATGATTACGTCAGCAATCGCTTCCAAATCCTCTTTAGTCATAATTCCGCCCGTAGGATTATTAGGGAACGGAAGTATAAGCACCTTACTCTTAGGTGTGATTTTCTCAAGAAGAAGCTCTCTTGTAAGTTTAAAATTATCTTCCTCCTTAAGCTCAATACTTACCGGAACACCGTCAGCAAGCTTCGCACAAGGCACATAAGATACATAGCAAGGCTCCGGAATAAGTACCTCATCTCCCGGATTGAGTACTGCACGAAGCACTGCGTCTATACCCTCACTACCACCAACCGTTACAAGTATCTCAGATTTGTGGTCGTAAGATACATGAATCTTTCTTGCAAGATATTTGGCTATCTCTTCTCTAAGCTCCATAAGGCCGGAATTAGAGGTATAAAAGGTTTTTCCTTTTTCAAGTGAAAAAATACCTTCTTCCCTTATGTGCCACGGAGTCTCGAAATCAGGCTCACCAACACCAAGAGATATCGCATCCTTCATCTCGCTTACTATATCAAAAAACTTTCTTATGCCCGAAGGCTTAATCTCTTTAACCTTTTCTGATAAAAATCTGCTACTATCCATTAGGGTGTCACCAAAATCCTTTCATCACGAACATCATCCATGATAGTGCCGTGATCTTTATATTTCTTGAGTACAAAATGTGTGGCTGTACTCTGGATAGCCTCAAGCGGTGCAAGCTTATCAGACACAAAAGCTGCAACCTCTCTCATAGTCTTTTTCTCAATGATTACGGTAAAATCAAATCCGCCTGACATAAGATATATAGCATTTACCTCAGGGAAATTGTAGATACGCTCTGCTATCTTGTCGAAACCAAGGCCTCTCTGCGGTGTTACCTTAACCTCAATAAGTGCCGTAACCTTTTCTTCCTTTGTCTTATCCCAGTCAATAAGTGTATGATATCCACAGATAATCTTTTCTTTCTCCATAGCCGCCATTTCGTTAGCTATCTCTTCTGCCGTAACTCCCAAAAGAATTGCAGCCTCTTCTTTATCAAGTCTGCGGTTTGTCTCAAGCATTGATAATAATTGTTTTCTCATATATATGTCCAAATCCTTTCTAATCTCTCGATTTATAAATCTCATCCATTCCGGGAAGGTCAATATAT
This sequence comes from Lachnospiraceae bacterium, assembly GCA_017456585.1. Taxonomy (GTDB): domain Bacteria; phylum Bacillota; class Clostridia; order Lachnospirales; family Lachnospiraceae; genus SIG300. The sequence continues at coordinate 14,468 of JAFTJD010000021.1, forward strand.
CTTGTCTCCTCATCTCTAAGAATAACCTTATCATTACTATCAGTTATCTTTCCGATTACAGATGCCGCTATTCCTTCTGCTTCAAGCTTTCTTACAAGTCCAAAGCCGTCATCCGTAGCCACTATAAGGCTTCCTGCGGATGCAAGCTGATAAGGATTATATCCAAAGAACTCACATATCTCAACTGTCTCCTGTTTAATCGGTATATGCTTTAAATCCACCGTAAGTCCGACATTTGATTCTCCTGCGAATTCCCAGAGTGCCGCCAATATTCCTCCCTGCTGTACTGCACGCATGGCCGTTGCACCATGCATAACGGCGACTGCGACCTCACGAAGAATGGACGCATAATTAGCAAATGCCTGCGCCTGATAAATAAAAGTCGGTGTGTATCTCTTTAAAAGCTTCGCTTCTTCCTCTATGGCAAGAATCGCTACTCCCTCAAGACCTATCGACTTGGTTACTACAATATCCTGTCCGGGTCTGGCACCCGCAAGCTTTCTCGTATCATCCTTTTTCAGGCTTCCGTAAGCGGTAACCGTAAATATGGGAAATCCCACAACTACAGGAGTTACCTGTATATCGATATCAATTAATTTTATATGTAAATGTGTACAGATATCATCAACTGTACACATCATTTTCTTCAATTCCTGTTCTTCAAGCTCCGCAGGCAAAAATACCGAAAGAGCTATAGCTAACGGTTTGGTCATTCCATTAGTTGCTGCAAGCTTATTCACAGCAAGATGTATGGCAAACCATATTGATTTATCAGCATCTATGGCATATGATGCGACAGCAGTTGCAAGAACCTCATCATTGGCAAGCTCTAACGCGCCAAAGCATGACGGACCGCCCGTTTTATCATTGCAAAGAGAATTCTTAAGTTGTCTTAATACAGAACGCTTATAAACCGGTTCCGTAAGCTTACCGTCTCTCATAACATGCCTCCGTGCTTAATTCTTTGCAGCAGCTTCTCCTGTTCCTATGCGGATGTATTTGGGTGCTGCCTTATAATCACTTTCGTTGACTTTACTGTGTTCTACCAGTTTACCGTCAACATATACATTTTTGTAAAGTTCTGCCTTATATCCTGTATGCGCATACTGGTCTACCTTGGTGGTACCATAAGGCAGGGTCGGGTCCTCTTCTACTACATTCTCACCCGGCTCTTCTTTTTCCAAAATCTCGTGTACGTATTCTATCTTCCGATTAGCCGGTCTTACATCATGTCCGTATAACTCAATATTAAGAACATCATCCTTCGTATAGGCATATATAAGAACCGGTGCATCCGTATTATTCTTAAAACGAAAATCCATATTACTACTCTCGGCTATAGCCGCATCAGCGGAAAGTTGTACATAATCTACCGTAAGTCCATGATTATTTCTCTCCGTAACCAAAAGCTCTGCCAAAAGAACTGCATTATAAAGTGTGCTCGATACCTGGCACACACCTCCGCCAACGCTTTCCGTAAGTCTGCCGTGAAAATATGAGCCCGCCTTACGGTATCCGTTCTCTTCGGAAAAAGGCGTCACAGACTTTATCATGGAAAATTCTTCATTCGGATATATTACCAAGCCCTTAAGCTTAGCAGCTGCATTCTCTATATTAACGCCTCTCTCCGTGGTAGAAAAGCCATAATAGGTCGAAAACACAGCCATCGGCTTCTTGCCGACAAGTCTACACGCATCCTCAGTAACCGATGGTGCAAGGACATTAGTCATGATTTCAAACACAACATCCTCACCTAATATCCACTCGTTTTCCAGGTAATCCGAGAGGCTTAATGCCATATCGTCATAAAGAATCTCTAAGCCTGTTTGTTCTTTGGAAATTACAAAATCGGCTCCCTTTCCGGGCAAAGAAATCCCGGCATTAACCGGCTGTCTTTCCAATCCCGAAAGTTCGCTTTTCAACACATCCAGAACGCCCTCTCGATTAATGCCAATCTCTATTTCATACTCAAGCTTGTCATTACTAATATCTTTAAGCTCTTTATATCTTTTAATGACATTGCCCACTCTTCCGAAATTGTCTAATTTATCAACGACATCAGGATTGGCCCAATACAAACCAAACGACCGGAAACTAACTTCTTTAGTCAGGCTTCCTGTCGCATCATCAGTTTGAAAAAGTATCGTTTTGGCATTTTGTTCTTCAAACAAGGCATCTATCTTCGCCTTTGCTTCTTCCTTTGTCAATCCTCCAACCTCAAGGTTGCCTATGCTTATGCCCTCAGGTATGGTATGTGAAATCGGTTCTGCCGCCAAAGCCTTATTATCACCTGCAACAAGGCCAATCATCACATACAACATAATGGCAATTCCTGTAAAAAATTTCTTGTTTCTCACAACAATCACCTCAAAGCTTAGATTGACTAATATCTGATTTTTGGTTATATTAATTAGTAAGTGCAGATATCGCAGATATCATAAGCGGTAACACCATCGCAAGCACTAACAAAAGAACTACTATCGTAGATATCATTTTACGAGTCTTTTTATTAAACATACTTTTCACCTCTTTCATAACAATAGATTGGAGATAACTATGAAACTTCCCGGCTGTCTTGTGTTATTAGTCATTTTCCTTGTATGGTTACACTACAAGCTCAAAAAGTCCACACCTAACGATAATTCCTTCTGGGAAAGAGAGGCCGAAGCCAATTCTACCCGCAAGAAATCCTTAGACGACTTACATTATATCACAATCCCTGTAAATTCCCTACCTTTTTTTTATAATTTTGACAAAAAACTTGACGAAATCCAAAAAAAGATAATGGAACTATCAGAAAAACCTATTGTTAATCTTACCGGATTATCCAATACCGACCTAAAACTCAAATACGGAGCGGGTAATCTCGACATTCTGTCCGAGTATGACGAGAATTATATCGAACTTGTCCGCACTGTTTTTGAATGGGCTAATAGGTTTCATGAACTCGGTATAGATGACGATTGTATATCCGTCCTTGAATTCGGTATAGACCACTGTCAAACTGATATCTATAATCATTATATGCTTTTGGCTAATCTTTATGTAGAATCAGAGCAACAACATAAAATCCCTGATTTGATAAACTCTGCCAGCATGATTAATTCAATGAATCGTGATATTATAATTAATGCACTTAATTCGCTTCAGCCTGTCGAGGCCGAATAACCTTTTATTTGGGTATTCTTCCACGTTCTTTTATAATATTGTCAATGTGTCGTGATGCTTCATTTTTGGTAAGCGAATCAATATCTATATCCAAAGAAAGTCCGTGATAGTTCAGAAGATTTCTAAGATTTTTCTTCTGAACAGCTGTTGCAGGGCTTTCTTTTTTTACAACATAACGAAGTGGCAACGGCACAAAAAGCTTCCTGTATTCTTCATTTTCTCCTATATGCTCCCACATATAGTTATATAAAGCTATGGTTGCAACCGCATCATCCATGGCTCTGTGTGCCGACATATTATCTATAAGCGAAAGTTCACCGCATAGAAATGCCAGATTCTTTCTTTCCAATTCTGCAAGAATAATCCTTGCAAGTCTCAATGTATCAATAGCTTTTTTCTCGAAAGTCATACCAAGATTAACCGCATTTCGCTTAAGAAAGCTAAAATCTGTGATGATATGATGTCCGATAATAACTTCTTCATCGCAAAAATCAATAAACTCCGGCATAACCTCGTCTATGGTCGGCGCCTCGCATACCATCTCATCAGAAATTCCCGTAAGCTCCACAACAAATTCCGGTATCTTACACTTAGGATTAATCAGCCAGTTTCGCTTCTCGACAATCTCTCCACTCCGTACACGCACTGCTCCTATCTCTATTATGCGGTCGGTCTTTGGTGTAAGCCCTGTTGTCTCTATATCAATAGCTATATAATTTTCTACTCTACACATTCCATTCTCCGAATTTCCTGTCAATATTGTGATTGTGTTTTCATCAAATATACTTTGGCACAATCTTCTTTCACATCGGTTATTATTTATTAAGCTTTCCCTTTGGACAAAGTTCTTTTAAAAAGCACTCTTCACACTTAGGATTTCTCGCCGTACAGATTGTCCTTCCGTGCGTTATAATCTGTATATTATAAAGAATCCAGTGGTCCTTTGGAAGCTTCTTCATAAGGTCATACTCTATCTTTACCGGGTCGGTCTCTTTGGTTATCCCAAGCTTCTGAGATATACGCATAACATGCGTGTCCACCACTATGCTCGGTTCATGGAAAATATTGCCTCTGATAACATTGGCAGTTTTTCTTCCCACTCCTGCAAGTGCCGTAAGTGACTCTATATCCGAAGGCACCTCACCACCGTGTCTTTCAATGAGAACCTTGGCACAGGCAATTATATTGGCAGCCTTATTTTTGTAAAAGCCTGTAGAATGAATATCTTTCTCCAGCTCCGCCTGCTCTGCGTCAGCGAATTTCTCCAACGAATCATATTTTCGGAAAAGGTCTGCAGTAACTATATTTACTCTCGCATCGGTACACTGCGCGCTGAGAATCGTCGCAAACAACAGCTGCCACGGAGTTTCATAATTAAGGTAACACTTATATTCAGTTGTGTAGTGTTCGTCAAGAAGGCTCAAAATATCCTTCACTCTTTTAGTTACTGCCATCCGAAAGTTCACTCTCCTTTAATATAACTACGCGAGCCTCATGATTAAGTGCATCTCTTACTTTATAGTCAAACAATATATATATATCTTCCTGTGCGTTAGTATACGGATTGTAATCGTAGCTCTCGATATGCGTCATCTTCGCAAGCTGTTTGCTGTTGTACTCTCCATAAAGTTCTCTCGAAAGATATCTGTATTCCGCTTCCTCTCTCATAAAGAACGCTCTTACAAGCTCCTTATCTGCCTTTATCTCGCTTGCAAATATAGGTCTGCTCTTAAGATTATCTCTTAAGTACAAATCAAAAAGCAATGCCTGTTTAAAAATATGGCTTCGCGTAATTTTTACTTCATCAGAATCGCCTGCATGTGTATCATCCAGAAGTCTATCATAGAATTGGAGTAAGATCGTATATCTGTCCATTCTTGCATGTGCTTTATCGGAAAGGCCTGATTTATTATAAAAATCTGCAAGCGCCTTATACAAGTCAAACGGATTTTCAAAATATTCCTCTAACAATTTTATACTGTATCTGAATTGACCGCTGTTGTAATATATCTCAACCATTTCTTCAATATCTTTGAGACAAAGAACATCCTCATATGAAAGCCAATCTGTTCTAAGCACCTCATAAGGTGCTCTTTTACTGTAAATTATACCATAATCTTTGCTTTCATTATCCATCTGCGTACCCGAAAGAACCTTAAGAAAACCTAATTGAAGCTGGTCCGGCTTTAATTCATATACATCCTTGAAGCTTAGTCTAAAGCTTGCTATATCCTCATAAGGAAGCCCTGCGATAAGATCAAGATGCTGATGGATATTGCGTTTCTCATATATCTTAAGCACATTACGTCTTAGCTTCTCCATATTAGCCGTTCTGTTAATAGCATGAAGTGTCTTTGGATTAGTCGACTGAACCCCAATCTCAAGCTGTATAAGTCCCGGCCTCAATGTACTCATAAGCTCCATCTCTTCGTCATTCAAAAGGTCTGCCGCAATCTCAAAGTGAAAATTCGTTATCCCATTATCATTTTCCTTAAGGAACCTAAGTATCGCCATGGTCCTGTCATGCTTTGCATTAAAGGTTCTGTCAACGAATTTGACCTGTTCTACCTTATTATCCATAAAATGTTTAAGCTCCGCAAAAACTTTATCAAGCGAACGAAATCTAAGTGTCTTCTCCACCGATGACAGGCAGTATGAACAGCCAAACGGACAACCTCTGCTACTCTCATAATAAATTATTCTATTCTTGAAAGGTTCAAGATTTTCATATGCAAACGGAAGCTCATCCATATCAAGCGGATCCGGACAGATATTCTGAACAATCTCCCCATCTGCTGTACGCATGATTATTCCTTTAATATTCTTAAAGAAGCTATCTTTGTCACAAACATGCTCCTTACCGGCAGGCTTCTCATCAACTATATGGTTCGTGCAGCTCTCGCTGTCTTCCATCGCCTTATATGCTTCCGACAGGGCGCAAAATACCTGTTCACCCTCTCCTATCATAATTCCTTTTATACACCTATATTCAGCCATAAGCTTATCCGCCGAATATGTAGCTTCCGGTCCTCCGAGCCATATCGGCACTTCAGGACAAATCTTATTTAAATCATTTATCACTGCCTTCACATATTCAACATTCCATATATAAGTCGATATCATAAGCACATCTGCTTTTCTTGCGTATGTGCCCCTCACTATCTCATCTACCCTGTGATTAATCGTATATTCCGCTATCTCAATATCAACACAATTATCTCCACACTTATCCATGGCATATGCCTTAAGCGCATACACCGCCGGATTAGAATGTATATATTTTGAATTAATCGCAAGCAACAAAATCTTCATAATCTATCTCCTGATATTATACGGCCGTTATTTGCATTTGAACGCCTTTCCGTAGGAATAATTTTAGCATGACTGGTATAGTTTATCAAGAAAAACACTTGCGCTATTTCAAAAAATGTGATATACTCTGCTCTTGTCAGGTTATTTAACCGTACACGTTTTGGATGGATTCCCGAGTGGCCAAAGGGGACAGACTGTAAATCTGCTGCAAATTGCTTCGGTGGTTCGAATCCACCTCCATCCATACGCCGGCGTGGCGGAACTGGCAGACGCACAGGACTTAAAATCCTGCGGGACTAATCTCCCGTACCGGTTCGATTCCGGTCGCCGGCATAATTACTTTAAAGAAATGTTGAGAAATCGACATTTCTTTTTTATTTGCCGGATCTCGGATTTACACAAAGCCATACATCAAGCAGTCTGTTGATAAAATCAAACATAATCATTCCTTAGTCTAAACTAAGCCTGACCGGACTTGCAAATCAAATCTCCATATGTTACAATTACGCAGTAACGATACATAACGAAAGGGTGAATTATATGAGATATAAGACACAGGGAACCTGTTCACAGGCAATAGACATCGAATTAAAGGATGGCGTTATAGATTCCGTAGTTTTCTATGGCGGTTGTAACGGTAACCTTCAGGGCATTGCAGCCTTAGTAAAAGGCATGAAGCCTGAAGAAGCTATCGCAAAACTCAAAGGAATTAAATGTGGCTTCAAGTCTACTTCTTGTCCTGACCAGCTTGCTACAGCATTAGAGCAGATGCAGTAAATAATAAGCCGGATAGCTATCAACTATCCGGCTTTTGTTTTAACATCTTTATTCTCTGGAAGCTACTTCCACAATATGCTCCCTAACCTCTTCCTTACTAATTCCTAGAGAAATGGCAAGTTCTTCATACAACACATCCTCAGCAAGCTTAAAATATCTCTCATCGTTAGTAATATTCTTCTTGCCCGCAGCAATTCTCTCCTGCCTTCTGGTATACAAATTCTTTATAATAGCCACCAACTGTCTGCAATCACAAGAGCGAAGTGCCTCTTTGTATGCTTCTTCACGTTTTCTCTCATCATTTATCCATAGCATATCTATGTCTTTTATTTCTTCAATTAACTGTACCGCTTCATCCTTCTTAAGAATTGGCCTCATAATTACTTTTTCATTATCAACAGGAGTATATATCACCTTACCCTTCTGATATACAGAAGCAAGTGTATAATAATTGCGTCCCTCCTGGGCACCCGGCACATCAGAACCTATCCCCTCTACTTTGCACACACCGTTACTTCCACATATAATATAATCTCCTACTTTAAACATTACGAACCTCCTATATCTAAGAATAAAGAGTTCCGCTTGCGGAACTCTCGTGCCGAGCGCGGTCGCTTGCGACATACTTCCTCTTCGTGCGAGTGCGCATTCACGCGGAGCGTTTTTTATGTTATAGGATGCACTTTCTATAACATAAAAAACAGCTTGATTCATGTTAATTATAACAAAAAATCAAGCTGCTTCGTAAGCACTTTTTTAATTTTTTATAGGAAAAATGCCCATTTTATGCCTGTTCTAAAGTAAGCTCCGCCATAAATCTAAGCTGTCCATCCTCACCGCAACCCTTACAGGTGATGATATTTTCATTTCTTACATAAGAGATTATGAGCTTCTCGCCCTCCTTAACTTCCTTGCGATAATCTATCTGGAATGTCTTTATAACTTCCTCTTTCGGAAGCTTTATCGCATTAAGAATGTAGTTAGCATATTTGGTATTATTAACATGACCGTTAATATCTATATCAGTATATCCGCTAAAGACTTCATACCCCTTAACAGCTTCCTCTTCTTCAAAATCCCTTATCTTCTTAATGCCTTCAGGGAAATTCTTCTCCGGATAATATTCATCTATCTCGAACTCCACATCCTTTGGAGCAATTATCTTTCTGGTCGAGATATCTACAAGCCCCCACTGTGAGCTACCCTTAACCAATAACGTGCCATTTTCATCAGCTATCTGATAATCTCTTACAAACATCGCCCTCTGCGGCTCATGCGGCCATGTCGATGCCTTTATATTAGTATATAGCTTCGGTCTTTCAATAACTTCATACTTCACACGTAAAAGCACCCAGAAAATATTGATTTCTGCCATCTTATCATAGCCTACACCTATATAGTCGGCATGCTCACCTGCCATATCCTGAAACATATCTAACATCGTAGCCGGAAGCATCCTATTATATCTGTCAAAATCCGATGTTCTCAATCTATAATTTCTATCTATCTTATTCACATTACTTCCCATATCCCTATCTCCTTCCAAAACCACGAATACTCCGGGCATTTGCGAAAATATATTACATGTTTCACCTTGTTTATTGCATGCACAACATCTTGATAGCAAAGCGATTAGGAATATATGTTTCGCGAAGACAACATAGCTCCCTTAGTAGAACTTCGCTTTGCAACGCTTCGATGAAGCACGCCTCCGTCGTATGTCTGAGCCAAACTTCGGAGCGTATCATATGATTGTGCTCGCAACTTCTACGACCATAAGTGGAACTATAGACTTTGCCGCTTCGATTTTTGATTACACGCCCCTCTCGCTAAACTCGAACAAGGTGCACATCTGTATAGTAGGTTACCACGAATAATCTTATAGCACCTTGTTCTCAAACAGTATCTCCGGGGCGTGCTTTATCGAAGCGTTGCAAAGTCAAGTTCCACTAATGGTCTGTGTTGCCTTCGCACATCATGTAATAAGCATCGACGGTTGATAAAAGTGCGTAGCAG
>JAFTJD010000022.1 GCA_017456585.1 Lachnospiraceae bacterium
AAACTCAGAAAACCAAATACGGGCATTGCATACAGATAATCTCAAATTTGATTTATCTGTGTGCAATGCCCGTATTTTTCTTCGTTAAGTGCTGACGTTTTTCAACAGTCTTAACGGGAATACATCATCTAACATATGTGTGCTTAACGGTATTGCTCTAACTAAATGGCATTGCCTACGCTTTATACTTCAGATATCACGCACGGTTTTGATTACTTTGCCGGAAAGTAGGATAAGAGCGATGAGGTTAGGGATGGCGAGCAGACAGTTGAGGGTGTCTGCGATGTTCCATATGACCTCGAGCTTGACTATGCAACCGATGATTATAAAGATTAAGAAGAGTATGTTATAGTAAGGAATACTCTTTTTGCCAAAGAGATATTCGCAGCTTATTGAGCCGTAATGTGACCATGTAAGAAGAGTAGCGAAGGCATAGAGCGCCATGGATATGGATATGAAATAAGGCCCAAATGAACCGAATACACTTGCAAAGGCATTAGATGCCAGGACGGAACCATTCGGAAGACTTGTGTAACCGTTTATGAGAGCGTCTTCGTATAGGTTAATATCATATACCCCGGAGCACAAGATAACGAGTGCGGTAAGTGTGCAGATTATTATTGTATCAAGAAAAACCTCGAAGATGCCCCACATGCCTTGCTCGGACGGACTTGCGGATTCAGATGAGGAATATACCATTACTGAACTGCCGAGTCCTGCTTCGTTTGAGAATACACCCCTTGAGATACCTGTTTCGAGGGCTTTTTTTATGCCGTAGCCAAGAACTCCGCCGCCTACGGAGGATAAGCGGAAGGCTTCCTTGAAAATGAGCGCAAAAACAGCCGGAAGCGTGTCGGCATTGACTATCAGAATAATAACGGCGCATATAAGATACACTACAGATACTATGGGAATGAGGTAAGAGGTTAAAGTCCCTATTCTTTTTAAACCGCCCATGATTACTATGGCCACTATAATTGCCAGTGCGATTCCGCAGTATATGGGTGGTATGAATAAAGAAGCCTCGAGCGCAGTAGCTACGGAATTACCCTGAGTCATATTTCCGAGTCCGAAAGAGGCAAGTACGCAGCAGGAAGCGAACATTATGGCAAGAGGGCGGCAGTGCAGACCTTTTTCCATGTAAAGCATGGGACTTCCGTAGTAACCGCTGCCATCAGCCTTTTTTTCACGAAAAAGCATACCAAGAACATTTTCGGCATATTTGGTCATCATGCCGAGAAAGGCAGATACCCACATCCAAAAAATTGCTCCGGGACCACCAAATACTATGGCAGTAGCGACACCGGTTATGTTGCCGGTGCCCATACTGCCTGCAAGAGCGGCAAAAAGTGCTTCGAAGGAGGAGAGTGCTTTGCCGCTTGCGGTACGTGACTTCTTTCGGAAAAGTGCAAGCAAGGTTTTGCTTAGCCAGAATTTGATTTTGGTGATGGGAAAGAAACCGGTTCTTATATTGAAGTATAAGCCGACACCTATAAAGGCGGTCAGCATAACAGGTCCAAGAAGAAATGAGTGTAGTGCGGAATTTAATTCGGATAGGATATTTGAGAGTGTAAGCATATCATTAACCAGCAGCTGTAAGTATTAATAAAATATATGTTTTTGGGGCGATAAAATGCCTGATTTTGCTTAATTGTGAAGAAAATGTGTTGCATGGGTGAATTCTTTGTGATACTTTTTGAACTTACTTGATTTTGCCAAAATCATTGGATATAATTTAGAAAAATCAAAAAAAGGAAAGGTATAAAAATGAGAAAATCAAGAAAAATTACAGCACTTTTAATGGCGTCCCTGTTAGCTTTTGCAGGATGTGCAAAAGAAGGAAATATAGAAACAACATCTACAACGGGAGCTTCGGATACGGGGACTTCGCAAGGCAATAATGCAGGCAGTAACAACGGAGGTAATCAAGGAACCAACCCGGGTAGTAATACAACCGGTAACAACACGGGCGATACCACGACGGTTGTGGCTACGGATTTCGCAGATATAGATATAAGCGACATGTTTACTGACAGAGATAAGAGAACGGAGTATGATGAGGGCGACAGCGTTTTGATAAGCCTTAACGGAGATACAGCTTCATGTAAAGCAAGTGATGTGGTTATATCCGGCGGAGTAGTCAAGATTACCAAAAAAGGAACTTATGTATTAAGCGGCACATTGAATGACGGTATGATAGTTGTTGATATAGACAGTAATGATAAAGTACAGCTCGTATTTAACGGAGTGAATGTCACATCAAAGACCTCGGCGGCCTTATATGTAAAAGAAGGCGATAAGGTATTTGTTACGCTTAAAGATGGCACAGAGAACACGTTGGTAAACGGCGGAAGCTTTGTTCAGACGGATGATAATAATATTGACGCTACGGTGTATTCAAAGCAGGACATCACATTTAATGGTTCGGGAAAGCTTACGATATCTTCACCGGCAGGACATGGAATCGAAGCCAAAGATGATTTGGTTATTACAGGCGGAACATATGATATAACTTCTGCTTCACACGGAATAAACGCAAATGACAGCGTAAGAATAACAGGTGAAGATACAAAGGTTGCGATAGCTGCAGGAAAAGACGGAATCAAAGCAGAGAATGCGGATGATGAAGCACTTGGATATGTGTATATAGAAAATGGTGTATTTGATATTGATGCAGAAGGTGACGGATTGAGCGCAGGAGCTTATCTTTATATAAATAATGGCGGATTTGACATTGTGACAGGCGGCGGAAGCGTAAATGCGGCACAGAAGACCTCTGATAATTGGGGCGGCTTCGGCGGCGGAATGGGTGGCGGAATGCCGGGCGGACGTCCGGGACAGCAGGGTTACTACGGACAGCAGCAACCACAACAACAGACGACTACAACAGCTACTACCACAACAACTGCTACGGGAACAGAAGACAGCACCAGTATTAAAGCTTTAAAGGCTACAACAGGAATATATATAAAAGGTGGTTCGTATATAATAGACTCGGCAGATGATTCTGTTCATTCTAATACAAATGTATATGTAAACGGCGGAACATTTAATATCCAAAGTGGTGATGATGCGGTTCATGCAGATGAGACGCTAACAATTAATGGTGGTATTTTTTACATTACAAAGAGTTATGAGGGCTTAGAGGGCCTTAATGTGGTTATAAATGGCGGCGATATAAATATGGTTGCCAGTGATGACGGAATTAACGCAGCCGGAGGAAATGATTCGAGTGGTACAGGCGGATACAGAGGCGGAGATAATTTCGGACGACCGGGAATGAATGGAGGAATGTCAGGTTCTTCTAACGGAAGCATTACCATAAATGGCGGCAAAATATTTATGAATGCGTCAGGTGATGGTATTGATGCCAATGGTACACTTACAATTACAGGCGGAATTATTGAAGTAGTAGGACCTGTAAACGGAGATACATCTGTACTTGATTACGATTCAAGCGCAGTTATTACAGGCGGAACATTTATCGGTACGGGAGCATATCAGATGGCACAGACCTTTAGTTCATCTGAGAATCAGGGTGTTATTGCGCTTAGTGTAGGTACTCAGGCAGCAGGAACCAAAATTACCTTGAGTGACAGCAACGGAAATGTTATAATCTCATATGAACCTAATCTTTCATTTGCTATAGTTATTCTTAGCAGTCCTGATATTGTTAAGGGCGGAACATATTCGGTAACTATAGGCACGACATCGGGAGAGGTTCAGGCGAACTAAGCGGATAGGTCTTGAGTTTTCGCTAGTATAAATAGGGGGATAACCATTGATATGGCTAAGAAGTTTTATGCAGTAAGAGCCGGAAGACAGCCCGGAATATACGAAAGCTGGGAAGAGTGCAGAAGGCAGATAACAGGTTTTTCGGGTGCAGCATTTAAAGGTTTTGCAACTCGTGAAGAGGCAGAAGCTTTTATTGCGGGCACTGAAAATGAAAGAAGCCTTGAAGATACGGAAGCGATTGCTTATGTAGACGGAAGTTTTGATGTTACCACGGGTAGCTTTTCCTACGGAATGGTATTGTTTTATGAGGGCAAGGAACTTCATTTCTCTGAGAAATATGAAGATAGTGCTCTTGCTGATATGAGGAATGTTGCCGGTGAGATAAAGGGTGCAGAGGCTGCGATGAGATATTGCATAGAGCATGATATAGCAAGTATTTCCATATATCATGATTATGAAGGTATTGCCAAATGGTGTACCGGTGAATGGCAGGCTAAGAAGGAAGGAACAGCGGCTTATGCCAATTACTATAAAGCAGTATCAAAGAGTGTCGAAGTGAGGTTTGTGAAGGTCAAGGGACATTCGGGAGATAAATATAACGACCTTGCGGATGAGCTTGCGAAGAAGGCTCTTGGTATTTCATAGTTAGTAAAGCGTTAATATGTGGAAAAAACCGCGAAAAACCGCGATTTCCAAATAAAAAGACTTGCCTTGAGGCAAGTCTTTTTGTATAATACTATGGGATTTCTTTTTGAAAGGGGGATTACTATGCAGATAACGCAAGTAAAGACTTTGCTTGAAAAGTACAATCAGGAGCATCTTTTGAAATATTATGAGGAGCTTTCTGAAGGTGAAAAGGCCGGACTTCTTGATCAAATTGCCGATATAGATTTTTCGGTTTTGGAGCTTATAAAGGATAAAGATATTGAACAGAAGCGTGGACATATTGAGCCTATTGAGGTATGCACCATAGAGGAAATTGAGGCGCATAAAGAGAGATTTTTCGAGATGGGTATGGATGCGATTAAGGCAGGCAAGGTTGGAGCCGTGCTGCTTGCAGGAGGTCAGGGAACGAGACTGGGAGCAGATAAACCTAAGGGAATATACAATATAGGAATAGAGAAGCCTTTATATATATTCGAGATGATTATGAAGAACCTTATGGATGTGGTTTCACTTGCCGGTGTATATATTCCTCTTTTTGTCATGACAAGTGAGAAGAATCATGAAGATACGGTAGCTTTCTTTGAAGAGAAGAACTATTTTGGATATGACAGAGCCTATGTGCATTTCTTTAAACAGGCAATGGCTGTTGCTACAGATTATGAAGGTAAGATTTATCTTGAAGATAAGGGCAAAGTAGCGACATCGCCTAACGGCAATGGCGGTTGGTTTACATCATTTATGAAAGCGGGGCTGCTTGAACCTGCCAGAAAACAGGGCATGCAGTGGTTGAATGTTTTTGCAGTTGATAATGTTTTACAAAAGATTGCCGATCCGTATTTCGTGGGAGCTGTAATCGATTCGGGAATGGTGTCCGGTGCTAAGGTTGTTGCCAAGGCGGAGCCTAAGGAAAAGGTTGGAGCGATATGCCTTGAAGACGGTAAGCCGTCTATAGTTGAGTATTATGAACTTTCGGATGAGATGGCATATCAGAAGACAGAAACAGGAAGATTGGCTTACAATTATGGAGTAATCCTTAATTATTTGTTTGATATAGATACACTTGAGCGAATTACAAAAGAAAGTATGCAGCTTCACGTGGTTGAGAAAAAGATTCCGTATATTAACGATGAAGGTGTGATTATTAAGCCTGAAGAAGTTAATGGATATAAATTTGAACTGCTTGTACTTGATATGGTGCATATGATGGATAATTGTCTGCCGTATGAAGTTGAGCGAAATAAGGAGTTCGCACCCATAAAGAACAAAACAGGCATTGATTCGGTGGAGAGTGCGAGAGAGCTTCTTAGGCTTAATGGGATAGAAGTGGTTTAAGTTATTTACTAATAAGAAACGAGGTATAGAGAGAATGGGTAGCGCAACATTTAAAGGTGGAATTCACCCATATGATGGCAAGGAACTTTCGATGGACAGACCTATTAGGACATTACTTCCGAAGGACGAAGTTGTGTTTTTGATGTCACAGCACATCGGAGCACCGGCGACACCTACAGTAGCCGTTAATGATAAGGTCCTTGTAGGACAGATTATCGGAGCTGCAACAGGATTTATTTCTGCAAATGTAGTTTCTTCGGTATCGGGTACGGTAAAGGCCATAGAACCGAGACAGGCTGTTAACGGAGATAAGGTTAATGCTATCATTGTAACCAATGACCATGAGTATACAACCGTGGAAGATTTTGGCAAGAAGAGAGATTATACAAGACTCTCAAAGGAACAGATTAGAAATATCATTAAGGATGCAGGTATTGTTGGTATGGGTGGAGCAGGTTTCCCTACTCATGTCAAGATGACTCCTAAGGATGATGACAAAATAGAATATGTTATTGTTAATGGTGCAGAGTGTGAGCCGTATCTTACATCTGACTACAGAATGATGATGGAAGAACCGGAGAGGATTGTTAATGGACTCAAGATAATTCTCAGCCTTTTCACAAGAGCTAAGGGTGTTATCGCAATTGAAGATAATAAGCCTGAAGCTATTGAGAAGCTTAGTAAAATGGTAAGAAATAACCCGAGTATTGAGGTATGCCCACTTAAGACCAAATACCCACAGGGTGGTGAGCGTTCTCTTATCTACGCGGTTACCGGAAGAAAGGTTAATTCTTCCATGCTTCCGGCAGATGTAGGCTGTGTAGTTAGTAATATTGATACAACTATTTCTATCGGCATGGCTGTAAGTGAGTCAACACCGCTTATAAGAAGAATAGTTACGGTTACAGGTGATGCAATTGCTGAGCCGTGTAACTACAATGTCCGTATAGGTATGAGTTACAGAGAGGTTCTTGAGGCAGCAGGCGGTCTTACAGGACCGGTTGAGAAGATTATATCAGGTGGTCCGATGATGGGTATGGCACTTTTCTCATTGGATGTTCCTGTTGCAAAGACAAGTTCAGCGCTTCTTTGCCTTAAGGAAGATGAGGCTACGAAGCCTGAGAGTGCATGTATAAGATGCGGACGTTGTGCGACTGTATGTCCGGGACATATCATCCCGCAGAAAGCGGCAGATGCGGCTATGCATGATGATTTAGAAGGATTTATTAAGTATGATGGACTTGAGTGTTGCGAGTGCGGATGTTGTACTTATGTATGCCCTGCAGGAAGAAATCTTACACAGGCATTGAAACAGATGAGAAAAAAGGCTCTCGCAAGCCGTAAGAAATAGGAGGAAAAGACCTTGAGTGATATGTATAATGTATCCGCGTCTCCACATGCCAGAAGTAAGGTGACAACTCAGAGAATAATGTTTGATGTTGCACTTGCTTTAGTACCGGCAGGAGCCTTCGGAATTTATAATTTTGGACTCAGAGCACTTGTAGTCATGTTAGTATGCGTAGGTGCCTGCGTGTTAACTGAATTTGTATATGAGAAGCTTATGAAGAAAACAGTTACAATTATGGACGGAAGTGCCCTTGTAACAGGTTTACTTCTTGCTTATAATCTGCCGGTTTCCATGCCTTTATGGATGGCATTTTTAGGCAGCGTCTTTGCTATTTTGATTGTAAAGATGGTATTTGGTGGCCTTGGACAGAACTTTATGAACCCTGCACTTGGCGGTAGAGCATTTCTTGTAGCATCCTTCGGTAGCTATATGAACAATTTTGAGCCTGTTAAGAAAGTGGCTACGGATGTGGCAGGCGGAGCAACTCCGTGGGACGCTGTTGATGCAGTAAGCAGTGCAACACCTCTTGCAATGCTCAAAAATGGTGAAACAGTAGACATACTTGATATGTTTATCGGTAATATCAACGGAACTATCGGTGAGGTATCAGCACTTGCAATTCTCGTTGGTGCAGCTTATCTCGTTATCAGAAAAGTTATAAGCTTAAGAATACCTCTTACTTACATTCTAAGTTTTGTGGTGTTTATGATTCTTTTCGGTGGAAAAGGCTTGGATGTTAATTTCCTTCTTGCACATGTATGCGGTGGCGGACTTATGCTTGGAGCATTTTTCATGGCTACAGATTACGTAACAAGCCCGATTACTGTAGGCGGACAGGTGATATTCGGTATCTTCCTCGGTGTGCTTACAGGTATATTCAGAGTATTCGGCGGTTCTTCAGAAGGTGTATCCTATGCAATACTCATGGGTAACCTTATAGTTCCGCTTATTGAAAAAATTACACTTCCTAAGGCATTTGGAAGGGAGGGTCGTAAGCATGAAAAATAAGACACTTCAGAATGCGCTTATTTTGATGGCGATTACACTTATTTCAGGTTTTTTACTTGGCTTCGTTAACGACCTTACTAAAGGACCTATTGAAGAAAATCGTATGAAACAGATACTTTTGGCTAATAAGGCGGTATTCCCTGCTGCAGATACTTTTGTAGAGACAGCTGCACTTACTGCCGCTGTAAAAGATCAGGAAAGTATTCTTTCAAAGGCCGGTACTGATTTTGGAAAAGTAACAATTAACGAAGTTAAAGAAGCTTATGGCGCACCTGCCGGAAGCGGTATCTCAGGAGAGCATTTGGGGTATCTTGTTACCGTAACCTCTCATGAAGGATACGGCGGAGATATTACCATAGTTCTCGGAATTGATTTAGAAGGAACAGTTCTTGGTATTGAATTTACAGCGATAGATGAGACGGTTGGTTTCGGTGCAGAGGCAGTTAATCCTGAGTTCAAGGATCAGTTCGCAGGCAAGGCAGTAGAAAAGTTTGCTTACACTAAATCAGCGGTGTCAGCAGATAATGAGATTCTTGCCATTAGTGGTGCGACCAAGACAACCAGAGCAGTTACTAATGCTGTAAATGCAGGCGTATATTTCGTAAACACACTTAATGGGGAGGGCGGCAATGAATAAGTATTTAGAACGTTTATATAACGGTATAATTAAAGAAAACCCTACTTTTGTGCTTATGCTCGGTATGTGTCCTACACTTGCCGTTACAACATGTGCAATAAGTGGTTTACAGATGGGACTTACTACAACAGCTGTACTCATTATGTCTAACTTCCTCATTTCTCTTCTTAGAAATGTTATCCCGGATAAGATTCGTATTCCGGCATACATCGTTGTAGTTGCGACATTGGTTACGGTAGTTGAGCTTTTGTTAGAGGCTTACCTTTATACAGTTTTTGAAACACTTGGACTTTACATTCCGCTTATCGTTGTTAACTGTATTATTCTCGGACGTGCGGAATCTTATGCATCAAAGAATACACCTGTGCTTTCGGCATTTGACGGTATCGGTATGGGTATAGGCTTTACTTTTGGCCTTACAACTATAGGCTTGGTTCGTGAACTTCTTGGAGCAGGAACAGTTTTCAATTTCCAGGTTATCCCTGAAGCAATTGACCCGATTAAGATTTTTGTACAGCCTGCCGGTGCGTTTTTCGTACTTGCACTTCTTACTATGTTGCAGAATGTATTTAAGTTAAAATCTGCTACCAACGTAGAAAAGTCAGAAAAAGATAAGCTTGCTTGTGGCGGTAACTGTATGGAGTGTCATGGTTACCAGTGTATTGCCAACAAGGAAGTTCTTACAGAGAAGAAAGATAACTAAAGGGAGGAGAATAAGCTATGGAATATATTGGTATTTTGATTGTATCAGCATTGGTTAGCAATGTTGTTCTTAGTCAGTTTTTAGGCTTGTGTCCTTTCCTTGGTGTATCAAAAAAGGTTGAGACGGCGACAGGTATGGGTGCGGCAGTATTATTCGTTATTACTGTTTCCTCACTTGTAACAAGCCTTTTGTACACATTTGTACTTGAAAAATTAAATCTTGGATATCTTAAAACAATAGTATTTATCCTTGTAATAGCAGCACTTGTCCAGTTCGTAGAGATGGTACTTAAAAAGAGTATGCTAAGTCTTTATCAGGCACTTGGTGTATATCTTCCTCTTATTACAACCAACTGTGCAGTTCTCGGTGTTGCACTTACTAACGTACAGAACGGATATGACCCGATTAAAAGTGTGCTTAATGGTGTAGGCATCTCATTAGGTTTTCTTATTGCAATAGTAATTCTTGCAGGTATAAGAGAGCGTAACGAGTATAATGATATTCCTAAGGCACTTAAGGGTTCACCTATTGTACTCATTACAGCAGGTCTTATGGCATTGGCTTTCGCAGGATTTGCGGGATTAGCATAGGAGGGCGACATGGATATTTTAGGAGTGGTACTTGCAGCCGGTCTGATAGGAGGACTCGGTGTTATTATAGGGCTTTTACTGGGTGTAGCCGGTGAAAAGTTCAAGGTTGAAGTAGATGAAAAAGAAATCGCAGTCAGAGAGCTTCTTCCGGGCAACAACTGCGGTGGTTGTGGTTTTGCGGGCTGTGACGGACTGGCAAAAGCAATTGCTGAGGGAAGCGCACCTGTAAATGGTTGTCCTGTAGGCGGAGAGCCGGTTGCCGCTGCCATAGCAGAGGTTATGGGTGTTGAGAGTGAAGCAGGAGAAAAGATGGTTGCATTCGTCAAGTGTGCGGGAACTTGTGATAAAGCAGTTACACAGTATAACTATTTTGGCATAACTGATTGTAATAAGGCTCAGGTTGTTCCGGGACATGGTGATAAGAAATGTAGCTATGGATGTCTTGGTTTTGGCTCATGTGTCTCAGCATGTCCTTTTGATGCTATCCATATCGTAAACGGAGTAGCATTTGTAGATAAGGATGCGTGTAAAGCATGTGGAAAATGTGTTGCGGCATGTCCAAATCATTTGATTGAACTTGTTCCATATAGTGCAGAATATAAAGTAAGTTGTAGCTCTAACGACAAGGGTAAAGCTGTAAAGGATGCTTGCGCAGCAGGTTGTATCGGCTGCTCACTTTGTGCTAAGAATTGTCCTGCAGAGGCTATAACCATTACAAATAATCTTGCAAAGATAGATTATTCACTTTGCACAGGCTGTGGTACATGTGCAACCAAATGTCCTGTAAAGATTATCAGATAAAAATGAATAGGGAGGTGTCGAGCATGCTAAAGCGAAATGACGTATTACTTGTATTAGGGATACTGTTAACTGTGGTAATACTGTATATTGTAAGAGGCTTAGTCATGAGCGGCGCCTCTTCTGATTATATTGAAGTACGTCTCGATGGTAAGCTTATAGCTGAATATTCCCTTGATGAGGACAGGGAAGAGGTTATATATGCACCTGATGGTGGCTATAATATACTTACAATCAGAGACGGAAAAGTAGCAGTAAAAGAAGCAGACTGTCCGGATAAACATTGTGTTAACAAGGGCTTTGTTTCCGGTCAGAACGAAACTATTATATGCCTGCCCAACAGGCTTGTAATCAAGCTTTGTGTGGACTCGGACAAAACGGGTATTACACCTGATGTTATGGCACAGTAGGGTGCTTGGACGGAGGATATATGAAGGATAAAAGATTCCGAACAATTGCATATAGTGGTATTCTTGTTGCAGTTGCATTTCTGCTAAGTTATATAGAGATGCTTATACCATTGCCGATTGGAATTCCGGGAGTAAAGCTTGGACTTGCTAATCTTGTGGTATTCGCGGCTATATATATGATAGAAGATAAAAAAACGGTATATATGATTGCGATAGTGAGAATAATTCTTACCGCAATCACTTTTGGAAATGCGTATTCATTCCTTTTCAGCTTTGCAGGAGGAATGTTGAGTCTTTCATTAATGTATGCTTGCCAAAAGCGGTGTATATTTGGTAGAATAGGGATAAGTATACTAGGAGGAGTGGGCCATAATGTAGCTCAGATAGCTGTGGCTGCATTAGTGCTCGAAACGCCGGAGCTCGTATGGTATTTGCCGACCCTGTTGATTGCAGGAACAATTGCAGGAGCGGTTATTGGTTTGGTCGGAGCACTTGTCTTGGAAAGGGTTCTCGGACAGTACAAGGGAGTTGACAAAAGTGAAGATTAGAGGTGCTATACTGGCAGTCTTAACTGTTGGTTTTTTGGTATGTAATGGTTGTATTGTTGAAATGTATGAAGATTACAAACGGGACAATGCCAGGAAGGAAACAACATCTGTTGTGGAGACTACAACGTTTTCACTGCCTGAAGTTAAGAAGGACACTTTGTTCGGAATAGTTACAGAGGTAGATGTTGATAATAAACTTATTACGATAAAAAACATTGAGACAAGCGAAGTTGTCTCTTATTCTTATACAGGGGCAACGGATGTTAGAGATAAATATGACAATATCATGGCAATGGCACTTATGGAGCCGGGGGATATTGTAGAAGGTGAGTATTGTGTGGACAATAATCATCTTAATACACTTGGAATATCTAAGAACGCATGGGAGAATCTACGTGTACATAATTGGAAATATTCCCGTGAGGGCAATTATCTTAGAATCGGCAATCAGAAATATGACTTGTATGATGCTAAGGTGGTAGTCTCTGACGGAGAAGTGATAGATATTCGTGAACTCGCAGAGGTTGATGAGCTTATTGTCAGAGGCTATGAGAATAAGGTTTATTCAATTACTGTGCTTAAAGGACATGGATATGTCAGCCTCAAGAATGATTCATATTTCTTTAATGGAATAGTGACTGTCGGAAATGATGTCGGACTTGAGATTACGGACGATATGCTTATCATGGTTGGTGAAGGTGAGCACATGCTTTCCGTAAGTAAGAACGGTGTCGGAGGTTCGGTACTCATCAATGTACCAAGGAATAAAGAGATTGTTGTGGATATAGGTGAATTTCAGGGTGAGGTAAATGAATACGGAAGTATTAGTTTTACTATTACACCTAAGGATGCGACACTTTACATAGATGGAAGGAAGAAAGATTACAGCGAGCTTGTGGAGCTGGAGTTTGGAACATATACCATTGCGGTAGAAGCAGAAGGCTATGTTCCGTATATAGGAGATTTGGTGGTTAGCGATACCTTCCAAAAGAAAGTGATTTCACTGGGATTGGAGAAAGCGGAAAATATTACCACAGGTGAAGAAGAGACCACTACAGGGGAGAATAACACAGAGGAAGAAACCACTGTTGAAGAGAATAATAGTGAGGGTAATAATGGTGAGGAAGAGACAACTGTTGGTGAACAGGAGACTATTCCTGATGATTCAAACATTGAAGAAGGGCTTGTAGATGATACTACGGAACCAACCATTATTTATACAGGAGAAAAAGATGTTTCCAAGTACAATATATATATTGAAACACCTACGGGGGCAGAAGTATATTTTGACAGCGAATACATCGGAATTGCTCCGGTTAAGATGCCTAAACAGAGTGGAATGCATACTATTATTCTCAAAAAAGACGGATACAAAACAAGGGCATACACGATTGAGATTTCGGCTGAAGCACGAGATGAGCATTTCAGCTTTATGTCAATGACAGAATAGACCCGGTTTGAAAGGGGTGAGACACCATGGATGTATTATATACAGGAAACGTAGAAGTTATTTCACAGAAATTTTTTGATACAATAAATATAAATGACAAAAAGGTTATTTTCAGCGAAACTAAGAAGCTTAGCTTTGAAGGAGATAACATAGTTGTTTTTGACAGAGGCGAAAGACAGGATAATTTACGAGATGTATATACTACATTTAATTTCGAAACCGTGGTGTATTTTTCCCAAGCGTTAGATGGGGCATTGCATATATTTGATGAACTGGAGAAATTAGAGAGTAATCTGTATTTTTGCAGAAGAAATAAGGTTAAGAATTTTGTTTATGTAACTGCCAATGATTTATATAAGGATAATGAGGCTAAACCACTCGGAACAAGCCGAGAGATACTTGTAGAGGCTTGCGATAAGCTTTGTCAGGCATTTGCATCAGAGAACAGTATTAATTTTATTATACTTAGAACACCATATATTTACAGTATGGGTGATGCGAATAATCAGTTTAACGAATGGATTAGGTCTGCAATTGATGACAGGAAGCTTGAATTTAGAGCGCAACAGGATGCAGTTACAGATTTTGTATGTGATGAGGATTTGGCAGTACTTATAGAAAGAATATTGGATGAGCCCAATATATCCAAGTATTGCATAATGAATATATCCGGTGACAATGAGATGACTTTTAAGGACTTTGAACTTTTGATTACGGAGCAGTTGCCGGATGTTAAAGCTGAATACAAGGATAATCTTAATGCAATTCCGGGATATATTAAGAATCAGATAGCAAGGAATGAATTCGGATGGGCACCGAAACATCTTATCGCAGATGATGTGTCGGAGGTAATAGAGCGCAACGAATTTGTAAGATACAAAAGACAACAGTATATCCGAAGAAAAGCAAGAATTGAGAAGATACAGAATAAGGTGCGTATAGCGATTGAGATGATAGTTTTGTTTTTACTGACTGAAGTTCTTAATCATTATACCAGAGACAATGTGCTTACAAGTTTTATAGATTTAAGAATGATATTTGTTGTTATCATGGGTGTCATGAACGGCTTGAATGCCGGAATAATAGCGGCAGTTCTTGCGTCCATGGGATATATTTCCGACAATGCCGCTAATATGCAATGGCAGATTATATTTTACAATGTTCAGAACTGGTTACCATTTGCCTGCTATTTTCTGCTTGGTTCGGCATGCGGATATAATAAGGACAGACATGAGGATGATACTGCATATGCCAAGGAGCAGCATGATATTCTGGAACAGAAATACATTTTCCTTAATGACTTGTATGTTCAGGCACTTGACAGTAAGGAAGCATTTAATAACCAGATTCTTGGTTACAAGGACAGCTTTGGTAAGATTTACAGCATAGTTAAGAGACTTAATGCGGTAGTTCCGGATAAAATTTTCTTCGAAGCAATCAACGTGCTTGAAGAATTGCTTGAAAATAACAGTGTTGCCATATATTCCATTAACGATAAAAGTGATTTTGCCAGATTGATAATCTGTTCAAAGAGTCTTACCAGAACTCTTGCTAAGTCCTTGAAATTATCAGATTATCCTAAGGTGCTTGATAAAATATCACAGAATAAATTATTTGTCAATTTGGAAGGGACTGAGGGCTATCCGGCATATGTGGCACCGATTTATCGAAACTGTAATCTGGAAGGAATCTTGGTATTAAAATATGCAAAGAACATTAACATGAATACGGAGTTTGCTAATAAGTTTAGCATAGTTGCAGACCTTATAAGAGATTCATTGTTCCGCGCATATGACTATAATGAGCAGACCTATAGATATGTTGATAATACTCAATTCTTAGAGGCAGATGCGTTCGAAGAGATAATTAAGATAAAAGATGAGATGCGCGACAGTGAATATATAGATTATGTGCTTCTTAAGATTGAACGCGGTAACAGGACGCTTGAGGAATTTAGTACGATAGTAGGCGGTATGATTCGAAGTACAGACATCATGGGCTTAGCTAAGAACGGAGAAACATACCTTTTACTTAGTCAGACAAGACGAGACAATATGAGCGTTGTAGAAGAAAGAATGAAGAAAAACGACATAGAATTCGAGGTCGTAAAGGGATAAAAAAATGATACATATTTTGATTGGAATACATTTGATGGTGTGTCTGGTGATATGTATATTGATTAAAAAGAAGATAATGCATACACAAGAGTCTATGCTGGTTGTTCTTTTTTGTATTCCGTTGTTCGGTACACTTATGATATGTGCATATGAATATTATGAGCGTAAGAACAAATTTGGCAAAGACGAGATAAGTGTAGAGAAGCTTAAGATAGAAGATATAAAGTATCAAAGCATTATCACCAAGGATAATTCAAATGCGGATATAGCTGTCCCGTTGGAGGAGGCTATGCTTGTAAATGATACAAAGACGCAAAGAAGACTTATGATGGATGTTCTTCAGTATAAGCCGCAGGAGTATGTACATGTTCTTCAAAGAGCCAGACTTTCGGAGGATTCTGAGCTGTCGCACTATGCGACCACAACCATGATGCAGATACAGAGTGATTACGAATTAAGAATTCATGATTTGGAAGCTCTTATGGATAATCATCCGAATGATAAGAAACTGATGAAGGAATATCGTAAGGTTCTTAACGAATACATGAAATCAGGACTTCTTTCCGGAAGCGTACAGAAGGTATATCAGGTTAAGCTGCGCGATATTCTTAAAAGGCTTATGGAAGAGAATCCGGAGAAAATGCGATATACAC
Source organism: Lachnospiraceae bacterium (assembly GCA_017456585.1). Taxonomy (GTDB): domain Bacteria; phylum Bacillota; class Clostridia; order Lachnospirales; family Lachnospiraceae; genus SIG300. The sequence continues at coordinate 15,996 of JAFTJD010000022.1, forward strand.
TGGAATATATTGAATGTTGCCTGGAAGAGCAGGAATATGACGGACTTGAAGAGATTATAAATGCTGCAAAGGAGAGATGGCCTGAGGAAGAACTGGTATATCAACGAATAGTTGATTATTACTGGCGTAGGGCAGAAGGTGACAAGATAAGGGAAGTCCTTCGTGAGATACAAGACAAAAATATCTATCTATCGCATGAAGGAAGAAAATGGTTTGATTTTTGGAATGATAGGGAGATGTAATAGTGAAAAAAGAGGGAATGAAGAAAATTCTCATCCCGATTATAATACTGTTAGCATGTAGTCTGATAGTTTTTCTTGAAAGAAAAGGGGTAATTTTAAAAAATATAAACAATGATAGTATAGAAGCACTCGAGTTTACCGATATGGTAGAAACAGATACGGAGTGCCTTATTGTGTTTGATGCAAATGATAATATCAGTATAGGCGTAAAGGACATGATGGCATATGTGCTTGGTGACATGAAGATAGGATATGATGTTACTAAGGTTGGGGACATTTCTGCTGTCGATTATAGTAAATATAAGACTGTAGTGCTTGCACTGGAGGAATGGGATTTGCTTGGCGAGAGCATATTTGAAATATGCGATTTCGTTGAGAATGGCGGCAATATGATGGCGGCCATTACACCACGTATAGGCGTGGTAGTACGTGCAGTTGCCCAGAAGCTTGGTATCGTTAGTGAATTAGAGGGTTATGCTGCGATTATGGGCTTTAAGATAGAAGACGAATGCATGATTGGCGCAATTGACGGGCAAGACATATATTATCTTAGCGAGGAGCCTATGGAGATATCATTGGATGTAGGCCTTAGTGATAAGGCTAAGATATACGTTTCCTCAGAAAACGGCAAGGTTCCGATAATATGGAAAATGCCCTATGGTGAAGGCGATTTTGTTATAGTCAATGAGTCTATCGTGGAGAAGTTCCAAAGAGGCTTTTTGTGTATGGCATACAGTACCCTTAATGATGTTACCATTTATCCGGTAATCAATGGTTCGACTTTTTATCTTGATGATTTTCCGTCACCGACTCCGGGAGGCGATTCAGAATACATAGAAAGAGATTATGGCGTAGATGTAGCAAGCTTCTATTCGACTATTTGGTGGCCGAGAATGTTGGAGCTTAGCAGCAAATTTAATATAAGATATTCCGGATTTATAATAGAAAAATATTCGGATCAGGTAGAGGCACCTTTCGAAACCAATACACTTGCATCACAGTTTACCACCTTTGGTAATATGCTTCTTAATACCGGAGGAGAGTTGGGATTTCATGGATATAATCATATGCCGCTTTGTATTAAAGGTATTGATGATGGCAGAGAGTTCGCTGACTATAATCTATGGGCTTCTAAGGAAGATATTATCGCTGCCATGACGGAGCTTAATAATTTCTCCAAGGGGCTTTTCCCTAAGGCGAAGTTTACAGTATATGTTCCGCCATCAAATATTATTTCGGATGCAGGAATAGAAGCACTTACGGAAGCATGTCCTTATATAAAGGTCATAGCAGGAACTTATCTTCCGGATGAAGGAAGTAAGGTGTATGAGCAGGAATTTGAGGTGGATGAAAATGGCATCATCCATACACCGCGTGTTACTTCGGGTTGTACAATGAGTTATTACGATTATGTTACGGTATTCTCGGAGCTTAATTACCATTTTGTCCAGTCGCATTTTACTCACCCGGATGATACACTTGATGTTGACCGTGGAGCAGCACTTGGTTGGGAAACACTTAGTAATAATCTGGAGCAATATATGGAATGGATATATGCTTCTGCTCCGATGATATCCAATCTTACGGCAAGTGAGCTTGGAACAGCGGTTTTAAAATATGACAGCCTTTCCGTTGACAGAGAATACGATGAAGATGCCAAGAAGCTTACGGTAAAGCTTGGCGGTTTTGCAGGTGATGCGTATTTTCTTATGAGGATAAACGAGGGAGAGCTTGGAACTACAGAGAATTGTGAGGCTCAGCATGTTACAGGTAATCTTTATCTTGTGCATGCAACAAAGGATGAGATAAGTATCTGTCTGAAAGGATAATGATATGAGAGTTTGTATGATATTAGAGGGCTGTTACCCATATGTTTTTGGCGGCGTATCCAGCTGGACACACCAATATATACAGGCTATGCCCAATGTGGAATTCGTAATATGGTGCATCGGTGCAAAGGCAGAGGATAAAGGTAAGTTCAAATTTACCATGCCTGATAATGTCGTAGAGGTAAGAGAGGTTTTTCTTGATGATGCACTCCGTATGGCGAAGGTAAGCGGTGGCAAAATAAAGCTTAATGTAACTAAGGAACAGATAGAAGAGCTTGGAAAACTGTTTCTTGGACAAAGCCTTAATTGGGAAATCCTGTTTGATATGTTCCAAAATAAAAGGATTAATCCGGTAGACCTTCTCATGAGTGAAGATTTTCTGCAGGAATTAATTAAGATATGCAAGGAAAACTTCCCATATATATCATTTGTTGAATATTTTCATACGATTCGTTCGATGCTTCTTCCGGTATTGTATCTTTTGATACAGGATGTTCCGGAGGCAGACATATATCATTCTACGGCTACCGGTTATGGTGGACTTCTCGGAAGTATTGGTAAATGGAAGAATAATAAGCCGTTTATCGTAACAGAACACGGAATATATACAAGAGAACGTGAGGAGGAGCTTCTAAGAGCTAAATGGGTACTTCCGCATTTTAGAAAGCAATGGATTAATCTGTTCTATCTTTTCTCTGAATGTGCTTATAACATGGCGGATAGGGTTACGGCATTATTCCGTAGAGCTAACGATACTCAGGTAGAGCTGGGCTGTCCGCGAGAAAAGCTTAGGGTAATTCAGAACGGAGTGCACTATGACAGATTCTGTAATATACCGGCTAAGGTAGAAGATGGATATATTGATATAGGAGCGATTGTTCGAATCGCTAAGATTAAAGACATAAAGACTATGATATATGCATTCGCAGAGGTTAAGATTAAAGTGCCGAATGCAAGACTCCATATCATGGGAGACGTAGATGATAAGGAATATTTCGAAGAATGTAAGCAGCTTATAGAGCAGCTTCAGACGAAGGATATTATTTTTACAGGTGTTGTAAAGATTATAGAATATATAGAGAAAATAGATTTTGTTATTCTTACCAGTATTTCAGAGGGACAACCGCTTTCTGTTTTGGAGGCTTTCGCGGCAGGCAGAGCGTGTGTAACTACGGACGTTGGTTGTTGCAGAGACCTGCTTGAAGGAACGGATGGTCTTGGAGAAGCGGGTATATGTGTTCCACCTATGCATAAGGAGAGACTGGCAAAGGCGATGATAGCTATGTGTCAAAATAAAGAGATGCGAGATGAGATGGCTGTTGTCGGAAGAAAAAGAGTGGCACAGTTTTTTACACATGAAGGAAGTATGGAAAAGTACAGGGAGTTATACAAAGAGGTGCTATAATGGCAGGTATAGGATTTGAATTAAAGAAGATGTTTGATAAAAAGGGACTCTTCGCAGCTATGAAGGCTTACGGATATGCCAGTGTTGTATGCGTCGGTCCTATGATGCTTGGTATGGCATTGCTGTTTGGTATAAGACTTATAGCAGAAACAGGCGGTGCTACCGAGACTGAGACGGAGATTCTTAATAGTATGGTAACGCATGCACTTTTGTGTTCGCTTGTTTTCACCAATGCTTTTTCCATGGTTACAACACGTTATGTATCAGATCAGTTGTATATGAACGAGAAGAAGAAGGTTATGCCTTCTTTCTGGGGTAGCATATCGCTAATGCTGGTACTTGGAGTCATCGGATATGGAATTTTTCTCTTCAGGTCAGAGATGTCCTTTACATACAAGATTCTTAATTTGATATTGTTCGGAGAACTTATTGTTGTGTGGACAGAGATGAATTATCTTACTGCCATAAAGGATTATAGCGGAATTATGAAAACCTTTGTGTTCGCAATGGTACTTGCGTGGTTAGGTACATTTTTGCTTATGCTGACAGGTATGGAGATAATAACAGCCATGATATTATCGGTGTGTATTGCTTATGGCGCAATGATGGTATGGTATTATGTACTTTTGCTAAGGTATTTCCCAAGTACACATTCGTCTTCAATGGAATTCCTGAAGTGGTTTGACAAATATCCGTCGTTGATTTTGTTGGGAGCAAGCTCGGCGATAGGTGTATACGGACATATCATAATAATGTGGTCAAGTGATATAGGAAAAAGTGTACTGGGTTCGTTTCGTGGGGCACCATCTTATGATGTTCCGGCACTTCTTGCATTTATGTCCATACTTGTAACAACGATTAATTTCGTTACATCCGTAGAGGTAAAATTTTATCCAAAATACAGAACATGCTTCAGTATTCTAAATGACGGCGGTTCTTACATGGATATAGAGCAGGCACAAAGAGAATTAAAGACTGCTTTGTATAAGGAACTTACATACACATTTACCAAGCAGGTCTTCGTAACAATAGTATTTATTGTGGCAGGAACGTTGTTTTTACCGGATCTTCCGTTAGGTATGACAGATGATATGCTTGGTGTATACAGAGTTCTATGCATAGGATACGCTTTCTATGCAGTGGGCAACTGTACTACACTTATGCAGCTGTATTTTTCGGATAATAAGGGAGGTCTTATCGGTACACTTTGTTTTATGATTATAAGTATATTAGGAACACTTTATTATAATGATATGGGCTCTAAATATTATGGAGTTGGGTTCCTGGTAGCAGGAATTATTTATGCGATAGTGTCACTTATGCTATTGCGAAAATACCTAAAGAATTTGCTGTTTTATGTTTTGTGCTCACAGCCACTTGTTGTTGTTGAAAGGGTTGGTGTTTTTTCCAGAATCAGTAATAAGCTGAAAGCAGGGTATGAGAAAAAGCATCATGATGAAATTGTTATGGAGGGAATAGTTGATGAAGCGGATTAAGATAACTATTGCACTTGCTGCGATTATGGTTTTGTCAGCAGTTTTTTGCTATGGATGTAAGACTGTCATGAATGATGTCCTGATAGACGAAAAGGATAAAACGGTTGTTATTACCAATCCGGATGAGAAAAAGCTTGAAGATAATAAGCTTTTGTATGCAAATGATGATGATACTTCTGTTGTGGTGATGTATCTAACTGTCAGCAAGGGCAATTCTTCTGAAAATACAAATCATACATGGAAAGAGATTAATACTTATTCCGTGTATGATTATGATGAGATGGGTGTTGAAAGATATGCCGTTAACGGACTTTTACAGGTAGGAGATGAAAATGGTCCGGTTGAAGGAGAGGTGGGTTACGGTGAGTTCGTACCCAACGCGACTGTAACTATAAGAGGTCAGACTTCCAGTAAGTTTAAGCAAAAAAACTATAAGATAGAGCTTAAGGATGGTAAAGGACTCTATAATGACCAGAGAACAATCAATCTTAATAAGCATCAGCGCGATGGTATAAGATTCCGTAATAAAATAAGCTTTGACATTCTTGAAGAAATCGATGGAATGATTTCCATGCAGACACAGTTTGTGCACCTTTATGTTAAGGATGAGACAGCAGAGAATGCGTCGGAAGCAGCTTTTGTTGATTATGGCTTATATACGATGGTAGAACAGCCCAATAAAAGTTATCTGACGAGGCACGGACTTGATTCCAATGCACATTTATACAAGATTAATTTCTTTGAGTTTCATCGCTACCCGGATGTCATTGTTTTAAAGAATGATTTGAACTATGATAAGAAGGCATTTGAGGAGAAGATAGAGATTAAGGGCGATGATGACCACAGTAAACTTATAGCGATGCTTGAGGATGTGAATGACACGGCAATGCCTATTAAGGATGTGGTGGATAAGTGGTTTGAAACGGACAATCTGTTCTCTTGGTTGGCGTATCAGATTCTTATGGGTAACATAGATACACAGAGTAGAAATGTATTCTTATACAGTCCGCAGAATATGAATACATGGTATTTTATATCATGGGATTTTGATGGCGATTTAGCTATATATGAGGATGAGATACAAGGAAAAAGTCAGGAAGGTTCATGGGAAAAAGGTGTCAGCAATTATTGGGGTAATAAGCTGTTCCAAAGAATTCTTAAGGATGATGAATTAAGGGCGATGCTTGATGATAAGATTAACGAATTCCTTAAGATACTTACTCCCGAGATGATAGCTGAGAAGGCTAATGCATATGCGGCGGTAGTCAGACCATATTTGTACAGATATCCTGATAAAGGTTATGCACCGCTTACAGAGAGTGAATTTGACAGTGTTGTAGCTAATCTTCCGTATGAGATAGAGAAGAACTATCAGAATTACCTTGATAGTCTTGAGAATCCGATGCCGTTCTTTATCGGAAGACCACAACAAACAGATACAGGCTTTGTTCTTGTGTGGGATAATGCCTATGATTTTGATGCAGAGACAGTTACATACAGGTTGGAGCTTTCACGTAATCTTGAATTTACCGAGTTGGTGGACGAGGTTAGAGGAACCCTGCTTCCGGTCTATGAATATAAGGGAACCCTTGAACCGGGACAGTATTTTGTAAGAGTTACGGCAACCAATGGTTCGGGAAAGAGCCAGACGGCATTTGACTATTATGTGACGGATGGTTCGACGAAAATGTATGGAGTAAAATGCTTCTATGTATTGCAGGACGGAACTATTGTGGAGGATGCATATGCAGAATAGCAAAAAGTCAAAATTCAGGCATGAACTAAAGTTCCTGATAAGTACGAGTGAAAGAGATATAATTAAGCAGAGATTGCAGACGGTTCTTTCACTTGATGCCAATGCCGAAAATGGTTCATATATGATACGAAGTCTATATTTTGATGATATGTGGGAAACGGCTTATTCAGAGAAGCTTATGGGTACGAATACCAGAAGAAAGTATAGAATTCGCTGTTATAATGCCAGTGATAAGGTAATAAAGCTTGAATGTAAGAAAAAAGAGGGACAATATATAAGCAAAACTGCTGCAAGGCTTACCAGAGAAGAAACAGACAGTATTTTGCGCGGAGATGTTGATTTTCTTAAAGATCGTAAGGAAAAGGTGTGCCGGGATTTCTATGTTGAATGGAAGGCTAATCTGATGAGACCTAAGGTTATCGTAGATTATGACAGGGAGCCGTTTGTTTATCCCTTCGGAGATGTCAGAATAACTTTTGATAATTTTATAAGAGCGGGAGTAAGTGATTTTAATTTGTTTAATCCTGAGCTTCCGGTGCTTGAGATAATGGAGCAGGGACAGCTTATCATGGAAGTGAAATTTACGGAGTACCTGCCGAATATCATCAGGGATCTTTTAAGAATAGAGAACTGTGTGGCAGTTGCGGCATCCAAATACGTAATGTGTGTAGAGAAAAGTAAAGAATATACGATGCACTGACAGGAGGAAATATCATGAGTGTAAAGGATTTTATTAAGAAGTCAATATTAGAGTCTGATATGTATAATCAGGCGATTGACATGAGTACAATATTAACAATTGCTGCAGACCTTATTTTAGCACTTCTCATGGGCTTGCTAATATATATGATTTACAAAAAGTTATATATGGGCGTTGTATACAGTAGGAATTTCGCGATTTCGCTTGTCGGAATGACAGTGCTCACATGTATGATAACACTTGCCATAAGTACAAATATTGTAATTTCACTTGGTATGGTTGGTGCATTGTCAATTGTACGATACAGAACTGCGATTAAAGAACCGCTGGATCTTATGTATATGTTTTGGGCGATAACCACGGGTATAACAGTTGGTGCAAGTATGTATATTCTTGTCGTGGTCGCGTCACTTATGATGATTGTATTAATATTCATTTTCAGCAGAAAGATGAATTTCAGACGCAGTTATATAGTGGTAGTTCATTACCAGGGAGATACCACAGGTGATGAAGTTTTAAGAGTTATGAATAAAGTACATTATTCTATCAGGTCTAAGGTGTTAAGAGGCGATGATGTTGAGCTTACTTTGCAGGTATATTGCAGAACAGATAATATGGTATTTGCAGAGAAGGTTCGTTCTATAGCCAAAGTAAAAGATATAACTATTCTTGAATATAACGGAGAATATCATGGTTAAACTTCTGATAATATCAGTACTTTCATGTGCAACGGCAGCGGCCTGTGTTACAGGTGCCGCTTCATTTTATAACAGATATATAACCAAAGAAGCTGTTGAATTTCAAAGTACGGACAAGGTGCTTGATAATCCTATGGTGGGGTTTGCTGCAGTAGCAGATTATGAGAAACTTGCAGAGACGACACCTCTTGTCTATCTGCCTGTTTACTGGAGTGAATTCGAGCCGGAGGAAGGAAAGTATGACTTTGAATATATAAACGAAGAATATAATCTTGAAAAGTGGCGAAGCATGGGCAAAAGGGTTGTTTTACGTTTTGTATGTGATAAGCCAAGGGATGAGGCACACATGGATATCCCTGAGTGGCTATATGAAAAGACAGCCGATGGTACTTTCTATGACTGTAGCTATGGTAAAGGATATTCACCGGATTATGGCAATGAAGTATTTATAGAATATCATAGAAAAGCAATAGAAGCTTTAGGCCGTGAGTACGGCAAGGATTCATTTGTTACCTATGTTGAACTCGGAAGTCTGGGACACTGGGGAGAGTGGCATGTCAAATATAGTGCGGGGATAAAACCACTTCCTTCTGCAGAGGTTTGTGCACAGTATATTGAACCATATATAGACGCATTTCCGAATGCTAAGCTTATGATGAGAAGACCATACACATATGTTAGCGACAATGGCTTTGGCGTATATAATGATATGGCGGGTTCAAGTGAGAGTACCGAAGAGTGGCTTTCATGGATAAACGAAGGAGGAGCTTACGAGGTTCAGGGCAATAAGCTTCCATATACCCCATATCCCAATATATGGGAAGATGCACCTGTTGGAGGAGAGTTCACAAGCAGTATCCCTATGGAAGAACTACTTGGAGGTAGCTTAGAGGAGACCATTTCTTTGCTTAAGCAGACTCATATGAGCTTCATCGGACCAAAGATTCCGAATATTGACGAAAGAGCCGCTAACAGTGAAGCGGTAGACGAGATACTTAAGAACATAGGATATCGTTACGGTATATCAAAAGCATGTTTTACACATAATGCTAAGACCGGTAAGCTTTATATGAAGCTTACTGTTAATAATTATGGTGTGGCACCGATGTATTATGACTGGCCGCTTTGTGTATATATCTGTGATGCTTATGGTAATATACTGGAGAAGCAGGTTACGGATGTGAAGCTGTCAGAGCTTGCGTGTGATGGACAGAATATAACGACAGCTCTTACGGTAGATTGTAAGAAGCTGGGAATAGAAGGAATGCCTTCGGTGGCAGTTGCCATAGAGGACCCGGATACGGGGAAACCGGCAGTAGAGCTTGATATGGAATGTTCCCATGTGGAAGATAGGATATATTTCCTTAGATAATCAAAAAAATATGTGGAAATAATCTTGTGTTTGTGATAATATTAACAATAATGATATACTGATAATCAGGAGGTTCATATGGATTATAGAGCAATTTATGAAAAATGGTTAGACGATTCTTATTTTGATGAGGACACTAAGAAGGAACTTAGAGCTATCGAGAATGATGACAACGAGATAAAAGAGCGTTTCTATGCTGACTTGGAGTTTGGTACTGCCGGACTTAGAGGTATTATCGGAGCAGGTACCAATCGCATGAACATATATACTGTTCGTAAGGCTACACAAGGACTTGCGAATTACATTTTAAAAATGAACAAGGAAGCACAGGGCGTTGCTATTGCATATGATTCAAGAAGAATGTCTCCTGAATTTGCTGATGAGGCAGCACTTTGCCTTGCAGCTAATGGTATTAAGGCATATGTGTTTGAGTCACTCCGTCCTACACCGGAGTTATCATATGCAGTAAGAAAGCTTGGATGTACGGCAGGTATTAATATTACTGCAAGCCATAATCCGCCGGAATACAACGGATATAAGGTATATTGGGAAGATGGTGCGCAGATTACACCGCCTCATGACAACGGAATTATGGCAGAGGTTAAGGCGGTTACAGATTATGCAACCGTTAAAACTATGAGCAAAGAAGACGCAAAAGCTAAGGGCTTATATATCGTTATAGGTGAAGATGTTGACAAAACATACATTGAGGAGCTTAAGAAGCTGGTTAAGAACCAGGCTGCTATTGATGCAGTTCAGAAGGAGCTTAAGATAGTATATACACCACTTCACGGAACAGGTAATCTTCCTGTACGCCGAGTTCTTAAGGAGCTTGGATTTGAGAATGTATATGTGGTTCCTGAGCAGGAGCTTCCTGACGGAGAATTCCCTACAGTAAGTTATCCTAATCCGGAGGCAAAAGAGGCATTTGAACTTGCCCTTAAGCTTGCTAAAGAAAAGGATGCAGAGCTTGTACTTGCTACAGATCCTGATGCAGACAGACTTGGTGTATATGTAAGAGATAATAACGGAGAATATCATGTACTTACAGGTAACATGTCAGGTTGTCTTCTTGCAGAATATGAGATTGCAAGTGTCAAAGAGAAGACAGGGCTTCCGGCAGACGGAGCACTTGTTAAGTCTATCGTATCAACCAATATGGCTGATGCTATTGCAAAAGCATACGGAATTGAACTTATAGAAGTTCTTACAGGATTTAAATATATCGGACAGCAGATTCTTAATTTTGAAACAACCGGAAAGGGAACATATCTCTTTGGCTTTGAGGAGAGTTATGGTTGCCTTATCGGAACTCATGCAAGAGATAAGGATGCGGTAGTTGCATCTATGGCTCTTTGCGAAGCAGCAGCATATTATAAGACCAAAGGAAAGACACTTTGGGACGCAATGGTAGATATCTACGAGAAATATGGATATTACAAGGATGATGTAGTATCTATGACCTTCAAGGGTATCGAAGGCTTAGAGCAGATTAAGACTATTATGGAGACTATGCGTGCTAATGCACCTGAGAAGATTGCCGGAATAAAGGTTCTCAAGGTAAGAGACTATAAGACAGGAGTTGTTACAGACACAGTATCAGGTGTTAAGTCAGACAGCGGACTTCCTTCATCAAATGTATTATACTATGATCTTGAGGATGATATGTGGTTCTGTGTAAGACCTTCAGGAACAGAGCCTAAGATTAAGTTCTATTTCGGAATTAAGGGAACATCTCTTAGTGATGCTGATGACAAGGCAGCTAAATTCACAGCAGAAATCCAGAATATGGTTGACGCCATCTTAAAGTAAGGAAGGCAAAGTCATTTTGTTAAAGCTAAGTTGTGCTAAACACATATAATAGATGATGTTTTCCTCTAAGACACGCTCTCGCTACGTGAAAAACGTAACAGTACTAAACTCAGAAGACCAAATGAGGAGTAATGCAATACAGATAATCTCACGGATTGATTTATCTGATATGCATTACTCCTCATTTTTCTTCGTTAAGTGCTGCGTTTTCAAGTGTCTTAACGGAAATACATCATCTATAATATAATATGTGTAATTCACAGTATTGATTTAACTAAATGACTTTGCCTGATTAGCAAATTTATCGCTTCAGTCCGATTTTTAAAGAGCGTATAAGCACGATTGCCTCATGAACCACAAGCGGCATTAGTGAAAGGAAGATAAGGTATATCCAGTCATTGAAGCCGAGAGTAGCGGTTGAGAAAACGCCTGAAAGATAAGGAATCTGTGTGATTATAAGCTGTAATAATAATCCTATACCAAGAGACAGCCAAATCATTGGGTTGTGGTTTTTCATGTTCTCGAATATGGATGTTTTGGTGTTACGCATACCTATGGCATGGAAAAGCTGGGAAATTCCGAGGACCGAGAATGCGTAGGTTTGGCACTTGGTAAGAATCTTAGGGTTGTTAAGTAACATATCAATGGTGGAAAGGTTTAGTTCAAGATTAGGGCTGCTCTTGATAATAAAATATGGAATTGTAACAAAAGCAATAAGCGTAATGGCTGCAATGAGCATACCATAGGATAGAGTCAGTATGAGTCCGCCATGAGCAAAAAGGCTTTCCTTGGCAGGTCTTGGCGGACATTTCATCATTTGTGAGGTGTCGTTTTTATCTGTGCCTAATGAAAGAGCGGGAAAAGTATCCGTAATGAGATTAACCCAAAGGATATGGCTTGCTTTCAGAGGAGTAGGAAGTCCTGCGAGTACGGCAAGGAACATGGTAATTATTTCACCAAAGTTTGATGATAATAAGAATAAAACCGATTTCTTGATATTAGCGTAGATTCCACGGCCTTCTTCTATTGCTTTTTCTATGGTTGCAAAATTATCATCGGTCAGGACAAGGTCGGCTGCATCCTTGGCTACATCTGTTCCGTATTTGCCCATGGCGATACCGATATCGGCAGCCTTAAGGGATGGGGCGTCGTTAGTGCCGTCTCCGGTCATTGCAACGACATTACCGCATGACTTGAATGCACGAACAATACGTGTCTTGTGTTCAGGAGATACTCTTGCAAAAACGCTAATATCAGGTATGCGTTTCCTAAGCTCTTCATCAGACATGGAGGATAGTTCATCTCCGCTTAAACATTGTGATTCATCTGTGGCTATACCAAGACTTTTGGCTATTGCAAGGGCGGTGTTTTTGTGGTCGCCGGTAATCATAACAGTTTTGACGCCTGCTACTAAGAAGGTTTCGATAGCAGCCTTTGCTTCATCTCTTATCGGGTCAATCATTCCGACGAAGCCGAGGAATACGAGTTTTTCTTCCGATGGAGAACTTATATTGTCCTTGTAGGCAAGACCTAAAGTTCTTAAAGCTTCCGAGGACATTTTTTCTACGGCATTGGTAATGCCGTCTTTTGCTTTTCCTGTGAGAGGGATAACTTTGCCGTCTACTAATTGATGTGTACATACCGAGAGAAGCTTTTCGACAGAACCCTTAGTGTATTGAAGCTTGCTGCCGTTTGCTTCATGTAGGGTTGTCATGAGTTTTCTGTCAGAGTCAAAGGGAATCTCGTTGATGCGGGGCATACGCCTTGTGAGCTCAGTAGGATTTACATCGAATTTAATTGCCATCTCAAGCAGAGCAGTTTCGGTAGGGTCACCAAGCATGGAATCGCCGGCAACATTGTAGCTTGCGTCGTTACATAAGCTAAAACCTTCAAGCAACATTCGATGGGAGACGTAATTTAACTTATGCAGGGGAAGTATTTCCTCATCCGCATAACACTTGACTACGGTCATTTTGTTCTGGGTCAGGGTGCCTGTTTTGTCAGAGCATACTATATTTACGCAACCGAGTGTTTCTACGGAGGGCAATCTTCTTATTATGGTATTTATTTTAACCATGCGAGAAACGCTCAATGCAAGAACAATTGTAACTACAGCAGGCAAACCTTCGGGAACAGCGGCTACAGCAAGTGATATGGCGGTTAAAAGCATCTCGAAGATATCACGTTTCTGGAGAACTGCAATGATAAAAAGTAGGACGCATAATATAATGGCAAGAATGGAAAGAAGCTTACCAAGGTCACCAAGACGTCGTTGAAGCGGAGTTGAGTCGTTTTCGGTTTGATTAATGGAAGTTGCTATCTTGCCGATTTCGGTATGCATACCTGTGGCGACTACGATACCTTCACCATGGCCATATACAACATTAGTTGACATAAATGCCATGTTGTGTCTGTCCCCAATCGTGCTGCGATGAGGAGCAATGAAAGAGGCATCTTTTTCAATAGGCAAGGATTCTCCGGTGAGAGAAGCCTCCTCGGTTTTTAAGCTGTGAGTGGCGGTAAGGCGTATATCAGCAGGGACCTGTCTGCCTGCCTCCAGAATAACAAGGTCTCCGGGGACAAGATTTGAGGCGGCTATTTCCTGAATATTACCATCTCGTTTTACAAGTGCGGTAGGGCTGGTAAGCTTCTGTAACGCTTCCAGTGCCTTGATTGCCTTGCCTTCCTGGATTACCCCTACAAAAGCATTGATTAAGATAACTGCAATTATAATGAGAGTATCACTAAGCTCACCAAGTAATGCAGAGATTATAGCAGCAACTATCAATATGTATATAAGAGGTTCATTAAGCTGCTCCAGAAACATGGTAAGATAAGACTTAGGCTTGGCTTTGGCAAGGGCATTAGGACCGTATTTATCCAGTCTGTTATTGATTTCCGAGGACTTGAGTCCGGTTTTATCATTCGCGTTATATGCCGAAAGTGCTTCGGTTATGGTTTTTTCTTCGAACAAGGTGGCTCCTTTTGATAAGTAATTGGTTGGAATATGTATATGCTGTACCAGGGACAAAAAATGCAGGTAATTAATACAAGAAACGCCGCATACCATATATAAAAGTACAATTTAGGCAAATGCCAACCCATAGTACGAATTTTAGCTTGTTTATTGCATGCAGAAAACGTATTAAGGCAAAGCGATTAGGAATATATGTTTCTGCTCGCAACCTTACGCTCCCAAGTAAAACTATACCCTTTGCCGCTTCGATTTTTGATTACACGCCCCTCTCGCTAAACTCGAACAAGGTGCATATCTGTATAGTCGGTTACCACGAATAGTCTTATTGCACCTTGTTCTCAAACAGTATCTCCGGGGCGTGCTTTATCGAAGCGTTGCAAAGTGAAGTTCTACTAGGGGAGCTATGTTGTCTTCGCGAAACATATAATTCCTAAGTGCTTTGCTCTCAAAGTGTTGTGAATGCAATAAACAAGCTAAAATTCGTACTATGGGTTGGCAAATGCCTAAGGATACAATTATCGAAAAGGGGTGAAAAAATGAAATCGGGAAAGATGGTTGCAATGGGTATGTTACTTGCTTGTGTGTCGATGGGCAGTGTGGCGTGTAATGTGGAGAAACAGGAGGATATAAAGGTTAGGGATATAGAATTTACTGTCCTTAAGGAAAGCGAGATACCGGAAGATATAATGGAACTGGTTGATGAAAAGAAGAACGAAGAATTCCGCCTTGCAAAAACAAAGGATTCCTATACCTATGTATTAGCAGGCTACGGAAAGCAGGAAACGGGTGGTTTCAGTATACAGGTAGAAGATATTTATCTAGGCGAAAATGCGGTATATGTCGATACCGAGCTTATGGGACCGGCTAAGAATGAAAAGGTAAGCGAAGCCGAATCCTATCCTTTCATAGTAGTTAAGATGGAACACACAGACGAACCTATTATTTTCAAATAGAATGAGAGGGATGCGAAGAAAAATGAGGAGTAATGCATATCAGATAAATTAATTTGTTGAGATTATCTGTATTGCATTACTCCTCATTTGGCTTTCTGAGTTTAGTGTTTTACATGTTAGAGGTGATTTGTCTTGCTACATGAACACCACTTGCAGAAGCATGGGAAAGGGAGTGGGTTACGCCACTGCCGTCGCCTATTATATATAGGCCTTTGTATTTGGTTTCGAGGTTGTCATCTATATCTACTTCCATGTTGTAGAATTTGACTTCTACGCCATAAAGTAAGGTGTCATCGTTTGCTGTACCCGGAGCAATCTTATCAAGAGCATATATCATCTCAATTATACCGTCAAGGACTCGCTTAGGAAGTACAAGGCTTAAGTCGCCGGGTGTTGCTGCAAGGGTAGGTGTTACCAGACCTTCCTCTATACGTGTTGAATTACTTCTTCTGCCTCGGACAAGGTCGCCGAATCTCTGGACAATAACACCGCCACCTAACATATTAGAAAGTCGGGCAATACTTTCGCCATAGCCGTTACTGTCTTTAAACGGCTCAGAGAAATGTTTGGCAACAAGTAAGGCGAAATTAGTATTCTCGGTCTGATGCTCGGGATCTTCATAACTGTGTCCGTTAACGGTAACAATTCCGTTGGTATTTTCATTAACAACTATACCATACGGATTCATACAGAAGGTACGGACATTGTCTTCGAATTTCTCTGTACGGTATACAATTTTACTTTCATATAACTCATCAGTAAGATGGGAAAAAATAACTGCAGGAATCTCTACTCTTACACCGATATCTACACGATTGGATTTGGTCTCTATGGAAAGGTCTTCGCATACCGACTGCATCCACTTGCTGCCGCTTCTGCCTACCGAAACTATACATCTGTTACAGTCAGCGTAAGAAGAACCATAATGAACGCGGTAGCCATCATCAAGAAGCTCAAGACGTTCTATCGGAGTATCGAAGAAGAAATCTACCTTCTTACAAAGCTCTGCGTAAAGATTGGCAAGAACCACATAGTTAATATCAGTGCCCAGATGTCTTACTGAGGCATCAAGAAGCTTCAATTTATTCTGAAGACATAATTTCTTGAATTTAGTACCTGCGGTAGAATACATCTTGGTACCTTCACCACCGTAGGCAAGGTTGATTTCATCAACATATTTCATAAGTTCAATAGCCTTTTGTTTGCCTATGTGCTCATAAAGAGTTCCACCGAAATCGTTTGTAATATTGTATTTTCCGTCTGAAAAAGCACCTGCACCACCAAAACCGTTCATTATTGCACAGGTTTTACATTTTATACAGGATTTAACCTTGTCGCCGTCTATAGGACAACGCCTTTTTTCAAGTGAGTGGCCCGCCTCAAATACAGCAACCTTAAGATTGGGCTTCTGCTTGATAAGCTCATATGCCGAGAATATTCCACCCGGGCCTGCTCCTACAATTATAACATCATAATTTGAACCATTTGTTTGCATGTAAACCTCCTAGAAATATAGCTACTTTGTACTGCGCGTATCAAACAGAATGTTCGGCGCGTACCCCCTTATGATAGTAGCAAAAAAACTATATAAAGTCAAACGAGATGACATTGTTTATAAGGGAGAATTGTACAAGAATTCCGGATGGATAAAAAAATATCTTAATGCATTTTGATATACAAAAAGTGCATACTTTGGTTGAAAAAGGTCTGCTTACTATGGTAATATATATTATAGAAAGGGGCTAGGCTATGAATATAAAAGTACAGATAAGCGGATTAGTTATATTATTTATAATTTTATATTTTTATCTTTATCATAGAAAAGTTAAGCTTAGAACAGAGAAGGCATTCTTTAGGTTATTGATAGCAGTTATTGTCAGTGCATGTTTGGATATTTTTTCTATATATGTGATACATAATGCGGATATAATCAATGGTACTTTCTTGAATGTAGTATGTAAGCTCTATGTTATGTCGGTTATAGCATGTGTTCAAAGTTCTCTTTTATATGTATGCGTTGATATATATAAGGACGTGGATGTATATAGGAAAGTAGCGGTCAGAAGTTATGCATTGCTTGCATTGGCAGCTATATGCGTCGGAGTTCTGCCTATAGAGCATTATAATGATGAAGTTAATCAAGTGGCATATACCTATGGTAGTAGTGTAATAGTGGGATATTCATTTGGCTTTGTATTTCTTGCTACACTTATTGCTTATATTACATTTTCTAAGAAAAAGATGAATGTAAGACGAAGAAATGCCATGACGGTATGGATTATTGTATGGTGCGTGGCATCGATCACACAGGTTTTTAATAATGAATTGCTGTTGATTACCTTCGCAGGAGCGCTCGGTATAATAATTGTATACCTGCTTCTTGAGAATCCGGAGGCTAATATTGATAGGGAGCTGGGCGTTTTTAACCAGAATGCTCTTAATAAGTACGTTAAAGATTTATATGACAGACATAAGCCGTTTTCGATGCTGGAAATAGTTGTTGACAGAGGCATAGGAAGCATAGGAGCGGAGTTGTGTTCATATTTGCTTGGACTTCCGCAGGGCGCGGTATTCAGATATTCTTCCGATAATATAATGCTTATATTCCCGGAAGATGATACGACGGCTATTCGTTATAAAGAGATTATTGCTATGAGACTTGAGCAAGGTTTTGGTAGAGATAATAATATTATTATTAAGCCATACTGGTTCTGTCTTTCGGATTCATCGGCGGTTGCGGATGGAGAAGAATTTTTTTCACTTGTTCAGTATGCACATCTTAACGTAGCAGACAAGGTTAGCAGTGATATTACTTTCATAGATAGTGATATGGCAGAGGATATGCAGAATTTTAAAGAGGCAGAGAAGCTTTTGGAAGAGGCCATTAAGAATGACTCTGTAGAAGTTTTCTATCAGCCTATCTTTTCTACGAAGGAGCATAAGTTCGTATCCGCAGAAGCCTTGGTAAGAATTCGTGACCATCATGGCAATATCATATATCCGGGTACATTCATTGATATAGCAGAAAGTAACGGAATTATTCTCAAGCTTGTTGAGATGGTTTTTGAGAAGGTGTTCAGATTTATTAAGAACAATCCGTTGGAGACATTAGGACTTAGTTATATTGAGATTAATCTCTCGGTAGTACAGTGTGCACACAGGAATCTTGTTGCCGACTATATGCTGATAATGAATAAATATGGTATAAAGCCTACCAATATTGCATTAGAAATAACAGAGACAGCCAGTGCAGGTGCTAAGAAGATATTACTCGAGAATATGAGAGTGATGAGAGATTTTGGAGTGCGTTTTGCACTTGATGATTTTGGAACAGGACATTCCAATCTTAACTATATGGCAGAGATGCCTGTTGATATACTCAAATTCGATAAAGGTATGACACAAGCATATTTCCATAGTCAAAAGGCCAAATATGTCATGAATGCTGCCATAGAGATGGCAAGAGGTATGAAGCTCGCCATTGTTTTTGAAGGTGTTGAGACACGAGAAGAATATCAGGAAGCAGAAAGAATCGGAATAGACTATATACAAGGATATTATTTCTCCAAACCATTATCAGAAACAGACTTTTTGAATTTCCTGTTATAATATAGAAATATTTTCTTTAACACATATTTACCTTCCGGTTTGCATATATATTTGACAAGTTAATATATGCAAAGCGGGAGGTATTTTTTGTGGAGGTAATGAAGAGAAAAATGTGTGCAACCTATGATATGGGTAAGGTTGTAACACAGATTACCCCGGAAGATGACTTTAATGTGCCGGATGTTAAACCGGATATAGCAAAGATTTTAAAAAGTACAGGAGAGGTACAGCTTGATTCACAACAGACAATGGATGGTAAGCTTCTTTTTAGCGGTAAGCTTCTGTTTAAGGTGTTGTATGTGACTGGGCAGAAGGAGAATTCACTTGCCTGCATGAAGGGAGAGATTCCGTTCTCTGAAAGTTTGTTTCTGCCGGAAGGGGTAGGGGCTGATGCCGAAATACATATTGATACTCAGATAGAAGATTTGTCGGTTGGAATGATAAATTCACGAAAGCTTAGCGTGAACAGTATTATTACAGTGATTGCTAATATTCTTAGTAGTAATGGTGAAGAAGCGGTTGTAGGAATAGCTTTTGACAATGATGTTCAATACATGACCAGACAAACATCATTTGTGACTCTGGCGGATACGCATAAGGACATATTTAGAATAAAAGATGAGATAGTACTTCCTTCTAATAAACCTAATATAGCGGAGCTTCTGTGGAGTGAGTGGCAACCGGGAACGGTTGATTGCAGACCGATGGAGGGACGCCTTGGTATAAGAGGTGAACTAAAGCTTTTTATTATTTATATTGCCGGAGATGAAAGCGGAAGCCTTCAGTGGAGTGAACATATGATGCCATTTGCAGGTGAGATACCGATTAGCGAATGTAATGAGGCATTATATCCTTATGTAAGATGTCGTCCCGTGCATAGAGAGATTGAAGTTAAGGCTGATGATGACGGCGAACAGAGAATTATGGTAATAGATGAAGCTGTTGAGCTTGACATAATCTTGTACGAGGAAAATGAAAGAGAGTTAGTAAGTGATGTGTATTCGTCAATGGTTGATATGGAACCGGAGCAAAGAGACGTTAAGTGCCTGGAACTTCTTGGTAAAAACAGCTCCAGATGCAGGGTTTCCGAAAAGGTACATATCAATGATGCCAATCCTCAGATTTTGCAAATATGCAGCAGTAATTCAAATGTTAAAATCGATAGTACGGCAATCGTTGAAGATGGTATACTTGTTGAAGGTGTTGTAGAGGCAACGATGCTATATATTGCGCTTGATGATAAGCAGCCCTTCTACGAGACTATAGGGGTGATACCATTTTCTCATAAGATAGAGGTTCCGGGTATTGATGATACATGCGTATATAATGTGCTCGGAAGCACGGAGCAGCTTAGTGTGATTATGCTAAGCAGTGAAGATGTAGAATGCAAAATATCCATCGTGCTGGAGGCTATCGTTTTTAGAACAAAGAACGAAAATATAATTGTAGATATCAGGGAAAAGCCATACGACACTGAAAAAATCGCAGCTATGCCCGGAATCGTTGGATATGTGGTGCAACCCGGAGACACCTTGTGGAAAATAGCAAAGAAATTCTACACAACTGTGGAGAGTATAAAGGAAATAAACGGGCTTACGGATGATATGCTAAAGGTCGGCGATAAGCTTGTAATTATGAAAAAGGTTGCCGGTAAAGATGTAATCTAGGTATAGGAACTGTCGTAGATTTTCGCGACAGTTCTTATTTTTTACTATTGTAAGAAACTCGTTGATTTGTTATCATGTTACTAGAACATTTAGGTAAGATGGGGAGGTGGCTGCTTGTTTATTATAGAAGAGGAGCTTAAGAAGCTTCCGGCTAAACCGGGCGTATATATAATGCACGACGAAAAAGACGAGATAATATATGTAGGTAAAGCTATAAGTCTTAAGAATAGAGTAAGGCAATATTTTCAAAGCAGCAGAAACAAATCTTCCAAGATTATACAGATGGTTTCGAAGATTCGCCGTTTTGAATATATTATAACAGATTCGGAGCTTGAAGCACTTGTGCTTGAATGTAATCTTATAAAAGAGCATCGTCCAAGATACAATACCATGTTAAAGGATGATAAGAGCTATCCGTATATTAAGGTTACAGTTAGCGAACAGTTTCCTAGAGTACTTATGAGCCGTAATATGAAGAAGGATAAATCCAAATACTTTGGACCTTATACTAATCTTACGGCGGTTAAAGATACTCTGGAGCTGGTGCATAAGCTTTTTAAAATACGAACCTGTAACCGTAATCTGCCAAGAGACATAGGGAAGGACAGGGCGTGTCTTAATTATCATATAAAGCAATGCAGTGCACCCTGTCAGGGATGTATCAGCAGGGAAGAATATATGGAATCTGTAAGGAAGGTTATGGATCTTCTTAACGGAAAATATGATGATATAATTAAGAACCTGGAGAGCTCCATGTATGAAGCGTCGGAGAAGATGGACTTTGAAACGGCGGCAGAATACAGGGACTTGATGAACAGCGTTAAGCATATTGCGGAGAAACAGAAGATTACGTCCGATGAAGATGAGGACAGAGATGTTATTGCGATGGCATCAGACGGAGAGGATGCGGTAATACAGGTATTCTTTGTCAGGGGTGGTAAGCTTCTTGGAAGAGAACACTTTCATATGGATGTGGGCTCGGGAGAAGAACGACCACAGATTCTGGCAGGCTTTGTTAAACAGTATTATGCAGGAACACCTTTTATTCCTAAGGAATTATTACTTCAATATGAGATAGAGGATGCGGAGCTTATCGAAGAGTGGTTAACCTCACGAAAAGGACAGAAGGTGTATCTCAAGGTTCCTAAGAAGGGACAGAAAGAGAAGCTTGTTGAACTTGCCGAAAAGAATGCATCCATAGTTCTTATTCAGGATTCGGAGAAGATTAAGCGTGAAGAGCAGAGAACCAGAGGAGCACTTAAGTATATTGCGGAATTGCTCGAACTTGATGATATAAGCAGGGTCGAGGCATTTGATATATCCAATACATCAGGTTTTGAATCGGTAGGTTCAATGGTGGTTTATGAGGATGGTAAACCCAAACGTAACGATTATCGTAAGTTTAAGATTAAAAGCGTGGAAGGCCCTGACGATTATGCAAGTATGAAAGAGGTCCTTACGAGAAGATTCATACATGGCATGGATGAACAGAAGCTTCTTGAAGAAAAAAATATATCAAAAGAGATGGGAAGCTTTACAAAATTCCCTGATTTGATTATGATGGATGGTGGAAGGGGGCAGGTTAATATAGCCCTTGGGGTTCTTGACGAGCTTGGACTTAATATTCCGGTATGCGGAATGGTTAAGGATGATAATCACAGAACCAGAGGCCTTTATTATAACAATGTCGAGATTCCTATCGACAGACATTCGGAAGGCTTCAAGCTTATAACACGAATACAGGATGAGGCGCATAGGTTTGCGATAACCTTCCACAGGGATTTAAGAAGTAAGAAGCAGGTGCACTCAATCTTAGATGATATTCCGCAGATAGGCGAAGCACGAAGAAAGGTGCTTATGAAGAATTACAAATCCATTGATGCCATCAAGGAAGCAAGCATCAGTGAACTTGAACAATTGCCGGGAATGAACGAAAAAGCGGCTACGGAAGTATATAATTTTTTTCACAAAAATAATTAGCGACAAGGAGAGAAGAATATGGCAGTAGTTAGAGTATCTGAAATCATTACGAAAATGGACCTTGAAAATCTTACACCTGAGATAGACGTAGAGGCTATTAAGGTTACAGAGCCGGATATGAACAGACCGGCGCTTCAGCTTACAGGCTTTTATGAGTATTTTGATTCGCACCGTGTGCAGATAATAGGACAGGTAGAGCATACCTATCTTGAAGCAATGGATAAAGAAGTTAAGATTGAGAGATATAAGCAATTGCTCGCATGTAATATCCCGTGCATTATATTCTGTAGAGGACTCACTCCGGACCCGGAGCTTCTTGAGCTTGCGAATGAGTATAATGTTCCTGTGCTTAAATCAGAGAAAACGACATCTTCTTTTACTGCGGAGATTATCCGCTGGATGAAGGTTAAGCTTGCTCCATGCATCTCTATTCACGGAGTTCTGGTAGATGTATATGGTGAAGGCGTTCTTATCACAGGTGAGAGTGGTATTGGTAAGAGTGAAGCAGCACTTGAGCTTATAAGCAGAGGACACCGCCTCGTAAGTGATGATGTTGTAGAGATTAGAAAAGTAAGTGATGAGACACTTATCGGAAGTGCACCTGAGGTGACTAAATATCTCATTGAACTTAGAGGTATAGGAATAGTTGATGTTAAGACTCTTTTTGGTATTGAAAGTGTTAAGGAGACACAGACCATAGATATGGTTATCAGACTTGAAGAGTGGAATAAGGAAAGAGAATATGACAGATTAGGACTTTCAGATGAATATATTGAATATCTTGGTAACAAGGTAGTATGTCATTCAATTCCTATCCGTCCGGGTAGAAACCTTGCGATTATTGTTGAATCAGCAGCGGTTAATCACAGACAGAAGAAGATGGGCTATAATGCGACTGAAGAGCTTTACAGAAGAGTTCAGGCGAATATGGCAAAGAGAAGAGACGATAACGAATAAAAAGGTGGGAATATAGTTGGCTTTGAAGGTTTGTGTCGGAGTAGATGTCGGAGGGACAAGCATTAAGTTCGGACTATTCACAAATAATCAGGACAGCGGTTTGCAACTTCTTGATAAATGGGAGATTCCGACGAACACAAGTGATGCGGGTTCTCATATAATTGAAGAGATTGCAAGCTCCATAAAGGCTAAGATTGCCGATAATAAGCTTCTTCCGGAGAACTTAGACGGAATAGGAGTAGGGGTTCCGGGACCTGTAGTTGACAGAAGTATAGTAAGGTCGTGTGTTAATCTTGGCTGGGGAATGCTTGATGTGAGGAAAGCATTAAGAGAAGCGCTTGGAGAGACAGGCGAATTTGCTCATATTAATATTGTTGTCGAAAATGATGCGAATGTTGCGGCACTCGGGGAGTATACTATAGTAAGCACACGAAAAGCCTATCGGAGCCTTGTTATGATGACCCTTGGAACCGGAGTAGGCGGCGGTATCGTTATTGACGGGCAAATAATGTCAGGAATGAACGGAGCAGCCGGAGAGTTTGGGCATATGCCTGTGTTATATGATGAAACGGAATACTGTAATTGCGGAAAGAAAGGGTGCCTTGAGCAGATTGCATCTGCAACCGGTATGGTGAGGCTTGCCGGAAGAAGAGTGCCTAAGGATACGATAGACAGATGGTCGGCTGGAGATTCTAAACAATTGACGGCAAAGGATATTTTTGATGCCATGGCGAACGGAGATTCACAGGCAGAAGCGGTCGTAGATGAAGCATGCAGCTACATTGCAACAGCCCTTGCCAATATTACCTGCGTAATTAATCCGGAGGTAATAGTAATCGGTGGAGGAGTGTCCAGGGCAGGAAATGTTCTAATTGACAGAATTAAGAAATATTATAATGAGAAGGCATTTTCAGGATGTAAGGATGTAGAGATTATCCTTGCAGAGCTTTTGAATGATGCCGGCATCTATGGGGCAGCAACCATGGGTGTGACAGGATAGCAGAAAAGATTTAAGGAGGATATGTCTGCATGGATATCTTTTATCATAAACTTACAGAGAAACTGGGAGAAGAAGCAGTTCTTAGGGATGAACCGCTTAGCAGGCATACTTCATTCAAAATAGGAGGTCCGGCAAGATACTTTATTGATGTCTGCGATGCAGAGGACATTAAATATACGGTAAGTTTGTGCCGGGAAATGAATGTGCCGTTTGCTATATTGGGAAACGGAAGTAACCTTCTTGTAAGTGATGAGGGTTATGATGGAGCTATAATATGTCTGGCAAAGGGTATGCGTGAAGTGAAGGCAGAGGGTGAACGCATATATGCCAAGGCAGGAGCACTTCTTTCGGTTATAGCGAGAGAGGCACAGAAGAATAGTCTCACAGGCTTTGAGTTCGCCGGAGGAATACCGGGGACGCTGGGTGGAGCAGTTGTTATGAATGCAGGTGCATACGGTGGCGAGATGGTACAGGTTATAGAAAGTGTAGATGTGATTACCAAGGATGGGGACTATGTTACACTTAGAAATGAAGAACTCGGATTCGGATACAGAACTTCGGTTGTGCCTGCTAAAGAATATATAGTAATCGGAGCGACCATTAAGCTTACAAAAGCAGAAGATAAAGAGGCCATAATGGACACCATGAAAGAACTTCTGGCTAAGCGTAAGGCCAAACAACCGCTTGAATATCCGAGTGCAGGAAGTACGTTTAAACGTCCTGAAGGATATTTTGCGGCTAAGCTTATTGAAGATGCAGGGCTTAAAGGCTTCGGGATAGGTGGAGCATATGTATCGGAGAAGCATAGCGGCTTTGTTGTAAACAAGGGGAAAGCTACGGCAAAGGATGTTCTTATGGTAATTGAACATGTTCAAAAGGAAGTATGGAACCAATTTGAAGTAAAACTTGAACCTGAAGTTAAAATGTTAGGCTTTAATTAGATAATATACTTTATTTAAACGGAGGCAAAAAATGCATTTTGTAATTGTAACGGGTATGTCAGGAGCGGGAAAAAGTACTACACTTAAAATGTTGGAGGATGCAGGTTATTTCTGCGTTGACAATCTGCCTATAGCACTTATCGGCAAATTCGCAGAGCTTACAAGGCAACCTAATGAGAATATAACAAAGGTCGCTATCGGAATAGACATAAGAAGCGGTAATTCCCTGGAGAGCTTCGAGGGTACGCTTGAAGAGCTGGCGGCTAAGCATTTTGAATATGATATAGTATTTTTGGATGCATCGGATGATATTCTTATTAAGCGTTTTAAAGAGACCAGAAGAAACCATCCGTTATCACCGACCGGTCGTGTTGAGAAAGGTATAGAGGAAGAGCGTGCAAAGCTGGAGTTTCTTAAGAAACAGGCTGATATCATTCTTGACACTACCAATTTGCTTACAAGAGAGCTTAAGCAGGAACTCGAAAAGATAGTGATAAAAGACGGACAGTTCAGTAATATGATGGTAACCTTGCTTACATTTGGATATAAGTACGGAATACCGAATGATGCTGACCTTGTATTTGATGTGCGTTTTTTACCTAATCCATATTATGTTGAAGGACTTAAGAGCCTTACCGGTAACGATAAAGAGGTTCGTGATTATGTAATGGGCTTCGAAGTATCCAAGATTTTCCTTGATAAAATGGAAGATATGTTAAAGTTTTTGATTCCTAATTATATTCTGGAGGGTAAAAACCAGCTTGTAATCTGTATAGGATGTACAGGCGGAAAGCACCGTTCAGTTACCCTTGCGAATGAAATTTATAAAAATTTCTTGAATAATGAGCTCGGATATGGTATAAAGGTGGAGCACCGAGATATTGAACGTGGTCGCCAAGGAAAGAAATAGTGTGGTGAAATAAATGTCATTTACGAGCGATATAAAGGAAGAATTATCCAAACACATAAGTACTGCAAGGCATTGCCGAATAGCAGAATTAGCGGCCATTATCAGTCTTTGCGGTCGAATTCTTATATCTGCCAGTGACAAATATTGCATTAAAATCCAAACGGAAAATTTGGCAGTTGCAAGAAAGTACTTTACATTATTGAAAAAAACATTTAATATAAATACTGGTGTCTTAATTCGACAAAATATGTCTCTTGAGAACAGAAGACTTTATGTTATATCTATAGAGAACCATGAGGATTCTCTTAAGGTTCTTCAAGCGACTAAGCTTCTTAATGATAATAATGAGATTGAAGAGAATCTTTCAGTTACGGATAATGTTATTATCTGGCAGCCATGTTGTCAGCGAGCCTTCCTAAGAGGAGCTTTTATGAGCTCCGGTGCGATAAGCGATCCTGAGAAAGGATATCATTTTGAGATTGCCTGTGCGACGGAGCCTAAGGCTGAACAGATACAGTCCATTATGAAAGGCTTTGATATCGATGCCAGAATTATCAAGCGTAAAAAATATTTTGTTGTATATATTAAAGAAGGGGCTCAGATTGTTGATGTCCTGAATATAATGGAGGCACATGTAGCACTTATGGAATTTGAGAATATTCGTATTCTTAAAGAAATCCGTGAGAATGTTAACCGTAAATTCAACTGTGAGACAGCCAATATCAACAAGACAGTCTCTGCTGCAGTTAAGCAGACGGCAGATATTGAGTATATCAGGGATACGGTTGGCCTTGAAAGTCTGGCAGACGGACTTGAGGACATAGCAAGATTAAGACTTGAACGTCCGGAGGCTACTCTCATGGAATTAGGGATGTCTCTAAATCCGCCGGTCGGGAAATCCGGTGTGAATCATAGATTGCGAAAGCTTAGCAGTATCGCAGATGCACTTAGAGAAGAGAGAGGAGAAAAAAATGATAACTAAGAAGATAACAATTGCTATCCCTACGGGACTTGAAGCAAGACCGGTTGCATTGTTTGTTCAGGTTGCCAGCCAGTATGATAGCAGCATTTACGTTGAGAGCGATAACAAGAAAGTAAATGCAAAGAGTATTATGGGAATGATGACATTAGGACTTAATACAGGTGAAGAGGTTGTTATTACAGCCAACGGTTCAGATGAGGAGTCTGCAATCGAGAATATTGAGAAGTACCTTAGTGAGGTATGCTAGTTAGGATAGGGATAATATTTGTGGGACAAGAGAGGTAAGCTGTGTAAGTTTATCTCTTTTTTCAAAAGAATGGGAGGAAAAAAGATGGCAGCGACATTTACACATTTGCATGTGCATACCGAATACAGTTTGCTTGATGGTTCGGGTAAGATAAAAGAAATGGTTGCAAGAGCTAAAGAGCTTAATATGGATAGTCTTGCGATTACAGACCATGGTGTTATGTATGGTGCCATTGATTTTTATAAAGCGGCAAAGGAAGCAGGTATTAAACCTATCATTGGCTGTGAGGTATATGTGGCTCCCGGATCGAGATTTGACAAAGAAGCCAATGCAGGAGATGACAGATATTATCATCTTGTGCTTTTGGCAGAGAATAATAACGGCTATGAGAACCTTATGAAGATAGTTTCAAAAGGCTTCGTAGACGGCTTTTATTATAAACCTCGAGTAGATTATGAGGTTCTTAAGGAATATCATGAGAATGTTATTGCATTAAGTGCATGTCTTGCGGGAGAAGTGCAACGTTACCTTAACCGAGGTATGTATGAGGAAGGAATGAAGGCGGCTTACAGATATCAGGAGATATTCGGTGAGGGTAATTTCTTCTTAGAGCTTCAGGACCATGGTATGCCGGAACAGAAGAATGTGAATCAACAGCTTATCCGTATGAGCAGAGAAACCGGTATTGAGCTTGTTGCCACGAATGATGTTCACTACATTAACAGAGAAGATGAAGAAGCACATGATGTGCTTTTATGTATACAGACAGGCAAAAGAGTCGCTGATGAGAATCGTATGCGCTATGAGGGCGGACAGTACTATCTCAAATCCGAAGAGGAAATGGCGGCGCTTTTCCCGTACGCAAAAGAGGCATTGGAGAATACGGCTAAGATAGCAGCAAGATGTGAAGTGGATTTTGTTTTTCATGAGACTAAGCTTCCTAAGTTTGATGTTCCCGAAGGATATACCGCATGGGAATATCTTAATAAGCTGTGTACTGATGGGCTTAATGCCAAGTATCCGTCGGATGATGGTAAGTTAAGGAAGCAATTAGACTACGAGCTTTCCATCATACAGCAGATGGGATACGTAGATTATTTCCTTATTGTTTGGGATTTTATCAAATATGCAAAGGATAACGGAATAAGTGTAGGTCCGGGAAGAGGTTCTGCGGCAGGAAGCCTTGTTTCTTACTGTCTTGAGATAACAACCATAGACCCGGTAAGATACAGCCTTATTTTTGAACGATTTCTTAATCCGGAACGTGTATCCATGCCCGATATCGACGTTGACTTCTGCTTTGAAAGAAGGCAGGAGGTTATTGATTATGTTGTCAGAAAGTACGGAAAAGAGAAGGTTGTGCAGATAGTTACCTTTGGTACGATGGCAGCAAGAGGTGTAATAAGAGACGTTGGACGAGCACTTGATTTACCATATGCAAGAGTTGACGCTATCGCTAAGATGGTACCATCAGAGCTTAATATTACTATTGATAAGGCATTGGAAACCAATAGTGAATTAAAGACGCTCTATGAGATGGATTCTGAGGTACATAATCTGATAGACATGTCAAGGAAGCTTGAAGGTCTTCCGAGGCATACCTCCATGCATGCAGCAGGTGTTGTTATATGTGATAAGGCGGCGAGTGAATATGTGCCGCTTTCAAAAGCAAGTGATGGACAGATTACAACGCAGTACACCATGACCACACTTGAGGAGTTAGGACTTCTTAAGATGGATTTCCTTGGACTTAGAACTCTTACGGTTATACAGAATGCAGTAAGACTCATAGCAGGAAGCCGGAACATAAATATAGATATTGATAACATAGATTATAATGATAAAGCGGTATTTGATTCCATAAGTACCGGAAGGACAGATGGTGTATTCCAGATAGAAAGCTCGGGTATGAAGAGCTTCATGAAGGAATTAAAACCTCAGAGTCTGGAGGATATCATAGCAGGTATTGCATTATATCGTCCGGGTCCGATGGATTTCATTCCGCAGTATCTTAGAGGAAAGAATAATCAGGATACCATAAAATACCATTGTCCGCAGCTGGAGCCGATTCTGGAGCCGACTTATGGATGTATTGTATATCAGGAACAGGTAATGCAGATAGTTAGAGATCTTGCAGGATATACACTCGGACAAAGTGACCTTTTAAGACGTGCCATGTCTAAGAAAAAAGACAAGGAGATGCAGAAGGAAAGGGCAAACTTTGTATATGGTAACGAAGAGAAGAATATTAAGGGCTGTATCAACAACGGTATTAGTGAAGAGATAGCTAATAAAATATATGACGAAATGACGGACTTTGCCAAGTATGCGTTTAATAAATCTCATGCGGCAGCATATGCTGTTGTGTCATATCAGACGACATATCTTAAGCATTATTATCCGGTAGAGTTTATGGCAGCACTTATGACGTCGGTTATTGCCAATGGCAGCAAGGTAAGCGAATATATTTATAGCTGCCGTTCCATGAACATTAATATTCTCCAACCGGATATAAATGAAGGAGAAGCAGAATTCTCTGTATCGGGTAATAATATCCGCTACGGTCTTAATGCCATAAAAGGAATAGGCAGGGCTGTTCTTGATGCAATTATAGAGGAGAGAGAAGCTAACGGCTTATATAGGAATCTTTCGGATTTTGTAGAAAGAAATCTCAACAATGACCTTAAGAAGAATGTGGTGGAGAACCTTATAAAGGCAGGCGCATTTGACAGCTTCGGAGTTACAAGAAAGCAGCTTATGAGTGTGTATTTACAGGTAATCGACGACATAACCACCAGAAAGAAGAAATCTATTTCGGGGCAGATGTCATTATTTGATTTTGCGGCACCGGAGGAAAAGGAAGAATACGAGATAAAGCTTCCGAATGTAGGTGAATTTGACAAAGATATGCTTCTGACCTACGAAAAAGAAGTTTTGGGTGTGTATATAAGCGGTCATCCACTTGAAGATTACGAAGAAAAGATGCGTAAGAACATAACTGCGCGCACGAGTGATTTTATCCATGATGAAGAAACCAATGAGACAATAGTCGAGGATGGCAAAACCGTGTGGATAGGCGGTATGATTACCGCTAAGAGCGTTAAAACAACCAAGAGTAATAAGATGATGGCATTTATTACGGTTGAAGATTTGTTTGGCTCGGTTGAGGTTATACTTTTCCCAAGAGATTATGAGGCAAACAGCCGTCACATTAATGTGGACGATAAGGTATTCATAAGAGGAAAGGTTCAGGTAAGTGAGGAAGAGGCAGGAAGGCTTATATGTGAGAGGATAGTGCCTTTTGACTCTATACCATCAGAGCTTTGGATTAAATTTGACAGTAAAGAAGAATATCTTGCTAAGGAAGAAGTCTTGCTTTCAATGCTTGCAGATTCGGATGGCAATGACAGCATCGTTATCTATTGTGCAAAAGAGAAAGCACGCAAAAATATGCCACAGAATTATAATATTTGCATAAATGGAGATATTATAGAGCGTTTGTCGACTGTTTTTGGCAAAGATAATGTTAAAGTTGTGGAAAAGAGTATTGAAAACATAGGAAAAATGCATTAAAATAATGTAAAGTTTAGAGATACGATATCGGAGGAAGAAACAATGGCTAAAGCAATAAAAACAATAGGAGTTTTAACAAGCGGTGGTGATGCACCGGGAATGAATGCAGCTATTCGTGCAGTAGTAAGAACTGCCATTGATAAGGGATTAAAAGTTAAAGGTATCCGTAGAGGATATCAGGGTCTTCTTGATGAAGAGATTATTGATATGGACAGACAGAGTGTATCTGAGATTCTTCAGAAGGGAGGAACTGTCCTTTATACAGCACGTTGTATGGAGTTCATGACTGAGGAAGGTCAGAGAAAAGGCGCAGAGATATGTAAGAAGCATGGTATTGACGGCCTTGTTGTTATCGGAGGAGATGGTTCTTTTGCCGGAGCACAGAAGCTTTCAAAGCTTGGAATTAATGCAATCGGTGTACCGGGAACTATCGACCTTGATATTGCATGTACAGAATATACTATCGGATTTGATACAGCTATCAATACAGCTATGGAGGCTATTGATAAGGTTAGAGATACTTCAACATCTCATGAGCGTTGCAGTATTATCGAGGTAATGGGCAGACATGCCGGATACATAGCACTTTGGTGCGGAATGGCTACGGGAGCAGAAGATATTCTTATTCCTGAGAGATATGATGGTGATGAGCAGGCTCTTATTAATAATGTTATTGCCGGAAGAAAGCTCGGAAAGAAGCATCACATTATCATTAATGCTGAAGGTATCGGACATTCAGCAAGTATGGCTAAGCGTATAGAGGCAGCTACAGGTGTAGAGACACGTGCAACCATTCTCGGACACATGCAACGAGGCGGAAGACCTACATGTAAAGACAGAATGATGGCTGCACTTATGGGTTCATATGCAGTTACACTTCTCGAGGAAGGTAAGAGTAAAAGAGTAGTTGCATACAAGAACGGAAAGATTTGTGATTATGATATTGATGAGGCGTTGGCTATGCAGAAGGACATTGATGATTATGAATTCGAGGTTGCCAAAGTTTTATCAAGATAATTATATTTGGTGAGATTGGACACAGAGATGATAACAGCTAATACTAATCCACAGATAAAGAATATAATAGCATTACAGAAGAAAGCGAAGCTAAGAAGAGAGCAGGACCTTTTTATAGTTGAAGGTATTAAGATGTTCATGGAGGCGCCTAAGGAAAGAATACAGGCGGTATATGTTTCGGAAAGCTTTCTTAAGGATAAAGAGCAGGCGGAGATTCTTAAGGATATCAGATATGAATGTGTGTCTGATAAGGTTTTTGCAGATATAAGTGATACGATGACTCCACAAGGAATCATGGCACTTGTTAAGCAATATCATTATACATTTGATGACATAATGGGAGAGGGCAATGCCCCTCTTCTTATGGTTCTTGAAGAACTTAATGATCCGGGTAATCTTGGGACTATCGTGCGAACGGGAGAAGGCGCAGGAGTAACAGGAATAGTGCTTAGCAAGGGATGTGTGGATATATATAATTCAAAAGTTATCCGTGCAACCATGGGCTCCATATACAGAGTACCTTTTCTGTATGTTGACGATATTAATTCTGCTCTTGAAGAGATAAAGAAGAGATGTACCGTGTATGCGGCATATCTCGATGAAGAGATGAATGATTGCTACAGCAATGACTACAAGAAGCCTACAGCTTTTCTTGTCGGTAATGAAGCTAATGGGCTTAGTGATGAAGTAGTTAAGCTGGCTGATAAAAAGATAATTATTCCGATGCAGGGTAAGGTGGAATCACTTAATGCATCTGTTGCTGCATCCATACTTATGTATGAAGCCCACAGACAGCGAAGAGATTAAGTACGGATACTATGCATATATTGGGAGGGTAATAGTGACAAAGAGAAAACCAAAGATGTTTAAATTACTGTCAAGATTTTTTGTGATGGTAGCTGCCGTAGCTGTTTTGGTTATAGCGGCAGGCTGTTCAGACAAGAAGGCTGAGGCAGAGACATCTTCTAAACAGGAAGAAACGGCACCTGCCACATCTGTTACAGACGTTGTTGATACTACAACACCGGATATAGAGATAGTTACAACGGAAAGTACCGTTAATGAGCCTGAAACAACCACAGAAAGTATTCCGGAGGAGACAACCACCGCAGAACCGGAGCCGTCACCGCTTGACGGATATGTACTCGCGGATGTAAAGCTTTATCTGAATGTAAGAGAAGAACCTTCGGTATCAGCGAAGGTTGTCGGTAAGATGTATGTCGGTGACAAGGCTACGATACTTGAAGAAAAGGATGAATGGACTTATATCACATCAGGTAATGTGACCGGTTATGTCAGCAATGAATATATTGTTACAGGTAAAGCGGCAGAGGAATACATAATAGATGCGGGTCTTTACAAAGCTAAGTCAACAGTTAGTGGTCTCAGAATAAGAAAAGAGCCGAATATTGATTGCGAATATTATGGCGCGGCTTACCTTGGACAGACCTTTAAGGCTGTCAGCGAAGAGGATGGCTGGGTAAAGATAAGATACAATGTTGCAGGTAATGAAACCGGTTATGCATATCTTGCTGCAGAATATGTAGAACTCTCTTGTGAACTGGGTGAGGCGATTACCATAGAGGAAGAGCAGGAGAAGATTCGTCTTGCGGAAGAGGCTAGAAAGGCCGCAGAAAAGGCTGCAAGAATACGTAAGGCACTTGATTCCTGCGAGATTAATCCTGTTCCTAACAGAGCTCCTATTAATCTTTCGGATGAAGATTTATATTTGTTGGCATGTCTCGTATATGTTGAATCAGGTATCGAACCTTATGAGGGGCAGCTTGCAGTTGCGAATGTTGTTCTTAACAGATATTTGCAGGGATATGGAGATACACTTACAGAGATTATATACGCGAAGAATCAGTTTGAGCCTGTAGGTAAGGGTATTCTTGATAAGAGACTTGAACTCGGACCACCACAGTCTTGTGTTAAAGCAGCTAAGGAAGCGGCAGCAGGAGTTAATAACATAGGAGATTATTGTCATTTTATCACAACTGCAATCGCAGAGTATGACAAGTACATAGAGTACACGGTTATTAACCGTCATTGCTTCTATAAGCGAGTATGGTACTAGTACTGTTTTAGAGAAAATTAATAAAGTTCACATTGTTTTTCTGTTATTTGGACGAAGAGTGTGTTATTATAAGTGCATGGAATAAACTGTCCATGCACTTATTTTTGTGCTATTGAGGCGTGCCACAATCTAAGGACATTAACCTTGAATGTGCACTATAGTAATACACACCGGTCATCAAAAGTTCCGGATTAAGGAGCATATATATGGGATCAGATGATATTAAGGATAAGAAAAGCAAGCCTGAGAAGAAGCATACGCTTAAGATTCGTACCAGACTTGCCATGGCATTTATAATGGTTATATTAACTCCGCTTCTGCTTATTGGTGGTGGCGGTATTCTGTATGCCAATTTTCAGATTAAAGCGATAGAGAAATATTACAATATCGATACCGAAGGTATTATCAGCTTTTCTGATACTACATTGTTCCTGAACATGCTTACACAGGATAACTATACCGAGATTGTGTTTCTTGCGCAAAGTGCACCTGAGAGACTTGAAGACAAGGATGTGCTTAATGACATAAATTTGCATTTACAGGATAAGTACTCCTTTTTGGTAGTTATGAAAAATGATGCGATTATATACGACGGAAGCAGTGGAGAGACATCCGGCATTATGTCTATATTGTATGAGCTTTCAGATAGGGAGAACCTCTATGGTAACGGATATTATATAGGTGGTAAATATCTTATTAAGCAAGAGGGGTTTATGTCTGAAGACGGTTCAGAGGGTAATGCTTTTATTATTACAAGAATAGAGAGAATGCTCCCGGAAGTTTCGCGTATGTTAAAGGGAATGGCAATAGTTGTCTTAGCAGGTATGGCAATTACCGCGATGCTTATGACCGCTTGGATATATCGCAGTATTTTCTTCCCTCTTAAGAAGCTTCAGAAGGCTACCCACGAGATTAGGGAAGGTAATCTGGATTATAGTCTTAATGATATAAGTAATAACGAAATCGGTGAGCTTTGTCAGGACTTCGAAAGCATGAGAGAACGCTTGAGGGAAAATGCCCTTGAGAAGCTTAAGTATGACCAGGAGAACAGAGAACTTATAAGTAATATTTCACATGACCTTAAGACTCCTATTACAGCCATTAAGGGTTATGTAGAAGGTATTATGGATGGTGTTGCCGATACTCCTGAGAAGATGGACAGATATATCCGCACCATTTACAACAAGGCAATGGATATGGACAGGCTTATTGAGGAGCTCACGTTTTATTCTAAGATTGATGCTAACCGAATACCATATTCGTTTGACAAAGTTAATGTAGAAAGATATTTCAGGGATTGTGTGGAAGAACTTGCCATTGATCTTGGTGAGAGAGGTATATCCATGAAATACAGCAACGAAGCAGATGAGTCGATTGTCATAATAGCCGACCCGGAGCAGCTTAGAAAGGTTATTAATAATATAGTCGGTAATTCTACCAAATATCTTGGAGATAAAAAAGGACATATCTCTATACACATAAGTGATGCCGGCGATTTTGTTCAGATAGATATAGCGGATAACGGTAAAGGTATTGCGCAGAAGGATTTGCCATATATATTTGAACGTTTTTACAGAACGGACGCTTCTCGTAATTCAATGCAGGGCGGAAGCGGTATAGGACTTTCAATAGTAAGAAAGATAGTGGAAGACCATGGCGGTAAGATATGGGCGCTCAGTAAAGAGGGCGAAGGAACAACGATGTGCATGGTATTCCGTAAGTACGAGGAGGTAAAAGCAGATGAGCAGAATATTGATAGTTGAAGATGAGTTAACAATTGCAGAGCTTGAGAAGGATTATCTTGAGCTTAGCGGATTTGAAGTAGAGATAGAGGTAACAGGTGATAAAGGACTTGCGAGAGCGATTGGTGAAGATTTTGATTTGCTTTTGTTAGACCTTATGCTTCCAAATGTTGATGGTTTTGAGATATGCAGACAGATTAGAGAACGTAAGAATGTTCCGATTCTTCTGGTATCTGCAAAGAAGGATGACATCGATAAGATAAGAGGCCTTGGCCTTGGCGCAGATGACTATATCACTAAGCCGTTTAGCCCAAGTGAGCTTGTGGCACGTGTTAAAGCACATCTTGCCCGTTACGAGCGCCTCGTGTCAAGCAATGTACAGGAGAATGAAGTAATCGAAATCAGAGGAATCCGCATTGACAAAACCGCCAGAAGAGTATTTGTTAACGAGGAAGAGAGAATATTTACAAGTAAGGAATATGACCTTCTTACTTTCCTTGCACAGAACCCTAACCGCGTATTTACTAAGGAAGAACTTTTCCGTGAGATATGGGAGATGGAGTCCATAGGAGACATCGCAACCGTTACCGTGCATATCAAGAAGATTCGTGAGAAGATAGAATATGATACCTCTAAGCCACAGTATATCGAGACTATTTGGGGTGTGGGGTATCGGTTTAAGGTGTAGAAGGGTTACGTTTCACTACACGGAGTCAGAAAGGTGGGGGAGTCTATTTGCAAAATTCGAATATATTGATGTATACAACGGAAGATGGAATAACAAAGGTAGAAGTTACTTTTGAGAACGATACAGTGTGGTTATCTTTAGACCAAATGGCAGAATTGTTTCAGAGGGACAAGTCTACTATTTCCAGACATATTAAAAATATATTTGCAGAAGGCGAGTTAAATAAGAATTCAGTTGTTGCAAATTTTGCAACAACTGCTTCAGATGGAAAAGTTTATCAGGTGGATTATTATAATTTAGACGTAATCATTTCTGTTGGTTATCGCGTAAAATCCTTACGTGGCACACAATTTCGTATTTGGGCAACCAATGTCTTGAAAGAATATATGCGCAAAGGGTTTGCATTGGATGATGAACGTTTGAAGCGACTTGGCGGTGGCAACTATTTTGATGAATTGCTTTCTAGGATAAGAGATATTCGTTCTTCAGAAAAGGTGTTTTGGAGAAAGGTTCTGGAGATTTACGCTACCAGTATAGATTATAATCCGAAGGCAGAAAGCTCTGTTTTGTTTTTTAAGCAGGTGCAAAATAAAATGCATTGGGCGGCACACAAGCACACTGCTGCTGAAATTATTTTTGAACGGGCAAATGCTGATAGTGAAAATATGGGTCTTACATCATGGGATGGAAAGCAAATTAAACGGACAGATGTCGAAATTGCCAAAAACTATTTAAATAGTGAGGAAATAGATGCATTAAACAAAATAGTAACCGCTTATTTAGACATCGCGGAGGTCCGGGCGTTGGCACAGGAACCGATGTACATGAAGGATTGGTTGGAAACAATAGATGATTATTTAAAGATGACCAGGCGGGATATCCTGGTTACAAAAGGAAAAGTGACACATAAACAGGCTATTGAGAAAGCACATAAAGAATATGACAAATATGTGTTGAAATATGAAGAGCAGATTTCACCTGTGGAGAAACACTTTATTGAGAGTATTAATGAGTTGGAAGGATTGCTTTAATTAGCAATCCTTTTTCTGACATTGATAACAAGAGATTTTATAACTTCAATGCATAGAATTATGCCTATCATACTTAAAAAGCACGGTTTTAACATAGATGAATATGAAGAGACCAAAGAAAAGAAGCAAGGCGGATTGTCTGCAAAAGAATATAAGAAGAAAATGGAGCAGGAAAAAGAAGAACTTAACAAAAAATTGGAGGATATGGTAAAGGAATACAACGAGTTGGTAGACCGATATAATAAACTCATTGATGATAAAGCCGAGTTGGAACGAAAGAACAAAGAAAAGGCTTATGAAGTGATGTATCAGCAGGAACATAGCCGATAAATCTGATTGTAAAAATGAAGATATTTGATATAATGAAAAGGGAATAAAATACGAAAGGTAAAATAAAGAATGGTTAAAGCGGTATTTATAGACTTTTATGGTACAGTTGTACACGAAGATGGAGAAGTGATTAAAAAAGTATCACAAGAAATTTTTGATACTGGAAAAGTAGAAGATAAATCAGAGATTGGTTCATATTGGTGGAATGAGTTTCAAGTAGCATTTAATAATGCATATGGAGATAAGTTTGAGACACAGAGAGAATTAGAATATCAATCATTGAATAAAACAGTACAACATTTTAATTCATCAGCTGACGCAAAGGCATTAAGTGATTTAATGTTTGCACATTGGGTAAAACCGCCTATTTTTGAAGAGGCAAAACAATTTTTTGAAAAATGTCCAGTGCCTATTTATGTTGTATCTAATATAGATAGAGATGATGTTTTAAAAGCAATAGAGTTTCACGGACTAAAACCTAGTGGAGTATTTACAAGTGAAGATGCAAAATCGTATAAACCAAGAAAGGAATTATTTGAATTTGCGTTAAGTAATACGGGTTTGTCCGCTGAACAAGTAGTACATATTGGAGACTCGTTAAGTAGTGATGTTAAAGGTGCTTCGGCGGTTGGAATAAATGCAATATGGATAAATCGCAGTGGGAGAGAAGTGCCAGAAGGTGTTAATTCTGTTGGGAATTTGTTGGAAGTGTATAATACAGATTTCTTCAAATAAATATTATGTTATATAAAGATACTATGCTTAATGTGTAGTATCTTTTTCTCGGCCAAAAATCCCGAAATATTTCCACAAAATTCATATAAAATATGAGTTGCTTTTGGGGTGTTATGAGTTATAATTTTTATATCAGCGAAATGGTAATATTACCACTTTTGAAAAGGCGGAGCGAATATTACCAAAAATATTACCACAGAAAAAATAAAGTAGTTTAGAAAAAGTG
>JAFTJD010000023.1 GCA_017456585.1 Lachnospiraceae bacterium
ATATTTCTTTAAGTTCGCTCTTATTGATAACAATTCCACCTGTAGGGAAATCAGGTCCCTGTACATATTCCATAAGCTCTTCATTGGTAATATCATTATTATCAATGTAAGCACATACTCCATCCAATACCTCAGCAAGATTATGCGGTGGAATGGATGTAACCATACCAACTGCTATACCATCAGCACCATTAACGAGAATATTCGGAATTCTTACAGGTAAAACCTCCGGTTCCTTCTCTGTTTCATCAAAGTTAGGAACATAATTAATTACATTCTTATCAAGGTCTCTAAGATAGACATCCTGCGTGAATTTCTTAAGACGTGCTTCCGTATAACGCATGGCAGCAGCACCATCACCTTCTATGGAACCAAAGTTACCATGTCCGTCTACCAATGCCATACCCTTCTTAAAGTCCTGCTCCATAACAACAAGTGCTTCGTATATAGAGCTGTCACCATGAGGATGATATTTACCCATGGTATCACCGACAATTCTTGCCGATTTTCTATGTGGTTTATCATGATTAAGTCCGAGCTCATGCATAGCGAAAAGCACTCTTCTTTGTACCGGCTTAAGTCCGTCCCTTATATCCGGAAGGGCTCTTGCTGTTATTACACTCATAGCATAATTAACATAGCTGGTCTGCATCACATCGGAATATTCTGTTGTAATAATCTGTTCTGCCATTATGCCCTTTCCTCCTATGCATCAATATCCGCTTCATTAGCATGATCATATATAAACTGTCTTCTCGGCGGTACATCCGTACCCATAAGAACACTTGTCATGTCTGAAGCCATTTTACCATCTTCAATCTCTACTCGCTTGAGTATTCTGGTCTCAGGATTAAGCGTAGTCTCCCAAAGCTGCTCTGCGTCCATTTCTCCAAGACCTTTGTATCTCTGTAAGGTAAAATTAGAATGAGTCTTTCTATATTTTTCAAGTGCCTTATCATCATACAGATACTCTTCCTCACCCTTAGATGGCTTAGCCTTATATAATGGTGGCATGGCAATATATACATGCCCCTCATATATAAGCTCAGGCATAAATCTATAGAAAAGTGTAAGTAAAAGCGTCGAAATATGAGCTCCGTCGACATCGGCATCTGCCATGATAATTATCTTATCATAACGAAGCTTGGTAATATCAAAATCATTACCATATCCTTCAGAGAAGCCACAACCGAATGCATTAATCATTGATTTAATCTCCGCATTGGCAAGTACCTTGTCCATAGTAGCTTTCTCTACATTTAATATCTTACCTCGAATCGGAAGAATAGCCTGATACAATCTGTTTCTGGCAGTCTTTGCCGAACCACCGGCACTATCTCCCTCTACGATAAATATCTCACACTTACTTGCATCCCTGCTTTCACAGTTAGCAAGCTTACCTTTTGAATCAAATGAAAACTTTGGCTTAGAAAGCATGTTAGTCTTAGCCTTCTCCTCAGCCCTTCTAATCTTAGCAGAACGCTCTGCACATCCTATAATACTTTTTAATGTTTCAAGGTTCTTATCAAAGAAAAGCTGTGCCTCCTCGTTAGTAACCTGGCCTGTCGCTTTGGTTGCATCAGGATTATCAAGCTTAGTCTTAGTCTGTCCCTCAAATCTTGGATCTGGATGTTTGATAGATACAACCGCAGTCATACCATTTCTTACATCAGAGCCCGTAAAATTAATATCCTTCTCTTTAAGGATACCAAGTTCTCTGGCATAGTTATTAATAATAGTGGTAAACATCGTCTTAAATCCTGTTATATGCGTACCACCCTCCTGGGTATATATATTATTACAAAAGCCTAAGATATTCTCCTGAAATTCATTAATATACTGAAAAGCAACCTCAACAATAATATTATCCGAACTACCCTTAAAGGAAACCACCTCACAAACAGCTTCCTTATCTTTGTTAAGATCCTTTACAAATCCTACAATACCCTCTTCTTCGTGGAATGTTATATCCTCTTCCTCACCTGCACGCTTATTACTGTAGTAAATAGTAAGCTCCGGATTAAGATATGCCGTCTCATGAAGTCTGCTCTTTACAGCATCTGCCTTGAATTTAATCTTTTCAAATATTTCTTCATCCGGCATGAAATTAACTTCCGTACCTGTTGCCTTTGTTTTACCGATTGTGGGCAAAAGTCCGTCCACAAGCTCAACAACCGGAATACCTCTTTCATATCTGTCATGATGAATCATTCCGTCTTTAGATATCTTTACATCCATATATACAGACAATGCATTTACTACCGATGAACCAACTCCATGCAAACCACCGGAAGTCTTATATGCACCATCATCAAATTTACCACCGGCATGTAAGGTAGTATATACAATTCGCGCAGCCGGAAGCCCTTTCGGATGCATATCAACAGGGACACCTCGGCCATTATCCTTGATGGTTGCCGAGCCATCCTTTTCAAGTGTAACCCAAATCGTATCACAGTAACCGTTAAGATGCTCATCTACTGCATTATCTACAATCTCGTATATCAAATGATTAAGACCCTTGGATGAAACGCTTCCGATATACATTCCCGGTCTCATCCTTACAGCCTCAAGCCCCTCCAGCACCTTAATATCCTGTGCATTATAGTTGTTCTTTGCCACTGCTTCTTCTCCCTTGCTTAAAAATATTGCTATTTCCAATTAGTAACAAGTTTAACATATTTTTTTCAGATTGTGTATAGTTTTTTTAGTCTATTGGAACGGATACGCTTCCTGTGTACCGTGGCCACAATCATCATAAGGTTGCTTTTTATCATGCAGAAAATCTTTAAAAAATACAACTCTATTATTAAAATCAGGATGCATATTATATATTCCCGTATCAAGTATCGCTACTCCGATGCCCTCTCCATATATACCTTTTTTAAGAGCATAGTCAGCATTGATAATTTCACGTACTCTGTTCAAACGAACACCCCATATCTGTTAAGCTTTAATATAATAATATGAATACGTTAATAAAATGTGCTTTTCGCAAAGCTTTTCATCGTTGATTATAATATCCTTTTATATAGACTTAATACATTTTTACAAAAAATGTGTTCAATCACATGCTCACTTAGTCCACTTCTTTTCAAAAAATCATACAGGTTCTGTATTTGGGATGCATCCCTCATTATTAATTCACCATCTATTCCGTCAAAGTCACTTCCAAGACCTATACATTCAATTCCGCCTTTATTAATTATGTGTTTTATATGTAAAAGCATGTAGTCAAATTGCTCCTCGACAGCACTACCTTCTTTTAGAAAACATGGATAAAAATTAAGTCCTATTACTCCGCCGGCATTCCCCAGTTCCCTTATCATGTCATCGGTAAGGTTTCTTCTGTTACCACAGATACTTCTTGCATTTGAGTGACTTGCAACAAATGGCACATTCATACGCTTACTTATATGTAATACATCGTAGAATCCCTTATCAGACAAATGGGACACATCTACTATCATTCCTTTACGCATCATTTCTTCAACTATTATTTGTCCATTTTCCTTAAGACCTCTATCATAATAGGCAGCATCCAATTGTTCTCCGGTTATAGGATTCCTTGGTGTTGCAGGATATCCAAGACTATTTTCATAATTCCAAGTAAGCGTCATCATTCTTACCCCACGTTTATAAAGCTCATCAAGCTTCTCAGGTTTTCCTTCCGTACATTCACCTTCTTCAACTGTCAGCATACCGAGTAGTTTAGCTTCTTTTTTATTAATTTCGAAATCACATATATCTCTGTAAGACAACACTTCTTTAATATTCGGGTTGTCATTTAGGATATGTTTCCAATATTCAATCATATCAATACAAAAATCATAGGGTTTGGTTGTATACTTCAAATTAACAAACAACGCAAAATTCTGAAGAAAATACTTTCCTGTTTCAAGTTTATCCAGATCAATATGCATATTGTTAGATATAATGGCATCTATCTTATTTCTTAATTCAGTATTTTTAAATAATTCTCCTATGGTGTCACAATGCATGTCTACTACTTTCATATTATATACCTCAAATTTATTTTTATTTTTTTAACACATTAGTAAACTAGTCAAGCACTCCTACATATTATTAAAGTGTAAATAATTTTTTTGGAGGCTTATTATGAGCGATTTAACAGCAACAAACTGCGGATCCGGCTGCGGATCAAACTGTGCATGCGAAGGAAATAATTCTTTTGGTGGTAACAACATTTTATTCATCTTATTAATCTTATTCCTTTGCGGTGGTTGCGGTTCAGGAAACAACATTTCACGTGGCAACGGATGTGGATGCGGATGTGAAAGCATTATCATCATTCTTCTTCTCCTCTCATCAATGCCGGCACTGATTGAACCGC
>JAFTJD010000024.1 GCA_017456585.1 Lachnospiraceae bacterium
CGTGAAGCCCCCCTCAAGATGAGATATCCATGTAGCAATACAGAAGACCCCTTGAAGACGACGAGGTTGATAGGACAGAGGTGGAAGTACAGTAATGTATGTAGCTGACTGTTACTAATAGGTCGAAAGCTTGACCAAGGAAAAGGAAAAGAACGGATGGAAAGATAAATTCAATGTGCAGTTTTGAAGGTACAAGAAAGAGTGACAAAAGAGGTCTGCCTGGGAGCAGACATTTGTTGCTTAAAAGAGGCGCGAAAGCGGTATCTTCAAAAGGAAGTATTCCTCCTTAGCTCAGTCGGTAGAGCACCTGACTGTTAATCAGGGCGTCGTTGGTTCAAGTCCAACAG
Source organism: Lachnospiraceae bacterium (assembly GCA_017456585.1). Classification (GTDB taxonomy): domain Bacteria; phylum Bacillota; class Clostridia; order Lachnospirales; family Lachnospiraceae; genus SIG300. The sequence continues at coordinate 348 of JAFTJD010000024.1, forward strand.
GGGGAGTTAATTGGCTCCATGGTCAAGCGGTTAAGACACCGCCCTTTCACGGCGGTAACAGGGGTTCAAATCCCCTTGGAGTCATCAGTAATATAATTCGATGCTTATGCATATAATATAGATGTAACAAATCCTCTCCGAAACGGGTTGACATTTGACCCTGATCGGAGTTATAATATATTTTGTTATGGCGCGATCGCCAAGTGGTAAGGCCCCGGTCTGCAACACCGTTATCGCCGGTTCAAATCCGGCTCGCGCCTCTAAGAAACCCTGAATCGTATGATTCAGGGTTTTTTGTTATAGAAATGAGCTAAGCGAAATCGCAAAGAGGCTGTGCATTGAGTTGATTGATTTCTTGAATCATATATTTTTTGGAATCATCCAGCTATATGCGAAGCCGGAAATCTATCCGCTCAAAATCTTTCAGTAAAATCCTAGAAATCAGCTATAAGCTACAATATAGACGAATCTATCCGCCTAAAATCTTTAAAATAATCTCTGTTTTTCATCTAGAAACTCTTGTATCCTAGATTCTATCTGCCCTAAATCGCTGGAATCTGCTACATATTCGAATTTTACCAATAAAAATCTTTGTTTTTTTCATCTATAAAAGCGTATATTAACATATCTATCTGAAATTGCGTGATTTTTAGCTTGAATTTCGGCGGCTATATCTGCCGGAAATCGTAAATCTATCTGATATATCTAAAATAGTATCAGTAAAGCGCCATCAATAAATGCATAGGTGCTGTTAATAAATGTATTTTATAAAATCAAATTCAATGCTATAATAGTTAGAGGGTTACAAAGGGTTATAATAGTTAGAGGATTAAAATAGGTACACTATATGAAAGGCGGGGGTAAAATGAGAAAAACATGTTTGTGTTTAGCTATGTTAGTGTTGTGTGTTGCATTAGGAGGATGCCGCGAAAGAGATTATGACGAGGATAACTTGTTAAAGGATATATTAGATGGATTTGAAGAATATGAAGGATCGAAAGATGAAGAAACAATGAGAGATGATGAAGTGGATAAAGATGATGAAGGGGATAAATCTAAACAGGAGTCTACTTCTGTATCTGCAACTATGAAAAATAAAGAAGCTCACCAGATTTATGAGAAGTTTCTTGTGGGTGAGATAAGTGCGGAAATCTCAGAGACTATAGATCCGGAGTGTGGTTGTGCAGAGCAAGGCACAATTAACGAGATAATAGAAGCTTGTAAGCGAGAATTGGGTGGGGCAGGCATTGTTCAATATGGATATATGGATGCCGGAGCAGATGGCTTGGACGAGTTGGTATTAAAGATAGGTAATGGTGATTTTAATTATTACATATTGAGAGCAGTTTCTAAGGACAAGCTTGAGATTTGTCGTAAAAGTTATACAAATGGTGTTACAGAAGCAGAGATATATTCGGATGGCATAATATATGAAGGTGGTTGGTACATAAGTCGTGTTGTTGTAATAGACAGAGATGGTGTTGCGTATACAACGCACGGTGCGGATGTATATGGTCTTTGGGATTATGATATAAACATTCCGGGATGCGAGTACAGAATAGTTGAGATTATCGGAGACGACGGATATTATGTGTATGACACGCCGGAAGAAAAAGAATGGGCTGCCAAATTCAATGAATCCGGTTTGTGGCTTGAACAACCGATAATAAGCAGAGATGAATTTGAAAATAAGCTTGAGAAAAGATGTAAGGAATTAAATCTGCCTTGTTATACTTTGGGATATTCAGGTAAGGCTTTAGTTGAATTCGTTGATTTGGAAAATTAGTATATTAGTAAAATATTATGTTACAAGTCTAGGAAATATAATACATACAAAAAGTCAACCTCAACCGGTTGACTTTTTGCATTGACCGTGATATATTCTATATAGTTCACGAAAATGCAAAGGGGTGAGTACATGAACAAGCAAGAATCTGATATTTTGAACAGAATATATGAAGAGGGGTTTGTTAATCAAAGAGCTTTGGCGGAGAGCACAGGCCATTCACTTGGAGTGGTTAACCGTTCGATAAAGAATCTCATTGATATGGGGTATATTGATGAGGACATGAAGCTTACTGCAAAAGCACAGGCTGAATTTAAGGCTAATACGCCTAAGAATGCCATCATTTTGGCGGCGGGATACGGTATGCGTATGGTTCCGATTAATACGGAGGTGCCAAAGGGCTTGCTGGAAGTAGATGGAGAGCCGTTAATAGAGAGAACTATTAAGCAATTGCATGAGGTAGGAATAAGGAATATCTATGTGGTTGTCGGTTATATGAAGGAACATTACGAGTATTTGATTGATGAATACGGCGTTGAATTGGTTGTTAGCGAGGAATATGCCCACAAGAACAATCTTCATTCTGTAAAGCTGGTGCTTGATAAGCTTTCTAACAGCTATATTATTCCTTGTGACATATGGTGCGGTATTAATCCTTTTAGCAGGAATGAATTGTATTCCTGGTATATGGTTACCGATATGATGGATAAGGACAGTACAGTCAGAGTAAGCCGCAAGATGGAACTTGTTACAACTACTGCAGGTACAGGAGGCAATGCCATGATAGGCATAGCATATCTTAAGGAAGAGCAGGCTGACGTGATTAGAAAAAGAATAACAGCGATGGCTTGCAATCCTTATTATGATGGTGTGTTCTGGGAGGAGGCACTTCTTGAAAAAGACCGTATGATGTTACTTGCCAAGGTTGTTCCGGGAGAAAAGGTAGTAGAGATTAATACCTATGAGCAGCTTCGAGAGCTTGATAGCGGTTCGAACCAGTTAAAAACAGAAGCCATTAATATCATAGAAAAAGCATTACAGGCCGAGTCTTCCAAAGATATTAGGGACATAAGACTTCTTAAAAAAGGAATGACTAACCGTTCATTTATTTTTAACTGTAAAAATAAAGACTACATTATGCGTATCCCGGGCGAAGGTACTGAACAGCTGATTAACCGACAGGAAGAGGCTGCGGTATACGAGGTTATAAAGGACAGAGAAATCTGTGATGATATCATATATATTAATCCTGATAACGGTTATAAGATTACGAAGTTCTGGCATAACGCGAGAAATTGCGATGCGTTAAACGAAGAAGATGTCAGAAGATGTATGGCAAGACTTAGAAGATTTCATGAGCAGAAGTTGTCGGTAAAGCATAGATTTGATATCTTCGGTCAGATTGATTTCTATGAATCTTTATGGGAAGGAAAACCGTCGGTTTATAGAGATTATAAGAAGACAAAGGCACAGGTCTTGGAATTAAAGGAATACATAGAGAAGCACAAATGCGAGGAAGTTCTTACGCATATAGATGCAGTTCCCGATAATTTTATTTTTGTTACTAATGAAGATGGCAGCGAGGATATAAGATTAATCGACTGGGAATATGCAGGGATGCAGGACCCACATGTAGATATTGCAATGTTCTGTATATATTCGATGTACAACAGGGAGCAGGTCGATGCATTGATAGATGCGTACTTTACAGAGGGCTGTGATAAAGAGATTCGCATCAAAATATACTGTTATATTGCGGCATGCGGATTGCTTTGGAGCAACTGGTGTGAATACAAAAGGGAGCTTGGAATAGAATTTGGAGAGTATTCGCTTCGCCAGTACAGATTTGCAAAGGACTATTATAAAATAGTAAAAGAAGAGTTAGAGTAAAAAGGGATTGAGAGGAGATAGAAATGGGAGAAAAGATAACTAATAAAAAACGTAAAATAGACTGGATGATTACGTTGGTGCCGCTTGCGATTGTAGTGGCATTGTGTCTGGTATTTTTCTTTGTGCCGGAGGAGTCAAATGTTATATTGAGTAAAGTAAGATACTTCTTTGGTGACACTTTTGGAGTTTACTACCTTATTATTGGTTTGGGAATATTTTTGGTTTCGATTTATATTGCTATGTCAAAATATGGTAACATTGTGCTTGGTAAACCGGGAGAAAAACCGAAATATTCATTTTTTGCATGGGGCTCAATGATGTTTACATGTGGTCTGGCTGCTGATATTTTGTTCTATTCTTTTTCTGAATGGATTTATTATGGAACAGATCCGCATGTGCAGAGTATGGGAAGCATGCAGGAATGGGCAGGAGTATATCCGATATTCCACTGGAGTTTTATCCCTTGGGCATTTTATCTTGTGCTTGCAGTAGCATTTGGCTTTATGCTTCATGTGCGTAAAAGAGAAAGACAGAAGTATTCAGAGGCGTGTAGACCGGTTCTTGGTAAGCACACAGATGGTTTTCTTGGTAAATTGATTGACTTACTTGCGGTATTTGCACTGATAGCGGGAACGGCAACAACCTTTAGCGTGGCAACACCGCTCATGGCAAGTATCATTGAGGAATTACTTAATATAGAAATCAGCCGTACAGCTATAACAATCACTATTCTTGTTATCACATGTATGGTATATACATATTCTTTGTTACATGGATTTAGGGGAATCAGCTGGCTTGCCAACATCTGTATATATCTTTTCTTCGGTTTAATTATTGTCGTTGTGTTATTTGGAGGGGAGACCAGATATATCATTGAAACCGGAGTAGAGTCCTTGGGTAGAATGGTTCAGAATTTCTTTGGATTGGCGACGCATGCGGATCCGATGCGTGAGACCAATTTCCCGCAGAACTGGACGATATATTACTGGGCATACTGGATGGTATGGTGTGTGGCTGCACCATTCTTTATCGGAAGCATTTCGAGAGGAAGAACAGTGCGCCAGACCATTATGGGTGGATATCTTTTTGGAGTAGGATCAACTATTATAAGCTTTATAGGGCTTGGTAATTACTCAATGGGTATGCAGGTGTCAGGCAAGGCTGATTTTATAGCGCAGTATATGGAAACCGGCGATATGTACGGAACGATTATCGCCATGATTAAGTCCATGCCGGGGGCAACCATAATTCTTGTGGTTGTGCTTATAACAATGATGCTGTTCTATGCGACATCCTTCGATTCGATAGCACTTACCGCTTCATGTTACAGCTATCATAAGCTTGAAAAAAATGAAACACCTCACAAGGGAATTCAGTTGATGTGGTGTATTTTGTTGATATTATTACCGATTGCTTTGGTTTTTGCAGAGAGTTCGATGAGTAATCTCCAGTCGGTAAGTATAGTCGCGGCATTTCCTATTGCGGCAGTCTTGGTGCTGATTATCATCAGCTTTATGAAGGATGCCAAGAAATATATGGGCGAGGTAAATAGAACAGCTGGGCAAGCTGATAAAATAGAGCAGGCAGAAGAAGCAGAGGAAGTAGAATAAACAAAAATTATAGAAACCGGAAGCACATATTCCGGAATAAGGTCGGTGCAATCCACCGGCCTTAGATAGTAAGTTAAGGTATTCAAAAGTAGAGTATAAAGAACACAGAGAGGAGAATGTTATGAACTCAGAATTAATGACATTATGTAATGATTTTATTAGAAATAGAGACATAATCAAACAGGATTTTAAAATGGAAAATGTGTATATATATCCGGTGTGTGCTAACGTGTTCCTTGGTAAAAGACAGAACGTAGAGCCGGATAAAATGCAGAACTGTCTTCGCATATTGAAGGAGAATACAGGAGTATTTTCTAATTTCAGAGGTAATGGACGAATACCTATGCTTTCCATGTTGGCACTTGATAGTGCTCCGGAGGAGAAGTTTAGAAAGGCACTTACTTTCTATTCGAAGCTTAAGGATTATTTTTGGGGTTCGGAGTATCTTGCAGTAGCAAGTATGATAGTAACTGAGCTTGTAGATGAAACCCGTTATGAAGAAGTTGCTGAAAGAACGAGAAAAATATATGAAATCATGAAGGCAGAGCATCCTTTCCTTACTTCAAGTGAGGATAGTGTGTTTGCATCGCTTCTTGCACTTTCAGATAAAACAGAGGCAGAGATGGTAAGGGAAGTGGAAGCTTGTTATAACAGGCTTAAGCCTGACTTTTTCTCAGGAAATGCTGTGCAGTCCTTAAGTCATGTGCTTGCACTCGGAGAAGGCAGTGTAGAGGATAAGTGTAAGAGGGTTATGGACATTTTCTACGCACTTAGGGAAAAAGGTTGCAAATACGGAACGGATTATCAGCTTGCAACACTTGGAGCGTTAGCATTATTACCGGTAGATATTGAAACACTTGTTGATGAAATGATAGATGTAGATATATTCTTGTCAGGACAGAAGGGCTATGGTTTCTTTGGGATAGAGAAGAGAACCAGAATTATGCACGCTGCAATGATTGTGAGCACTTATCATACAGATCAGAACGATAATAACCTTATGGGTGCGGCAGCACTTAGTGGAAGCATAGCGCTGGTGGCAGCACAGCAGGCGGCTATGTGTGCGGCTATCGCTGCATCAGGAGCGGCAGCAGCAAGCGCCGGAAACTAAAAAAGCGCAACCTTGGGTGGCAGAAATGCAAGAACAATTATTCAAGCCGGAATACGCAATGTATATTTGCGTGTAGGCGAAGGTGCGGAAAATTATGTTGTAATACCGGCAACAGATTTAAAATGGGTGCAGGAAGCAGGAGGTTGAAGAACATGAGAGTAAACGAATACCAAGAATTAGCCATGACAACTCTAAATAAAGAACTAAGCAAAAAAGATGTTCTCATCAATAGTGTAATGGGGTTATGCGGTGAATCCGGAGAAGCAATTGATATTGTAAAAAAATGGATGGCGCAAGGTCATGAACTCGATAAGGAACATTTGGCGAAGGAGTTAGGAGACATAGCATGGTATCTGGCAGAGGCTGCTACTGCGTTAGATATTCCGTTGGAGGACATTTTACAGGCAAACATAGACAAATTGAAGCAAAGATATCCGGAAGGATTTGAAACAAAAAGGTCACAGATTCGCTTAAAGGGAGATATTTAATTTGGAAATCAAGAAGGTAGATAGAAATACAGAACTGGCAGATAAATTAGTGCGATTTGTAGAGAATTTTTCTTGGGAAGATGTGAAGGAGCATACATTGCAAGTGCTTCGTAATTGGGAGTTTAGTGACTGGGAAACTATGTTTGTAGCATTAGTTAACAATCAAATTGTTGGAATGGCATCTATTGCGAAAACTGACTACTATCCAATTCCTGAAATTTGTCCATGGATATCCTGCATATTTGTGGATGAAGGTTATCGTGGACATCGGATTAGTGAAAGGCTGATTGAAGCTGCAAATGAGTATGCAAAATTAGTAGGATTTGAAAAAACCTATATTCCGTCAGAACACATTGGCTTATATGAGAAGTATGGATATCATTATGTCAAAGATATTGTAAACTATGGCAATGGAATAGACCGACTATATGTTAAACAATTATAATAATGAGGTTTTTATGGAGAGTGAAGAATGAACGTACATGAATTTTGGAAAGCTGTTCTAGGTCAAGACGAGCATGAAATCAGAAAATATTTCCGTGAAGATGCATATATAAATTGGCATTGTACGAATGAACATTTTAATCTTGATGAGTATATTATAGCAAACTGCGAATATCCCGGAGAATGGGATGGCGTAGTTGAAAGAATAGAAGAAATGGAAGATCTGATTGTAACGGTTGCTAATGTATATCCTAAGGACAGGAGTATATCGTTTCATGTAACGTCATTTATTAAGATTGTTGATGATAAGATTATTTCATTGGATGAGTACTGGGCAGATGATAGTGCTGCTCCGCAGTGGAGATTAGATAAACACATCGGAACAGCTATAAAGTGATAATATTGATTATATCGTTGTTGTTTGTACTTACTCGTATTTTTTTCATATATAAACGCTGATGGGCTCGACAAACTTGAGGTTGTGGAGGAGAATAAGCAATGAAAAATTCTATAAATATTAAGACAATTGTCGTAGATTTAGATAGAACGTTGTTACATACAGATAAAACAATATCCTCGTATACGGTAGCAGTACTAAAAGAATGCAAGAAAAATGCAATTAGAATCATGGTTGCAACGGCCAGACCATTACGAACCACAAAAAGTTATTGCGATATGATTGGTTTTGATGCAATGGTTGTTTCGAATGGCGCAAGGGTGATATGTGGAAATCAGCGAACAGAATATGGAATTTGCCAGCAGAGCGCCACACATCTTTTAGAAAACTTGAATCGCCACCCATCTTTGCTGATTAGCCTTGAAACGGGAGATGTTGCTTATTCGAACAGACCAATTTCGGATTATGAAACGATTATAACCGACGATTTGGTTGGTGTTGCAAAAACGGAGGGTGTGTTAAAAATATTGGTTCGCCTTGACAATGAGGAGACTTTGGACGTAGTCAAAGAAGGTTTGACGGAAGATTTATATTATACAATTGCCAGTGGTCACTTAATTCAAATCATGAGTAAATCTGCAACAAAGTGGAATGGTATAAAGGCGATGTTGGATATTAGCAACTGCTCACCGGATGAAACGGCCTATTTTGGAGATGACTATGATGATATTGAACCGATAAAAATGTGCGGTATTGGAGTTGCTGTTTCTAATGGAATTGATGAAGTAAAAGCTGTAGCTGATTATGTTGCAGAAAGCAATGATGCAGATGGGGTTGCGAGATTTATTGAACAAATGATATTTAAGAGATTGTAAAAATTCTTGGAATTTGTGTTGTATTTTTGATACCTTGCTTTTATGCATTAAAGCTTGAAGTAAGTGTAGGTGCTTACAAGTGCAAAAATTGCGGTCACGAAATTGTGCCTATTTATTCAGAAACGCTGTGGGCAATGCATAGAGGTACCACTCGTTACCTTAAATGTCCTAAAAGCGAAAAACGTACTTGGTGCAAAAAAATATTGAAAAAGTAAATCAGAACCATGTGGCGGAGAACTTGGATTTCAATGTTGGCATGGCGTATGAAGGATGTTGTATTCCTGTTAAGAATCTTGAAAAACGTCGGCACTTAACGAAGAAAAATGAGGAGTAATGCATATCAGATAAATCAACTATTTTTGAGATTATCTGTATTGCATTACTCCTCATTTGGTTTCTGAGTTTAGTACCGCTACGTTTTTCACAAAGCGCAAGCGGTTCTTAGAGGGAAACAACTTCCTACATACGCCATTTGCAAAGCAGGTAGCGCCCAAGTTCTCCGCTACTTACTTAGTTGCTAGTAGCTGTGGCAGTCGCGATTTTCGAGCCCCAGATGGACTGATCATCATCTCCGATGAGGGAGAAGGTCATAACCTCGTTGTGGGCAGCTGATTCGTCATATTGTTTGAAGAATACGCCCTTGTAGGTTGCCTCGCCAATAACCATTGTTGCGTAGTATCCGTTGCCGTCAGCACCGGTTTTCTACTCCCAGGTTCCGGTTACGTCGCCTGTGATGGTGCCGTCTTCGTTGAGAGTAACCTTAAGTGTATCAAGCATGCCGGTGTAGCGTGCACTGTATGTGAGACCGTGATTTACATATTCATATTCGCCAACGATTTCGGATTTGTCATATCCGGCAAGCTGGATTTCGCTGCCGAGATATTCGTATACGGCAGTTACCGGCCAGTTGTCCTCGTTAAGGAACTGCTGGTGAACACGTACCTGATGCCATTCTGTTCCGAGATTAAATCTTGTATGATAGATTAAGAATCTGTCACCTTCAGGAGTGATGATAGCGGAGTTGTGTCCGCCTGACATATAGCCCTTCTGTGCGTTAGAATCCTGTGGTGCAGTATCAAGTGAGCTAAAATAATAGTTTCCAAAGAGCTTAATACCTTTTTGCTTCTGTACGGTTCCCGGTCTTTCGCAGATACCGGTATTACCCATTGCATCTACATAAGGACCTGTAACATCCTTGGAACGGAAAAGTCTTATGTTGTAACCGCTAAAGCTTGATGTTGAAGCAAGACCGCCGTAAGAAATATAGAGGTAATAATATTCTGTTTCCTCATCCCATACTATGTATGAGCCTTCACCTGTACAGCCCATGCCGCCTGATATTTTAAGACCAAGGTAAGCATCGGAAACATGCTTCTCGGTTTCGTATGTATAGGTATAGTCTCTTAAGCCTGTGGCAGGGTCGAGCTTTAATAAGAAGATTCCGCCGAACCATGAACCGTAGGACATCCATATATTGCCGTCTTTATCATAGAATACGCAAGGGTCAATACAGTTGGTGCCATAGGTCGAATCCCATGAACCCGAGTTAGTGAGATAACGCTCGTCTACAACATTGCTGCCGGTAACCTTGGCATAATCGGTTACGGCTGCTTCTTCCTCGTTGGTAAAACCTGAATAAACAACGGTTCCTGCGTAAGTATAAGGGCCATTGATAGAGTCCGCAGTTGCGAGTGCTATTGAAGAATAATAGTAATCGCCGTTGATACTCATGTACATGCACCATTTTTTCATCGTTTCATTATAGAAAACGTCCGGTGCCCAACAGTTACCGCTGATGTTGTAATTAGCGGAGCCGCGGCTTGACCATTCGCCGTTTGATTTAAAAATGGTAGCGTAATCAGCATTAATGTTATTCTCTTCGTAAGTCCAGTTGATAAGGTCCTTGGTTGAAGCCCATGCACGATGAGAACCATAGATGTAATATGTATTGGTGCTTGGGTCAAGAACTATACTTGGATCGTGTACGGTTACTCTGGAGGTTACCGGAGTGAGAACGCTTTGTTTTTGCATGTTATCACCAGTTTCTACATTTTTTTTCTTACAGCCTACAACACTTCCCATAACCATAGAGACGGTGAGAAAAGAGAGGAGAGCAAGCTTTCCTAAATAATTTCGATTTATCATAAAAAATCCTCTTTCATAGTTTGTTGTCGGCGGAATATAAGCTATACGCATCGTCGCATTGCGACGATAACAACACAATTCCCGACAGTAATATATTGTACATATAAATGAATAGTTGGTCAAGATTACAGAAGAAACTTAGTCAAAAATTTAACGGGCAAAATGGAGTTTGCCTATACAAGCTTCTCTTAGCGGACAAAAGAGGACCAAACCTGCATTTCACCCTCGCCGCGGTTATTCCATGCAAAATATGGGATGTATGTTAAAGTAACCTGCTCGTAATCCGAAGCCGGTGAATATTCTTTGTAAAGGTTGTCGCTGCAGGCTGAGGACTTATAGCGTCTTCCCTGCATGGTAATCTTTGACATAGGCAAACCGAGGTCATCGAACATAGTTGCATTTGCAGGGATGCCCGGGTCTATGCTTAAGTTATGAAGATGTTTGCCGTTGTCTGCTTCTTCAAGACAGAATACGATAGGACCTCGCATAACAGCCAGCTTACCCTCGTTTTCTCTCACTAAAGTGTTAGACTGCATAAGCTTAACCGGCATATCGAAGTTAAGGGTAACAGTATCGCCATCGGTCCACTCTCTTGTAATGTAGAGATAGCCATTCTTTATCTCTGAGCAATTCGCCATATCATTGATTCCGTCAACTGTGTATGAATTACACCATCCCGGTATCCTTAAGGCAAGTGTATATGAAAGCGGCTTATCAAGAGATGCCTTAATGCTTGCTTTGCCATTCCAAGGGAAATCTGAATCTATAGAGAAATGAACTGAGTCATTTCCAACCACTTTATCTATTTCTCCGCCCATGTACATATGAACAAAGAAGGTATCTTCGTTTTCTGTGTAAGCATATGTTGAAATCGAACTAAGAAGTCTTGTAATGTTAGGCGGGCAACATGCACAACCGAACCATTTCTGTCTTATCGGTTTAACGTGTCGTTTACGCTCGTCCTTATGACATGCTTCCGGAAGAACCTCGAGAGGATTAACATAGAAGAAGCTCTTGCCGTCAAGTGCGATACCACTTAAGATACCGTTATAAAATGCTCTTTCCATTACGTCGGAATATTTGTTGTCTATCTTCATCTCTAACATTCTTCTTGCGAAAAATACAAGACCTATGGAAGCACAGGTTTCTGCGTAAGCGGTATCGTTTGGAAGGTCATAATTAAATGAAAAAGCCTCTCCGAGATGAGTTCCGCCTATACCGCCGGTTATGTACATTTTCTTGTTGGTAATGCTATCCCATAATTTCTCACAGGCTTCAAACATTTTCTCATCATGGTTAAGACGTGCGGCGTCAGCCATGCCTGAGTAGAGATAAACAGCTCTTACAGAATGTCCTACTGCTTCTGTCTGTTCTCTTACCGGAAGGTGCGCCTGATGGTAGTGGTAACGGTCATCGTTCTCATGCCCTTTCTTTACTACCTCCGGATGCTCCTTGTCAAAATAGTATGGCTTAACACCGCGCTCATCTAAGAAAAAGTTACAAAGCTCAAGATATTTGGAGTCGCCGGTAACTTCATGAAGGCGGATTAATGCCATTTCTGCAATCTCGTGTCCGGGATAGCCTCTGAGTTTGCCGTCCTCGTAACCGAAATTATCATATATGAAATCAGCATATCTTCTAGCCGCATTAAGAAGCTTATCCTTACCGGTTGCCTGATAATAAGCAACGGCACCTTCAGTAAGATGACCGAAGCAATAAAGCTCATGGTTGTCTCTTAAGTTGGTAAAAATCTTAGACATGTCGTTTATTATGTAATATGTATCAAGATATCCGTTGTCCTGCTGTGCGGCACATACGATATCAATAGCCTCGTCAGCTATCTGTTCGAGTTCAGCATCGGGATGCTGTGTAAGGGAATAACCAACTGCTTCTATCCATTTCGCGAAATCGCTATCCTGGAAAAGGAAACCATAGAAGCGGTCCTCCATATTGTTGATGTCTTCCGGTAAGGTTTCGAAGGTCTTAAGCGGCCAGATACGCTCTTCATAAGCTGCACCCTGCTCACGTCTTGCCTTGGTTATCTTGCCGGCTATCTTGAAATTACGCATACAGAAGCTGGGAGCTGCATCGGGAACTCTGTCGTTTAAGGCATCCCACTGATAAGGAATAACTTCTTTTCTTACTAATTCCATCTGGTGCTTCCAGAAATTATCTGTAACTGTAACACTTCTTAAGGACAATGGTTTACTTACTGTGGTTGGTTTATTGTTGGTTGACATAACTACCTCCGATTCCTCTTTTTTGCCATTCGGCACGATTTACTCACATGATAACATTACTATATCTGATTATCCATTGTCAGAATGGAAAGAAAAATGTATAATATGGAAAAATGCTAAAATGAAAAGGATGATATTAATGAGTGCTTTGTTGCCGATTTGCAAGGATTATGAGATAGAATCTGCGAATTACATAACATGTATTAATCCGATGTTTCACCCTGACAGGATTATGCCGTATCATGATTTCCTTTATATAATTGATGGCGAGTGGGAGATTATAGAGGATGATGTTACATATAAGCTGCAGACTGACGACCTTCTGATACTTGTTGCGGGCAGACATCATTACAGTCTAAAGCCATGTAGCCCGAATAACAGACATATGTATATTCATGTGTGTGAGAGTGACAAGACTTCGGAAGATATAACACATAGCGAAGCGGGAGAAACTAAGCTTAGAGAGTTCTCTTCGCAGATTAGCTGTCGTAATAATCCTAAAATAAAAAGGCTTTTTGAGGATATCATATCTGTAGTGTGGAGTGAAGATGAGTTGAAAAAAGAAAATCTGTCATTCCTGTTTGGCGCATTTCTGTGTGAACTTTATAAGCAACAGAATAGCGGCAGGCTACAGGGGGAAAATATTGTCGGACAGACGCTTGCAATTATGCAGGCAGAGCCGCATACATTTTACTCATGCAGTGATATGGCAAATCGTTTTTTTATATGTGAACGAACACTTAATAACCTTTTTAAAAAGTCATATGATAAGACTTTCTTTGCTTATCAGATGGACAGAAAGCTTGAAATGGTGAGACAGTATATGCTCGTCAATCCGGAGGCAAAGTTAAGTGAAGTGGCCGGAAACTTTGGCTTTTGCGATGAATTTCATTTGGGGAAAGCATATAAGAAAAAGTATGGGATTTCGCCGAAACGGCACATAAAGAAAATGTGAAGCTAATGATTTGCAGTTTAACATGCTTGCAAATGTACTCAAATAGATATAAAATGTGCTATATAGTAGTTATTGGAAATCGAGAGATTTCCGCAAGCTGATGGGAGGCTAATAATGTATAAAAATAAAAATACAACGAAACAAGGACTTAAAATTATTATTGTGGGCTGCGGAAAAGTCGGTATAACCCTGGTTGAACGACTTATAGGTGAAGGACACGATATAACTATTATAGACAAAGAAGCCGGTAAGATACATGATGTTTCCAACTTGTATGATGTTATGGGAATAGTAGGCAATGGTGCGAGTTATAGTGTACAGATGGAAGCAAATATTGAAGAGGCTGATTTATTAATAGCCGTAACGGACTCAGATGAGCTTAATCTCTTGTGCTGTACGGTGGCAAAGAGAGTTGGTAATTGTGCAGCTATTGCCAGGGTAAGAACTCCGGATTACAGTAAAGAAGTTGAGTATCTTCAGGAGAAACTTGGACTTGCCATGATTATCAATCCTGAATTGGAAACAGCAAAGGAAGCAGCACGTATTCTTTATCTTCCTTCTGCGCTAGAGATAAATTCGTTTGCACATGGACAGGCTGAAATGACAAAATTTGTCATACCTGAAGGTAACTGTCTTGATAATATGACTATAGCAACACTTGCTAGAACTGTTGCTAAGAATGTACTTATCTGTGCGGTTGAGCGTGAAGGTGAAGTGTATATCCCATCAGGTAATTTTATGCTTAAAGCCGGTGATGTTATTTCATTTGTTTCGTCCAGAGCGATGGCGAAGAAGTTCTTTGAAAAAATAGGTTTCGAGACCAACAGGGTAAAGAATGCAATGATTATCGGAGGAGGAAAAACCTCGTATTATCTTGCAGCGCAGCTTTTACACATGGGTATATCGGTTAAGATAATTGAAAGTGACAGGGAACGTTGTGATGAGCTTAGCGATTTGCTTCCGAATGCAATTATTATTAACGGAGACGGTACGGATGAAGATTTGTTAAAGGAGGAAAGAATAGAATCTGCAGAGGCGTTTGTTCCGCTTACGGGAATAGATGAAGAGAATATTCTCCTTACATTGTATGCACAGAAAGTATCGAAAGCTAAGGTTATTACGAAAATTAACAGAATTACATTTAAGGATGTTATAGCGAGTCTTAATCTTGGAAGTGTGGTTTATCCTAAGTATATTACATCTGAGGCAATTATTGCTTATGTCAGAGCCAAGAAAGATTCTATGAACAGAAGTAATATTGAGACACTTTATCATATGTTTGATCATCGTGTTGAAGCTATTGAATTTAGGGTGTATGAGAAGTCAGAGGTAACCAATACACCGCTTATGGAACTTTCTCTTAAGAAGAATCTCTTGATTTCATTTATAAACAGGAATGGTAAGATTATTATTCCGAGTGGTCATGATAGTATTCTTGTTGGTGATACGGTTATGATTGTTACGACACACACAGGTTTTGATGAGATTGAGGATATATTAGCTGAGAAATAATGGAGGATTCTGATTAATGAATAGTTCGATTATCAGATACATTCTGGGTCAGATTCTTAAGGTAGAAGCGATACTTATGCTGCTTCCATGCGTTGTGGCATTGATATACCAAGAGTCTGAAGGATTTATGTATCTTTGGGTTGTGATTGTCGCACTTGTTTGCGGAATTCTAATGACAATAAAGAAGCCCAAGAATAATGTTTTTTATCTTAAGGAAGGCTGTGTGACTACAGCATTAAGCTGGATTCTTATAAGTATAGTAGGAGCGTTTCCTTTCTGGCTTACAAAGGAAATTCCATCATATACAGATGCATTATTTGAGACAATTTCAGGCTTTACAACTACCGGTGCAAGTATTCTGAGTGACGTTGAAGCATTGTCGAAAGCAAGCACTTTCTGGAGATGTTTTACGCATTGGATAGGCGGTATGGGAGTACTCGTGTTTATGCTTGCTATTGTTCCGCTTAGCGGAGGTTCTAATATGAACCTTATGCGTGCAGAGAGCCCCGGTCCTTCTGTAGGAAAGCTTGTGCCGAAGTTAAAGCATACGGCAAGACTTTTGTATGTTATATATTTTTCGATTACAGTCTTGCAGGTTGTTTTTCTCGTAATCGGTAAGATGCCGGTTTTTGATGCCATGGCGACAAGCTTCGCAACAGCCGGAACCGGTGGATTTGGTATAAAGAATGACAGTATGGTGAGCTACTCACCGTATATTCAGTGGGTTGTTACCATCTTTATGATTTTGTGCGGTATTAATTTTAATGCATATTACTATATACTTCTTAGAGATTTTAAGAAGGCTTTTTCCATGGAAGAGGTAAAAGGATATTTGCTTATAATAGTTGCTGCAACAGCTATTATCTTTATTAACATTGTCGATACTGCAGCTGGCATCTTGGATGCACTCAGACATTCTGCATTCCAGGTGGCATCAATTATTACTACTACCGGTTTCGCTACCGTAGACTTTGACTTGTGGACGGGAACGGCAAGAGTGGTTATAGTACTTCTTATGTTTATAGGTGCTTGTGCTGGAAGTACAGGAGGCGGAATAAAAGTTTCGAGAATTATGGTTCTTTTTAAGACTATATTCAAGGAGTTTCATTCATATATCCATCCTAAGAGTATTAAGAAGGTCAAATTCGAGGGTAAGACTGTAGAACATGAAGTAATCCGCTCAATCAATGTATATTTTATTACCATGATGATTCTTTTTACGGCATCTGTTTTTTTGGTAGCTATAGAGGGAAGAGATATGGAAACTACATTTACTGCGGTGGCGACTACGATTAACAATATAGGTCCCGGACTTGAGGGAGTCGGACCTACACAGAATTTTGCCTCATTTACTTGCTTTTCAAAATATGTTTTTATGTTTGATATGCTTGCAGGACGACTTGAACTGTTTCCGCTTCTTATCTTATTCCATCCGGTTATCTGGAAGGATATGTTCGTGCAGAGACGCGCAGAGAAGAGACTTAGAAAAAAGAATATATAGAATGTTTATCCATCCCTGATATTACAAATTAGGAGAATATGCCATTGTAGTATTGGGGATGTTTTGTTTGTGTATAAAATAGTACATATATTCTGGCAAATCGGAAGATATCAAATGTTTAGAGGAATATGTGTAATTGAAAACATTGTATAAATGTGGTAAACTGTGTTTGTGCAATAAGAGAAATAACCAATAATTTTATAGGGGTTTTACGGATGGATTTGAGGAATGGAAACGAGAGGAGGAAATCCGGTGGAGGAAAGATATAGTATTTCTTCAGATATTCTTAATATCTTGCAGGAAATGGGCATCAATAAGGAAGATGTTACATATGCAGCTTCTTCGGATATAAGCTTAAAGCATACTTTTGCAGATGGTTGTGTGTTGTTTACAGAGACAGAAGTAGTGGTCATAAGAAGTAAACACAATTCGGAAGATAGACATAGTTTTGGTGGATATGCGTTAGAGACTAATACATTGAACGTAGAAGATTGTGAAATACACAGATACAGTGTTAAAGAAGTGGAAAGCTTCAATGTTGTAAGACAGGTTAACGGCGGAATGTTGTTCGCCAGAATTAAAGATGCAGATACGCTTCTTCTTGAATTTTCTAATTCAAGAATGGAAGATTTTGATAAGCTTGGACGTATATACCGAAAGGTCAAGGATGGTAAGGAGCTTACGGACGAGGATTTTGTTAAGCGTAATAAGCATGAGTGTTGTCCTAAGTGCGGAACCATGTATCCTAACCCGCAGAGAAAGGTGTGTCCGAGATGTACGGACAAGAAGGCACTTTTCCTTAGAGTACTTGGATATTTTAAGCCTTATATAGGTTATATAGCGATAATGATGGTGTGCTTCGTTTGCACTGCGGTGCTTAACCTTGCATGGCCGTACCTTAATGGTGTTATCCTGTATGACAAGGTACTTGGCAAGGATGCGGAATTTTTGGCATTGTTTGATTTCGTCGGTGGTAAATATGTAGTGCTTCTCGGATTTGTAGTAATCACAATGGTACTTTGTAAGCTTACCAACCAGATACTTGGTATTATACAAGGTGTTATGGTTGCCAAGATAGTACCTAATGTTGTAAAGAACATCAAGGCAGATGTCTTTAAGTCTATGGGAGACCTTTCCATAAGCTTTTATAATAACCGTGAAACCGGCGGACTTATGACAAGGGTACTTAGTGATGCGAATGAGGTTACAGGCTTTTTCATAGATGTACTTCCGTATATTTTCATACATTCCTTTACAATTATATCAACCTGTATCGTAATGTTTACACTTAATCCGGGACTTACGGTTGTATCGCTTATGTTACTTCCGGTACTTGTGTTTTTAAGTGTTAAGCTTCTTCCGAGACTGTGGAGTATATACGGCAGAAGACATCGTGCGCAGAGAAGCATGAATGGTCAGATTAACGATAACATAATGGGCGCAAGAGTTGTTAAGGCTTTTGGACAGGAAGAAAAAGAGATTAAACGTTTCGGTAATTATAACGGAAGAGTAAGGGATGCAGAGCTTTCCGTAGTTGCATTTGATAACCGTTTCTACGCACTCTACACGATAGTTCAGCAGATAGCGACCTTCGCAGTATGGGGCGTTGGCGGTATTCTTATCGTTAGTAAGACGAGCATGGAGCTTGGTCTTCTCATTACTTTTATCGGATATGTAGGTGAACTTAAGGGGCCACTTGAATTTCTGTCAAGAGCGTTCAGAATGTACACCTCAAGCATGAACAGTGCACAACGTATTTTTGAAATTATAGATGCTGTACCTGAGATTCAGGAGAGTGAGAACCCTGTTCGTCCGGAGAAGATAAAGGGCGAGATAGAGCTTAGAAATGTAACCTTTGCATATGACGCGAATAAACCTGTTCTTGAGAATATTACCTTTCATGTTAAGCCGGGAGAGATGCTTGGTATAGTCGGAAGGTCTGGTGCAGGTAAGTCAACGCTTGTTAACTTAATATCACGTCTTTATGAGCCACAGGAAGGCGAGATACTTATAGACGGAATTAATGTTAAGGATTTGGGCTTTAATGAGCTTAGAAGAAATGTTGCTATGGTTTCCCAGGAGACATATATTTTCATGGGAACTGTTGCAGAAAATATTGCATATGCAAGACCTGATGCTTCCTTTGAAGAGATAGTCGCAGCGGCAGTAAGAGCCAGCGCACATGATTTCATCTGTAAGATGCCGGATGGTTACGATACGATGTTAGGTTCTTCGGGAAGGTCGCTTTCAGGTGGTGAACGTCAGAGAATATCAATTGCAAGAGCGATTCTTGCAGATCCGAGTATCCTTATTCTTGACGAGGCGACAGCGGCGGTTGATACCGAGACAGAACAGGCAATTCAGGCATCACTTGAAGAACTTATTAAGGGAAGAACAACCCTTTCGATTGCACACAGACTTTCTACACTTAATAATGCAAATCACCTGATTGTTATTGATGAAGGAAAGATTGAAGAGCAGGGAACACATAGAGAACTTATAGAGAAAAAGGGAACATTCCACAAGCTTATGCAGCTTCAGATGAAAGCACTTGCAATGCGTGGAATCGAGTAGAGGAGGAATGATTATGAGACCACCTATGGGACCGCCACCGGGAGGACCCGGCGGACATGGCGGACGCAGAAGACCGCCGATGGAGGATTTTGATGAGAGTAAGTTCTTAGAGCAGTCTAAGGATCTGTTGGAGCTAAGATATATTGATGATAAGAATGCTGTATTTAAGAGAACAGAGGGTGGCTTTGTGTCACTTGATTATACGGATAAAGAAGGTAATGTGCAGCATTATGACAGAGTGGGAGTGTACAGGACATTCCCGATGTCTAACCCTGATATTTTTATCAGTATCAGAGAGCCTGATGAGAAGGCAAGAGAGATTGGCGTAGTAAAGGATTTGAAAGAAATAGCTAAGGAGACAGCTGACATCTTAAGAGAGCAGCTCGACCTTAGATATTTCGTGCCGCAGGTCGAGAGGATAATCGACGTTAAGAGTGAGTATGGATATGCGTACTTTGATGTTGTAACAGATTTCGGTAATTGCAGGTTCGCAATTCATATGAGCGGTGGCGGTGTAGTGCATCTCACCGACACACGAATCATGATTACGGACATAGACGGCAACCGTTTCGAAATCAAGGATGTTTCTAAACTAAGCTCCGCAGAACTTAAGAAGATAGACTTGTTCTTGTAAGCGAACATCCACTGCTTTATATAATGCTTAGGTAATTGTAATTATTTTAAAATGATATGCCAAACGCTCCAATAAGCCATAATTAAGTGCAGTGATTTTACTTGCTTGCAAGGGTAAAATCACAAACGCAAAAGAGCGAAAACTTGTTTTCGCGCGCTATGTCTTATTTCTGCGGCATATAAAATTTTAAAATAATTACAATTACCTAAGCATTCAGCTAAAGTATGAAGAAGGTTCTGCTTACAAGAACAAGTGTGAAAGGATATGGGCGTATGAAATTAAAGTATAGATTGCCGAAGGATAGGCAGGAGATGCTTGGACTTCGGGATAATGAAGAGATTAAGTACTGTGCTCCCTATGATCTGGCTTATGAGAATAATAAGGCGGAGAAGGGTTACATAGATGATGGATATATAGTTGTAACAGCAGATACGAAGAATGGAGGGCGTCTGTTTGTTACTAAGGCTGACAAGATAGTTCATGAATACGAGCTTGGCAAGTGCGATGAGGTTAAATGTGAGTCTCTTATAGACAATGGCATTCTTACAGTTAAGAAAGACGGCAAGCAGTATTGTCTTGCGCGTTTCTCAATGAAGCATGTGGCGAGATTTGCATATATTGCAAAGGGTGCCGATTTGATTGCGAAGGGCAAGGACAGGGAAGTAGTAAGTACTGAAAGAGATATATATTGTGATAAATGTGGAAGAGCTCTTCCGGGAACCAGCAAATGCCCGCATTGTGAAGGTAAAGGCGACACCTTTAATAAATTCATGCAGCTTTGCGGCCCGTATAAATGGAGACTTCTTACGATTTCGCTTTTCATGATATTTTCTTCATTTTGCAGTCTTTTTACACCGGAGATTCAGCAAAGATTTATTGATGATTCGCTGAGAGATGCCAGCGGTACGACTGCAGATGTACTTAGATTCGTGTTTACAATGTTGGGAATATCAGTTGCACTTATTGTCGTAAACGTAGCAAAGAACTGGTGGTGCGTAACCTTAGGTGCGCGTATCAGTATGGATTTAAGACGCAAACTCTACGAGAAGGTGCAGATACTTTCATTGTCATTTATGAATAAGCGTAAGCCGGGTGAGCTTATCAACCGTATAACCAGAGACACTTCGCATATAAGACAGTTTATGGAGAGCGTGTTCGGTAATATTTTCTCAACCGTATTTACTATGGTGGGAGCACTCATAGTAATGATTTCGATGGATGTGATGCTTACATTGGCATCTATCATGTTCATAGTAGTTGTTATAATAATGAACCGTTTATGGTGGAAAAAAATCCGCCGCATGTT
This sequence comes from Lachnospiraceae bacterium, assembly GCA_017456585.1. Classification (GTDB taxonomy): domain Bacteria; phylum Bacillota; class Clostridia; order Lachnospirales; family Lachnospiraceae; genus SIG300. The sequence goes on from JAFTJD010000024.1 coordinate 21,816, forward strand.
CAGAATGCAGCGTTTTAAAGATGATAAGGTACATTCAAGACTTCAGGACGTTATCTCCGGTATGCGAGTGGTTAAATCATTCGGTAAAGAGAGGGAAGAGTCCCAGAGATTTATTGCACTTACGGGTGAATTTGCAGATGTTCAGAAGAACAACGAGACATTTTTTGCAATTTTCTATCCTCTTCTTATGTTCGTTATGGGACTGGGTATGTATTTTGCAACTTATTTCGGCGGAACCTTTGTACTTGACGGAATCATGACACCTGGTGAGCTTATGCAGTTCATCAGTTATACCGGAATTCTTTATGGTCCGTTACAGTGGATGACTAACCTTCCGAGAAGTATACTTCAGATGGTTACATCCTTAGAAAGAGTGTATGATGTACTTGACGAAATTCCTGAAATAGGCGATAATCAGACGTGTATAGAAAAGGAAATCGAAGGTAATATTGAGATTGACAATGTTACATTCGGCTATAAGCCTTACGAGCCTGTTCTCGAGGGGATTTCGCTTAACGTAAAGAAGGGCGAGATGATAGGTCTTGTCGGACCATCAGGTGCCGGTAAATCTACTCTTATTAATCTTATCATGAGACTTTATGATGTGGATGAGGGTGCGATAAGAATCGACGGAACCGATATAAGACAGATTACGCAGAAGAGTCTGCACAGTCAGATAGGTGTTGTGCTTCAGGAAACTTTTCTTTTTGCAGGAACAATTCTTAATAACATAAAATTTGCAAAAAGTGACGCAACTTTTGAAGAGGTTATAAGAGCGGCAAAGGCTGCCAATGCGCACGATTTTATCGTAAAAACTCCTGACGGATATAATACTTATGTAGGCGAGCACGGACATAAGCTGTCCGGTGGTGAACGACAGAGAATTGCTATCGCAAGAGCGATTCTTAACGATCCTAAGCTTCTTATCCTTGATGAAGCTACTTCTGCACTGGATACCGAGAGCGAGTACATGATACAGCAGGCACTTGAGAGACTTACTGAGGGCAGAACTACATTTGCTATCGCGCACAGACTTTCCACACTTCGTAATGCGACGAGACTTGTGGTAATTGATGCGCATAAGATTGCAGAGGTTGGAACCCACAATGAGCTCATGGAGAAGAAGGGTATTTACTATGGCCTTGTTACTGCACAGCTTAAGATGCAGGGAAGCATGCCGATAGAGAATCCGGAGGATTTGCTTGAGAAGGAGTCCGAAGGAGACACAACCGGGCAGGGAGACAAGGAGTAGGAGAGTATAGCCGAATGCAGAAAATGCATAAGGAGAATTAGTGATGTTTATAATAGCAGGTTTGGGTAATCCGACTGACAAATATACCAATACCAGACATAATGTTGGGTTCAGGGTAATTGATGAATTGGCAGAGAGGAATAATATACCCTTAAATAACAAGAAGTTTAAGGCTGTGTGCGGAAGCGGAGTAATAGGCGGTAATAAGGTGTTATTACTTAAGCCACAGACATATATGAACCTTAGTGGTGAGAGCATACGCGAGGCCATGGATTTTTATAAGATAGATCCGGAGACAGAGCTTCTTGTAATATATGATGACATATCACTTGACGTTGGTCAACTTCGCATAAGAGCCAAAGGAAGTGCAGGAGGACATAACGGCATAAAGAGCATTATTGCACATGCGGGAACACAGACATTCCTGCGTGTCAAGGTGGGTGTAGGCGAGAAGCCTGCAGGCTTTGATCTTGCCGATTATGTACTCTCTGTATTCCCTGCGGAAGAAAGAGAAACCATACAGGAAGGAATAGCGGATGCTGCGAAGGCTACAGAACTTATGTTAAATGATGGCATAGAAGCGGCGATGAACCAATATAATAAAAAGAAACAATCTTAGGAGGTATGACGTGAATTGCGTAACTGCCCCTTTGAGGGAACTTAATGAATTTGAAGAGATAAGTACTTTTCTTGCGAGGAATACAGGAGCTGTTTTTGTAAGCGGCTGTATAGACTCGCAGAAGGTACACTTTATGAAAGGCTTGGGAGAAAAATTTTCTAACAAGCTTATTTTGACGTACTCAGAAATAAAAGCTAAGGAAATATATGAGGACTACAAGTTCTTCGATGATAACGTATATTATTATCCGGCGAAGGATTTGATTTTCTACAATGTTGATATTCACAGTAACCTTATTGTAAAAGAGAGATTCAATGCCCTTAAAGCGATTCTTGAAAATGATAGTGCCACGCTTATTCTCTCAGTAGACGGCTGTATGGACAAACTTATGCCGTTTGAGGAGATACAGAAGAATATCATTACCCTTAAAGAAGGGGATGTCATTGATGTTGATGAGTTCAAGGCACTTCTTATAACTATCGGTTATGAGAGAATGGCGCAGGTAGAGGGAAGCGGACAGTTCGCCATAAGGGGCGGTATCATAGATATTTTCCCGCTTACAGAGGAGAATCCAATAAGAATAGAGCTTTGGGATGAGGAAATAGATACCATAAGGTATTTTGATATAGAGAGCCAGCGCTCGATAGATAATGTTGAAGAGATTAAAATATACCCTGCAAAGGAGATTATTCTAAGTGACAGTGAGCTTCAAAGCGGAATGGAAGCCATTAAAGAAGAACTTAGGGTATACGAGGATAAATTAAGAAAGAGCGGCAAGATAGAGGAGGCTCACAGACTTAAGGTGAGCATTTTGGCTGTTCTTGAAGAAATGTCAACCTTAAGAGATTCAGTCTCACTCGACAGTTATATTGGATATTTTGGTAAAAAGACAACCTCTCTTCTTGACTATTTTGACAGAGAAGATACGGTAATATTTATAGATGAGCCTACACGTGTAGCGGAAAGAGCGGAAGTAGTCGAGCTGGAATTTCGTGAAAGTATGGCACATCGTCTTGAAAACGGTTATGTACTTCCGGGACAGACTGACCTTATGGTAGATGTAAGAAGTACTTTTGCCAATGTGTCTGCCTATAAGTCGGTTCTTCTTGCGGCACTTGAGCAGAAACCGAAATATTTTGACGTAAATAAGACGTTTTATCTTAGCGCACAGAATATAAGTCCGTACAACAACAGCTTTGAAACTCTGGTTAAGGATCTTGGACAGTGGAAGAAGAGAGGCTACAGGGTACTTCTTTTGTCAGGTTCAAGAACCAGGGCACAGAGACTGGCGGAGGACCTTAGAGAGTTTAATCTGACGGCTTATTATAGGGAAGGCCTTGATACGAACATACAGTCCGGTGAAATAATGGTTACTAAGGGAAATGTTCACCGCGGTTTTGAATATCCGCTTATAAAGTTCGTGGTTATCACGGAGACAGATATTTTTGGCGCGGAGAAAAAGAAGAAAAAGAAAAAGTCCAATTATGGCGGAGAGAAAATCAGCAATTTTGCCGACCTTAGTATAGGTGATTATGTAATCCATGAGGGCCATGGACTAGGAATATACAAAGGAATAGAGCAGATAGTGGTAGACAAGGTTGCCAAGGATTACATTAAGATTGAATATGGTGACGGCGGAAACCTATACGTGCTCGCAACACAGCTTGATTCCATTCAGAAATATTCAGGTGCTAATCCGGAGGGCAGACAGCCTAAGCTTAACAAATTAGGCGGACAGGAATGGCACAAAACCAAGACAAAGGTAAAGACTGCCGTTAAGGAGATAGCTAAGGAACTGGTTGAACTTTATGCTACAAGACAAGCCAAAGAGGGCTATGTATACGGCGAAGACACAGTATGGCAGAGGGAATTTGAGGAAATGTTTCCGTATGAGGAGACTGCCGACCAGCTTAATGCCATAGAAGCAGCCAAAAAAGACATGGAAAGTACCAAAATCATGGATAGACTTATCTGTGGTGACGTAGGTTATGGTAAAACAGAGGTTGCCATAAGAGCGGCATTTAAGGCGGTACAGGACGGTAAACAGGTAGTATATCTTGTGCCTACGACCATTCTTGCGCAGCAGCATTACAATACATTTTGCCAGCGTATGAAGGATTTTCCGATAACTGTAGAACTGCTTTCACGTTTCCGTACACCTAAGGAACAGCAAAAAGCGATTGACGGACTTAAGAAAGGTTTCGTAGATATTGTAATCGGTACGCATAGAGTACTTTCTAAGGATGTGGTTTATAAAGACCTTGGATTGCTTATTATCGATGAGGAACAGCGCTTCGGTGTAACCCACAAGGAAAAGATTAAGCAGATGAAGGCTAATGTAGACGTACTTACACTTACTGCTACACCTATTCCGCGAACCCTTCATATGAGTCTTATAGGCATCCGTGATATGAGTGTTCTTGAGGAACCACCGATGGACAGACTTCCGATACAGACCTTCGTCCTCGAGCATAATGATGAGGTAATCAGAGAGGCTGTTAACAGAGAACTTGCAAGAAACGGTCAGGTATACTATGTCTATAACAGGGTAAATGGTATAGACGAGATTGCGGATAGGATAAGCAAGCTTGTTCCGGAGGCACAGGTAGCTTATGCACATGGCCAGATGAGCGAGCGACAGCTTGAGAAAATAATGTTTGATTTTATCAACGGAGATATAGATGTGCTTGTTTCTACTACGATTATTGAAACAGGACTTGATATTTCCAATGTTAATACCATGATAATTCATGATGCCGATAAGCTTGGTTTATCACAGCTTTATCAGTTAAGAGGCCGTGTCGGACGTTCTAACAGAACCTCATACGCATTTCTTATGTATAAGAGAGATAAGCTTCTTAAAGAGGTGGCGGAGAAGCGTCTTCAGGCGATAAGAGAATTTACCGACCTTGGTTCAGGCTTCAAGATTGCCATGCGAGACTTGGAGATAAGAGGTGCAGGCAACATCTTGGGTGCGCAGCAGCATGGGCATATGGAAGCGGTCGGATATGATTTGTATTGCAAGATGTTAAATGAAGCAGTCAAGACTCTCAAAGGCGAAAGTGTGGCTAAGGACTTCGAAACCATGGTTGAGATGAAGATTAATGCCTATATACCATCGAGCTATATTAAGAATGAGATGCTTAAGCTTGACACATACAAGCGTATCGCAGGAATTGAAACTGAGGAAGAATACAGCGATATGCAGGATGAACTTATTGATAGATTCGGAGATATGCCTGAGTCTGTAAATAACCTGCTTCTTATATCTTATATCAAGTCTCAGGCGCATGCCGCAGATATAACTGAAATCAATGCCAACAAAGGTGAGATAAGACTTAAGATGTATGAAAAAGCGAACGTTGATGCAGCGAAGATACCTGAACTTATCGCAGACTACGGAAGAAAGCTTAAGTTTGTAGCTTCGGCAACACCATATTTTCTCTATACATTTGATAAAAAGGAAAATGTAAATAACGCGAAGCTTGTAGAGGTTACAAGAGAGCTTGTGGAGAAAATTCTTGGCATTCAGTTTAGAAAAGAGGATTAACATTTCGCACATTGATGGTACCAATTGACTTGCCTGTGGTGTATAAGAAATGGTAAGTTAGTGGTTTGAAGAAATTAGAGAGTGTGTTATAATTAGATAGGTTGATGCATGTGTGAAAATGCATACAGATATATTAGGATTAAGGAGAGGAATGTTATGGATTTTAGCAGAGTAACAGATTTTCTTGAGACACAGAAGGATAACGGAATTGCAGGTTGCTCCTGTATGATTTTTAAAGATGATGAAAAGGTATATGAACATTATACCGGTTATGCGGATTTGGCAACAAAGAAGCCGATAGAGAAGGATACATTGTTCAGAATATATTCAATGACAAAGGTTATCGTATGTACCGCTGCTCTTCAGCTTTACGAGAGAGGCCTTTACAATCTTAATGATCCGCTTGGAATGTATATGCCGGAATATGCAGAGAGCAGAGTATTTAAGACCATGCCAAACGGCTTGGTTCGTGTAATGCCTGCGAGTACACAGATTACGGTTAAGGATTTATTTACAATGAGAGCCGGACTTACTTATGATGACCCTGCAAGCAGAACCGGAAGAAATATAATTGACATGATGAAGCGCATGGAAGAGCAATATCCATGCCGTACATACACAACAAGAGAATTTGCCAAAGAGATGGCGACGATTCCGCTTGCATTTGAGCCGGGAAGCCATTGGCATTACAGCATGTGTCATGATGTGCTCGGAGCATTTATTGAGGTCATCTCAGGCATGACTCTTGGTGAGTACCTTAAGAAAAATATCTTCGAGCCGCTCGGAATGGAAGATACGGCATTCCATTTCGGAGAGGATAAGCTTAAGAGACTTGCAACAATGTATACAGGAAAAGATGGAGAGCTTGTGCCATTCAATCATCCGTGGGATAATTATGGTCTTAACTCAGTATATGAGAGTGGTGGCGCCGGACTTATGTCAACCTTGTCTGATTACATGAAGTTCGCTAACACTCTTACAAGAGGCGGTACCAGCAAGGATGGCGTGCGTATCATCGGCAGAAAAACAATCGACCTCATGAGAAGCAATCATCTTACAGACGAGCAACTCAAGGATTTCGACTGGTTTACACAGCTTGGTTACGGATACGGACTTGGTGTGCGTACACTTATAGACAAGGCTGCAGGCGGAGTAAACTCTTCCTACGGCGAGTTTGGTTGGAGTGGTATGGCAGGAACATGGGTAGCCATTGATCCTGAGGAGAAGCTTACAGCCGTATATATGCAGCAAAGAATCCCGAATCTTGAGGATTACACCGTAGCAAGACTCAGAGCTACAATATATGGTTGCCTGGATTAAGAGGGGTAAGATTTAGGTTTAATTATTCGGCGGGTGTGCTCTAAGCCATATAGTGGCTTGAAACTACCCGCTGTTTTAGTATAATTCATCTATAGTATTTCTGATTTTGGCAAAAAAATAGAACGCCGTCGCAACGCCGTCCTTACAAAAACATATTAGTTTTTATGATTCTACATTTATTATATGCATTTTGTGTGGTATTGTCAACATTGGCAGGTAGATTTGTGGAAAAATATTTTGACAAGTTATGACATTTGTCCTTGTTAAAAAAACGCAGAGATGATTTTACACGCAAATTCGTAATTGCTTTTTATTAATTCATTGTTATTAAAGAACCCTTTCTTATCGAGCATTCGTTTAAAAAACAAATCCTTAAGTTCTTTTATCCTATGGTATCTTACCTTGTCCGACACAACTAGTTTATATACATAAAGTAAACATGTGAATTCTAACATAGGCCTACAAGATAGCTTCTTTTTGCGTTGATTTGAATTTGTGTTACCAAATTCAACTTTGCCACACTATATAGATGAAAGGAGGCGAGAGAATGACTAAGGATTACAATATGACGGAGAAACTCATTGCAGAATTTACAGAAGGATATATGGAGAAAATATTCTATTTCTGTTTGAAGAAGACCGGGAACAGTGAAGAGGCAGAAGACCTTACGCAGGATATTGCACTTAATATTCTGACGGCACTTGGTAAAGGAACGATTCCGACCAGCTTCGCTGCATGGGTTTGGCAAATTGCGCGCAATCGCTATTCAGTGTGGGCTGACAATAGGCATAAGAGAATAGAATCGGTGGCCGGCACCGATATCGGAGACTATGAAATTGAAGATGACAGCCAAAGCACACTTGATAAACTGATATGCAGTGAACAGCTGGCGCTGCTAAGAAGAGAGCTTGCATTTATCAAGAGCGAATACAGGAATATTGTCGTAGCCTATTACATTAATAATGAGAGCATAAGAACCATTGCCAACTCTCTCGCACTTTCTGAAGCTGCGGTAAAGCAACGACTTTATCGTGCGAGAAATATATTGAAGGAAGGTATGAATATGGCAAGAGAATTTGGTGTAAGAAG
>JAFTJD010000025.1 GCA_017456585.1 Lachnospiraceae bacterium
ACCAAGTTCAAGCTTTTCATTAAGTTCCTCTGCTTTTGCATCCTTAGGCAAAATAAAGATAACTACTATAACCGCAGCAACCACTAATATAATTCCTGCTATCAGTGCAAGTAATTTAACATTTATCTTGCCATTTGATTTCACGTTATTGTCCATCCGATACTCTCCTCATTCTTATGTACTCTTTGATATGTAACTACGGTGTGTAATACTCTACATTGTACCAATTATTCTTCGCCCATGTTTCCGCATATGAGCCTGCTTCGACATAAATAGTGGTCAGCCTATTACATCCATCGAAAGCATTATTATCAATATTTGTAACACTAGCTGGTATTTTTATACTTCTCAAGTTGCTACAATTTTCAAATACTCCTTCTCCAATATATGTAACACTATTTGGAATTTCTATGTACTTCAAACTACTGCAATTCAAAAATGGACCTCCATAGATATTATCGTCTGAATCAAGATATGTAACACCATTTGGAATTTTTATACTTGTCAAACTTCTACAACCAGAAAATGCACTTCCTCCAATATATGTTACACTATCCAGAATTTCTATACTTGTCAAACTACTACAACCAGAAAATGCACCTGCTCCAATATATGTTACACTATCCGGAATTTCTATACTTGCCAAACTAATACAGTCCAAAAATGTCCATTCTTTAATTTCCGTCACGCCATTTGGAATAACTATGCTTGTCAAACTTCTACAGTTCTCAAATGCACCTCCTCCAATATATGTTACGCTATTTGGAATTTCTATACTTGTAAATTTGCATCCTTTAAACGCATCCCCTCCAATGCTGGTTACACTATCCGGGATTTCTATATTACTCAAATTAGTATATAAAAATGCCCATGAATATATACTTGTTACACCATCCGGAATTTCTATACTGGTAAGATTGCATCCAGCAAATGCTCCTGCGCCAATAATTGTAACTCCTGCAGGTACAAAATTTGTTTCATAACATGCCTTAACCAATGAATTATTTTCCTTATCGATAATTACATTACACTCTATTCCATTAATATCTCTAGATGTGTATTTTGGATTATTTTCATCTACCCATATACTCACTAAATTATTTATCGACCTACCTTCTAGTCCAAAATAGTATTCAACGTCAAAACTTGTCACTGTATCTGGTATTTCCAATTTTTCTACATATCCATATGCATCAATAGGGTTAATAGCGCCAGAATCCTCCCAATGTGCTATAAAGACTTCATCAACCTTACACCCTTCAATTTCTCGTGGAATAGACACTTCCGTTAGTACTTCATTCCATCCCAATATAGTACATGTTCCATCTTCTTCTATTCTGTAATTAAATACGCTTATCGGCGTCTCTGCCAGTTTCCAATACGTCTCCTCCGCTTTATCAGCATAATAGGCTACCACATAGCCTTTCTCAAGCATCCATTTCTCTGCATAAGAACCCTCTTGAACATAAAGACTACAATTAGTAAATTCATTTTCCCCTATACTCGTTACACTATCCGGAATCTTCACGCTTGATAAAGCACTACATCCATAAAGAGCATTATCTCCGATACTCTTCACTCCATCAGGGATTTCTACATTCGTAAGACTTGTACAATTACTGAATGCATATTTTCCTATGCTTAATAAACCTTCTGTCCATTCAACATTAGTCAGACTAGTACAACCATAAAACGTACCGGTATCTATCTTAGTCACACCCATTGGAATCTTTATATTCGTCAAACTGCTACACTCATAAAATGCATACCATTCAATATTCGTTATGCTATCAGGCATTTCAATATTAGCAAGTGCGGTACATCCATAAAATGCACTGTCACCAATACTTGTCATACCATCAGGAAGCTTCACATTTGTAAGGTTAACGCAATCTTTAAATGCGTACTCTGCAATTCTAGTTACTTTATGTCCATCAATCTTTCTCGGAATAATTATCTCTGTCATGCTTTCGTCGACTAAACCAAGTATCGTTACCGTCTCATCACTTTCGATTTTGTATGAAAACGCACTTGTTGATGTTGCATCCTCATCCGGTTCCTCAACTTCCACTATTACCTCCGTAGGTGTCGTTGTCTCGTCTAATACCGTTGTCGTTGTTGTTTCTGTTTCAGATGTTGTAGTTTCATCTTTAGACTCTTTGGTCTCCCTGGTTTCTCTGGAATCTTTGTCCTTCTCTTCCTCCATCTCCTCTTCTTCGAAGGCCAAATCTCCTCCTCTTTGGGCACTACAGCCCATACCCAAGACACTCACACTCAATACTGAGAGCAATATAAACTTTGATAATCTTTTCATTTTCAAACCCTTTCCTTATGTAATAAATTGTCAACCAACTAATTTTACCCCCCCCCGGAATTTTGTCAACTTTTGTAATATTTCAGATAATTCCAAATATATTCTACTATTTCATTCTCCTGCAATATAAAGTACACTCTATTTACGCCAACAAAAAAGAAGCATCTCCTCCAGCTGAGTTTCTTGCTCAAGCTGTTAAAGATACTTCTTTATTAAACCTTATGTTATATCTCTTTCCGAATCTCCTCGGAAATATTCTTTATCTTCTTCATTGCTTCTTCATAATTAGTCTTGTCGCCTTCTTTTATTGAAGTCGCTGCACAATCTTCTATGTCGGCTACGAGTCTTTGTATATTCATGAATTTCTCAACGAGATGAAGCTTCTCCTCATAATCAGCGAGTATTTTGTTGCAGCGTTTAATAAGATCATGTACACCCTGTCTTGTTATTCCTCTGTCCTGTGCTACTTCGCTGAGAGAATAATCATCAAGCACAACCTCTTCGTATATCTGTTTCTGGTGTTCAGTAAGTAATTCACCATAAAAATCAAAAAGTAATGTCTGCTCTAATAATTTTTCCATAATAATCATCCCGTTTCAAAAATTTTCTTCTTAGGTAATTAATTTTGTTTTATAATATATCTTCTGTTATCTGTCTAGTCCTCTATAAATCTTACGCAACCATATATCTTTCTGTAATTGTAATCAGAATACTTGATTCCTGTCTTTCTGTTACTTGCATGGACTATCTGTCCATCACCGATATATATTCCAATATGCTCAATAACCTTATCTCCGTATACAATAAGGTCTCCCGGCAGAAGCTCCGCAACACTTATCTTCTTGCCTGCATTATACTGGGTTGTAGCAGTTCGCGGTGTTGTAATTCCAAACTTCGCCATTATAAGCTTAACGAAACCTGAGCAGTCCGTTCCTTTGGTAAGGCTGTTGCCGCCGTATACATAAGGATTGCCGACGAATTGCTTCGCATATTCAACGAGCTGTGTTCTGATTCCCGAACTATTGCCGCTTCGTCCTGAATTATATTCATCAATCGTTACTGCAACAGGCAGATTATATTGCATAACTACATGTTCGCCATATACATAGCCTTCCTGTCCGTTATAGGATATCTTCTTCCAGCTGCCAAGGTCTTCTACAAGAGTTGCTACCGAATTTTTTCTAAGCACACCTTTAATCTTAGATGATGTAGATGCTCCATTTCTGAAGTTAAGTGCATTTACATCCACGACCACATTTAACTGTATCGTCTTATTAGCTCTCTCAAGTGCCTCATCACCTGTCAACAGATATTTACCGCTTACATATCCGGTTACATCTCCTGAAGTAATCTTATACCAACCATCAACCTCTTCCGTAATCTCGCACGCACCGTTCGCAAACATCTTACCTATAATTGTTCCGCTTACAGGTGCACTTCTTACGTTAAGATTAGTATCTACATTGGCAATTCCAAGATTAGTATAATTCGCATTTATATAATCAAGTGCGCCATTATCCCATGTGTCTGCTACAACACTTCTTGTCTTTGCCATAGTTGAACTTACCGGCTCGCTATAAGCTTCCGCGGCTACTTCTTCAAGATATTCCGCGGGCATTGTCAAATCAGCAGATAAATCAATCCCATTAGAATATGTATCATATTCACGGATCGTTGTAGTCTGTGCATCTTCTGTTGTTCCCATGGATATCGAATTTGTTATTGCCATCGTTGATATCACAGCAGTTACAGCAGAAACCGCAATCAACCCTGTTCTTCCAATTACCTTTCTCTTCAAATTACATCTCTCACTTTCATATAAATAAGCACAGGTATGTACCACGAAATTATATCAAGTGAGTTTTTGTGAAGTCAATGTAAGTTTTTGCTAATTGTCCTTGTTAGTCGCCGAACTCTAGCGGATATCCTTCACCAAGAATCTTTGTAAGAGTCTCATAATCTTTATCCTTAAGAAGCTCCTTTGCATAAGTTGTACTTATGTTGGTATCTCCATATTTTTCCATATCAATAACATGATAATTATATTCGCAAGTCTTGGCAAGCCTTGCAAGCAGGGCTGTATCGCCCTCTCTGTTCTTACCGAATCTAAAGTTGGTTCCGGTAACAATTTCCTTTGCGCGAAGCTTATCAATAAGAATCTCCTTAACAAAATTCTCCGGCAAAATATCTTTAAAACTCTTTGTAAATTCCACTTCAACAAGAAGCTCTATTCCTAATTTTTCCAGAAAATTATATCTGTTCTTCTCGTCAAGAAAAGTATCTTTTTTCTCTTTCGCATCCAACGAAACCGAAGCATTTCTAAATGTAAGCACTGTCGGAATCAGACCCTTATCCTTATATGAAACGATATGTTCAATAAGCTTCTGATGTCCTCTATGGAGAGCCTCGAATTTGCCTATTGTTATCGCTGTATTCTGTTCAATATTTATATCGTTTATATCATTAACTATTCTCATTACTGACTCCGTTTAGCTCTGGTATTTATCAAACGGACTGTCGAAATCCTAAATCCACTTCGGCAGTCCGTTATATGCATTTACAATAAAAACATTTTATCAGGGAAGAACATCTTCTTCTCTGTCCTGTAGCTAAAGACTCCTATAAAAATCCCGCTACTGTCATATACACGAATAGGCTTGTCCTTTGGAAGATTGTCTTCGGCACAGTCCTTTTCAACAAAGGGATTACCGTTATGAACTGCCTTATCCCCGTTTGGTGCAAGCATTGTCACCTTCATATAATCAGGAAACATCTCATCCGCAGGAATCACATATGAATCAAGCTTTCCTTCATTACATAATTCTTCAACCTGTTGTAATGAAAGGCCCTTTTCAAGCTCGAATATTCCTACCTTTACTCTTGTAAGTTCAGTCATACATGCACCGCAACCAAGCTTAAGACCGATGTCATGGCAGAGTGTTCTTATGTATGTACCCTTTGAACAATCAACAGTTATAGTCACATACGGAAGGTCTATTAGTTCAATTATAATATTATTAATGGTTATTCTTCGTGCTGCCCTCTCGACTTCTATCCCGGCTCTCGCGAGCTCATAAAGCTTCCTGCCATTCTGTTTAATAGCTGAATACATGGGCGGAATCTGGTCATATTCCCCGACGAAAGAATTAACGGCATCTCTAACCATATCTTCCGTTATAAATGTAGCATCACTTCCACCGATAACCTCTCCGCTTATATCCTGCGTATCGGTTATCTTACCAAGCACAAACACCGCACGATAGGTTTTGTCAGTGTCGGTTAACATATCGCTAAGCTTAGTACCATTTCCAAGGCAAACCGGAAGTACTCCCGTTGCATCGGGGTCAAGCGTACCTGTATGTCCAATTTTCTTTTGTCCAAGAATCCGCCTAAGCTTCGCGACAACATCATGTGAAGTAAAACCTTTTTCTTTATTAATATTTATAATTCCGTTATACACTTATTCATCATTCCCCATCTGAGCTGCAATTGCATTAGATATGCTGTTTATGACATCATGTACCTTACCATGCATGGTGCATCCTGCTGCCCTTACATGACCGCCACCGCCGAATTGTCCGGCAATCTTGCTTACATCAATGTATTTGTTGGAACGAAGGCTCACCTTATACTGATGTACTCCTATTTCATACATAAATATGGCAAGTTCAACACCTTCGGTTACAACAAGCTGATTAACAATGCCATCCAAATCCGCAGATGCTACGCCATAGAAATCCATATCCTTCTTGCTGACAACCGAAAAAATACATTTCTTATCATAAAACATAACACTTTCAAGAAGTGCTCTTCCAAGAATCTGGTTCTGGATATATGTTTTCTGAAAAAAGCTGTCATTAATAATATCAGTAGATGGTATTCCTTTGCTTACAAGCATACCTGCCGCATTAAATGTGCTTCTGGTGGTATTGGAATGTTTAAACACTCCTGTATCATGTATAATACCTGTAAAAAGTGCAACAGCTGTATCGTATCCGATAGCTTCTTCTTTAAAAATCTCACAAAGTATCTCACATGCTGCCGAAGCGTCAGGCTTAACCCAGTTAAGCTTGGCAAAATTAGTATTGCTGATATGATGGTCAATATTAAGCGTATTATCTGTACGCTCCAAAAGACATGCTGCAAAGCCAAGTCTTTCTTTATCCCCGGAATCTATAGCTATAAATAAATCAGGCTTATAAGCATCAGTTATACTGTGCTTAATAATCGAATCTGCTTTATTAATATAATAAAACTTAGAGCTTATATCTTCCAGGAAAACATCAACCTTTTTATCCGGATAATTGTCTCTGATATAATGATATAACGCCATACAGGAACCAACGCAATCGCCGTCCGGTCTTACATGTCCGGCGATTGCTACTACTGTAGTTCCTTCTTCGTTAAGCATCATATCCAAATCCCAATTATTCATCATCTTCATCTTCTCCTTCTTCGGTTGGCCAAACCGGCACATCCGCTTCATCATCACGGTCAAGATTACGATTTACTTCATCAATAAGTTTAGACATATTTACACCATACTCGATTGACTGGTCAAGTACAAATGTAAGCTGTGGTGTATTTCTTAAATTAATTGATTTGGCAAGCTTAGTACGAATATATCCTTCTGCACTTCTTAAGCCTTTTACAGTTTCCTTCTGAGCTTCTTCGTCACCAAGAACACTTATATAGACTTTACAGCTTTTGAGATCCGGTGCCACTTCCACGGCTACAACCGAGGTAAGCGGGCTGATTCTTGGATCTTTGATATCTCCGCGTATAATATTGCCAAGTTCCTTCTGAACTTCACCATTTATCCTTGTATTCTTGATACTGTTTTTTCTCATCTTGGCACCTCTTCCATAATATATGCCTCTATCTGATCGCCCTCGGCTACGTCATTGAATTTTTCAAATACAAGACCACATTCAAAGCCTGTTCTAACTTCCTTAACATCATCCTTAAGATGCTTCATAGAAGCAATAAGTCCGTCAAAGATAAGCTCGCCGTCACGAGTAATACGTGCCTTACATCCTCTTGTGAATTTACCGTCAAGTACATATGAACCTGCGATAACACCGATTCCTGATGCCTTAAATGTTGCTCTAACTTCACCATGTCCGATAACCTTCTCTACATAAGTAGGATCAAGCATTCCCTTCATGGCTGCTTCAATATCTTCAATAGCCTGGTAAATAACCTTATAGAGACGAACGTCTACATTTTCTCTCTCTGCTGTTACCTTCGCCATATTATCAGGTCTTACATTGAAACCGATGATGATGGCATTAGATGCTGATGCAAGGATAACATCTGATTCATTAATGGCACCAACGCCACCATGAATAACCTTAATAACTACTTCCTCGTTAGAAAGCTTCAAGAGACTCTGCTTAACGGCTTCCACAGAACCCTGAACATCCGCCTTAACGATAATATTAAGCTCCTTAACATTACCTGCCTGAATCTGACTAAACAACGCATCCAAAGATAACTTAGCCTTAGTTTCTTCAATAAGCTTCTCTTTATTCTGTGCAATAAATGTTTCAGCAAAATTTCTTGCCTCTTTTTCGTTCTCAGTGATTACAAAAATATCACCTGCTGCCGGAACATCGTTAAGACCAAGAATCTCAACAGGTGTTGAAGGAGTAGCTTCTTTAACTCTTCTTCCCTTATCATCAATCATCGCACGAATCTTACCGTGGCATGGACCAACTGCAATAGTATCACCAACTCTGAGTGTACCTTTCTGTACAAGAACAGTTGCAACTGCACCCTTACCTTTATCAAGCTGTGCCTCGATTACAAGACCTCTTGCTCTTCTCTTAGGATTAGCCTTTAATTCCTTAAGCTCTGCTGTTAAAAGAATCATTTCAAGAAGGTTCTCGATACCTTCCTTTGTATGAGCTGAAACAGGTGCAAATACTGTGCTTCCGCCCCAATCCTCTGCAACAAGTTCATGCTCGATAAGCTCCTGCTTAACTCTGTCGATATTAGCACTTGGCTTATCAATCTTGTTAATTGCTACGATAATCTCTACGCCGGCTGCCTTTGCATGGTTAATAGCCTCAATTGTCTGTGGCATAACACCATCATCAGCTGCTACTACGAGAATAGCGATATCTGTAGATTTAGCACCACGCATACGCATAGCAGTAAATGCCTCATGTCCCGGTGTATCAAGGAAAGTAATCTTCTGTCCGTTAATCTCAACCATATATGCACCGATGTGCTGTGTAATACCACCGGCCTCTCTTGAGATAACATTAGTTGAACGGATAGCATCAAGGAGTGATGTCTTACCATGGTCTACGTGTCCCATTACACATACAACCGGTGGTCTTGGTGACATATCTGCCTCGTTCTCCTCATCCTCTTTTAAGAGTTCTTCTATAACGTCTACAACTACTTCCTTCTCACAGATAATCTCGTATTCAAGAGCGATTTCTTCTGCTGTATCGAAATCAACTTCCTGATTAATTGTAACCATCTGTCCCTTCATGAATAACTGCTTAACAAGTACTGATGGCTGCATCTTCATCTTCTCTGCGAGCTCTTTGATTGTAATCTTCTCAGGAAGTACGATTACTTTAATCTCTTCTTCCTTCGGTTTCTCCTGTACCTGTGGTGCAGGTGTCTTCTTAACCTGCTTAATATTCTCTAACTTACCTTCAGGACGCTTCTCATCTCTGTTAGTTCTCTCAGGACGCTTCTCAAGACGCTTCTCTGAACGTGCCTCAGGCTTTCTCTCAAGCGGAGCATCTAACTTGATATCCATCTTCTTGTCGTTATTTCTACGGCTATCGCTTCTTCCGTCATTTCTTCTGTAGCCGTCACCCTTATCGTCCTTATCCTTAGCGAATTTGTCAAATTTATCAAACTTCTGACCATCCTGTCTTCTCTGGCCATTGAAGCCTTCGCCTCTATCGAATCTCTGTCCGTCAGGTCTTGGTCCATCCTGTCTTCTCTGGCCGTTAAAGCCTTCGCTTCTATCGAATCTCTGTCCGTCTGGTCTCTGTCCATCTGGTCTTCTCATTCCATCAGGTCTCTGTCCGTCTGGTCTTCTCTGTCCCTCAGGTCTCTGTCCATCTGGTCTTCTCATTCCATCAGGTCTCTGTCCATCTGGTCTTGGTCCGTCTGGTCTCTGTCCATCTGGTCTTGGTCCATCCGGTCTTCTCATTCCATCAGGTCTCTGTCCATCCGGTCTTCTCATTCCCTCAGGTCTCTGTCCATCCGGTCTTCTCTGTCCGTCAGGTCTTGGTCCGTCTGGTCTTCTCTGACCTTCCGGTCTTCCCATTTTATTAGGCTGTGAACTGTTCTGCGGATTAAATACAACACTTATTTTCTTCTTTGGTGCTTCCTTAGCCTCAGCCGCCTTAACTTCATCTGCCTTAGCAGGTGTTGCCTTAGGTTCTTCTGCCTTTACAGGTGCCGGTGCAGCAGGTTCTGCTACATCTGCCTTTTTCTTCTTATCATAACCTATATGTGCTTTTACTTTTGCAACAACTTCTTCATCAATACTTGATGCAGCAACAAACTTTTTATCATTATTCTTAATATTCAACTCATCCAGCGCTTTAATAATGTCTTTATTCTCTATCGTAAGACCTTCGCTTCTGAGCTGTTCGCTTAATTCACTAATTTTCATTTTGGCCACTCTCGCTACCTCCGTTTTCTATTTCCAACTGCTTAATAATCATATTCTTAAAACCCATATCAAGAACCGCAACCACGGCTCTCATTTCCTTGCCAATCTCATGTCCCAACGATTCCTTATCGCTAAATATGAAGAATGGTACTTTTCTGTATTCGCACATGTTCCTAAACATCTTCTTAGTGTTATCGGAAGCATCTTCTGCTACGATACAGAGCATAGCTTTCTCTTCTTTAATAGCTTTCTCAACTGCGAATTCACCACTAACCGTCTTTCCTGCCTTAGTAGCTAATCCAAGCATCGAATATACTTTACTTTTGGGCAACTTCAATCAGCTCCTTTTCCAACTGCTGATATACGCTTTCCGGAACCGCGGTCTTAAGCGAGCGTTCAAGTCCTTTATTCTTCATCGCCTTCTTCAAGCAATCCAATGAAGGACATATATATGCTCCTCTTCCGTTCTTCTTACCGGTGGCATCTATCAAAATCTCATTTTCATTTGTTTTAAGTACCCTTATCAGGTCTCTTTTATTCTTTGTTTCACCGCAACCATTACACTGTCTTTGCGGAACTTTCTTTACAACAGCCGGCATTGTATCACTTCCTAATTATTCATTATCATTCTCATAATACTCTTCTTCGTAATCGTCTGCGTATTCCTCATCATACTCATAGTAGGAATCCTCTTCTGCATATAAATCGCGGAACTCCTCCATCTCTCTTGCCTTGCTCTCACTCTTAATATCAATCTTAAAGCCTGTGAGTCTTGCAGCAAGTCTTGCATTCTGTCCTTCTTTACCGATTGCAAGTGATAACTGATAATCCGGAACAACAACCTTTGCTGTCTTTTCTTCTTCATCAGCAATAACTGAAATAACCTTAGCCGGACTAAGTGCATTTTCAATAAGAATAGCCGGATTCTCATTCCAGTTAATAATATCTATCTTCTCGCCTCTAAGCTCAGAAACGATTGAGTTTACTCTTGAACCATTGATTCCGACGCATGCACCTACAGGATCAACATCCGGATTGTTTGACCATACAGCCATCTTTGTTCTTGAACCTGCTTCTCTTGAGATACTCTTAATCTCAACAGTTCCGTCCTGAATCTCTGTAACCTCTGCTTCGAATAATCTCTTAACTAACTCAGGGTGTGTTCTTGAAACCATAATCTTCGGTCCCTTTGTTGTATCCTTAACTTCAAGAATGTAAAGCTTAATTCTCTCTGTAGGATAGAATACCTCACCCTTAACCTGCTCATTTTCCATGAGCATTGCATCAACCTTACCAAGATTAATGCTTACGTTCTTACCAACATATCTCTGAACAACACCTGTAACGATATCTTTCTCTTTCTCATAATACTGGCTGAAAAGAATCTTTCTTTCCTCTTCACGAATCTTCTGAAGGATAACATTCTTTGCATTCTGTGTTGCGATTCTTCCGAATTCCTTTGACTTAATCTCTTCAACAACCACATCACCGATTTCATACTTCATATCCTTAAGCTTTGCATTAGCAAGGCTTATCTCCATTACCTCATCAGTAACCTCTTCAACAACTGTCTTGTCAGCATATACCTTAAAATCACCTGTCTTACGGTCAATTGTTACACGCACATTATCTGCCTTACCGAAATGATTCTTACATGCAGTTATGAGTGAGTTCTCAATTGCCTCAAACAAAATCTCCTTACTGATATCTTTTTCCTTTTCGAGTATATTAAGCGCCTCGATTAATTCCTTGTTCATTTTTTATAATTCCTCCTTAAATTAGATATTTATAGTCATATTAAAAATCAAAAGCTAATCTTATAAGTGCTATATCGCTACGGTTAAGCACTATTTCTTCATCTTCCTCTATTGTAACGGTATCAGCATCGTAAGCCTTGAGCACACCACAATAGTCCTTTCGCTTGTTTACCGGCTTATAAAGCTTAATCTCTACTTCCATTCCGATACTTCTAGCAAAGTCCTTTTCCTTCTTAAGCGGTCTTGATAATCCGGGTGAGCTTACTTCCAGGATGTAAGCATCTGAAATAAAATCCTTCTCATCAAGTATATCGCTAAGCGCCCTGCTCACAAGTTCACAATCATCAATTGTTATTCCGCCCGGCTTATCGATATACACCCTCAAATACCAGTTGCTTCCCTCTTTTACATACTCCACATCAACCAATTCAAACTGATGCTCATTTGTAATAGGGGTAACGATTTGCTCTGTCATTGATTCGTAATCTTCTCTCTTTGCCATTCTGCACAACCTTCCTATAAACAAAATTTAAAGAGTGGACTTACGCCCACTCTCTATACTTTACATTATTACACTATAGGTATCATATCACTAAAAAAAGAAAAATGCAAGACCTTTTTACAGCAAATAATAAGGTAAATCCGACGAAATATGCGAAACAACTTCGAATTTCTTCTCATGAATGTCATCCTTCTTAGTTGTTGCCTTAGTCTTCGCTGTTGTCTTCTTCTCTGCTGCCTTAGACTCTGTCTTCTTAGTCGTAGTCTTCTTAGGTGCAGCCTTCTTAGCAGTTTCCTTCTTCACAGGTGCTTCTTTCACCTCTGCTTCCTTCTTCTCTGCAACCTCTACCTTTGTCACCTCTGAAGGAGCATTGTCACCCTGAATCTTGGTTGCTGCCTTCTGTACTCTCTTAATACTTCCACTACCTACTGCCAATTGAATCTACCTCCTTAGCTAATTCTATGTATTCCTTTGCACTTCTGGAACTCTTCTTAAATGCGACTACAGGCTTGGAATTATCCTGCGCCCATTCAACAGAACTGTCTACACGAATGTAATTCTCGAACACATATGTATCCTCGAGCTGTGCAAGTGTATCCTTTGTCTGTTTAAAATAATTCTTACGTTCATCAACCTTGGTAATCGCTATTCCCATAATCTTCATATCCGGTGCAATCTGATTAACCGTCTGAACGAATTCAAACATATTCGCAAGTCCAAACAATCCCCACGGACTGGCCTCAACCGGAATTATAAGATAGTCTGATGCACACATAATATTCATAACCCATCCACCAAGTGTCGGTGGTGCATCTATCAAAATATAATCATACGCATCCGAATCCTTAATATTCTTAAGACACTTAGTCAGAATATGTTCTCTCTGCCACTTAGTAAAAAGTTCGTATTCTATACCGCTCATAAGTGTGGATGATGGTATCAAATCAACATTCTCATATTCTGTTTTCCTTATATAATCTGTCAAATCCTTCTGTTCACCTATCGCATAGTACAGATTCTTCTTACTCTGTGCCATCTCAAGGACATCATCCTCCGCAAAAAAAGACAAGGACAGATTAAGCTGCATATCTCCATCTATCAACAGAACCTTTCTACCCATAAGACTAAGCGCATAGCCTATATTCGAGCAGGTTGTGGACTTACCACTTCCGCCCTTATTATTAGCAAATGCAATAACTCTTGTTTTCATCCTCTGCATTAATTCCCTTCTGCCTACGGCTTTAATCATAAAATTATTATACTCTAAATACTCAAGATAAATCAAGCAGATTACTAATGATATCACTTATTTTTTTATAAGAAACATTATTCCTCGAAAAGTTGTGAAATTAGTCGCAAAATTCAAACATTTATTCCCACAAATTCAAAAAAACATTGCCTTTTATCCATAAATGTTGTAAAATATATACAGATATTATTATAACGAGAGAGGTATTCATATGAAACTAAAAGACTTAAAAATTTTAATTGCCGATGATTCGTTATTGGCTCGTAAGAAATTAAAAGACTGCCTCATTGGGTTGGGTTGTCAGGATGTATTGGAAGCAGTTGACGGACAAGCAGCGGTAGATATTTTCAAATCCGAATTACCTGACATTGTTTTTATGGATATTGTTATGCCGGTTAAAACAGGTCTTGAGGCTTTAGATGATATTATTAAGTATAACCCTTCATCTAAGGTTGTCATGCTCTCCTCAACAGGTACTAAGGCAAATATTACTTCTGCCATCAAGAGCGGTGCATGTGAATTCTTAATAAAGCCATTCACCACCAATCAGGTTCAGGATATACTTACTAAATTAAGCGAAGGAGTCGAATAAATA
Source organism: Lachnospiraceae bacterium (assembly GCA_017456585.1). GTDB lineage: Bacteria > Bacillota > Clostridia > Lachnospirales > Lachnospiraceae > SIG300. Next base: position 14,069 of record JAFTJD010000025.1, read on the forward strand.
TGCTAACACAATTCTTTGGCAATTATTTGCTACAAAAGAACATCATCAATTCCTCCCAGTTAATGCAGGCTCTCCAGCACAGAAATGCTACTCGTAACAAGCTTGGTGCATTAGCAGTTAATGCCGGATATATGACAGAATCAGAAGTTGAAGAGATTCACAATATGCAGACACGCTATGATAAGCGTTTTGCTGAGATTGCAGTACATATGGGTTATCTTACCACGCAGCAGTCTGAAGAATTACTTAATCTTCAGAAATCCGGATATGTTATGTTAGGAATATCTCTTACTGCTCTTGGAATAGTTTCTGACGAAGTTATGCATGATGCGATTGTAAGTTATGAATCAGAATACGGTTTATCTTCTGCTAATATGCTTGATGCTAATGACAAGATAGTCACTGATATGGTTCGTAAATTCTATGGTTTTGATAACAGTAAGCCACAGCTCTATGGATGCGAATATGTAACCTTATTAATCAAGAACATTATTCGTTTCGTAGGAAATGATTGTTCTCTTTCAGCTCCTATCCAGAGCTTACCTGAATTTAAAGTACCATACTCTTCACAGCAGACGATACTCGGCGACTTTACTTCCAATACATTTATTTGTGCAGATAATGAGACTTTCATAGCTTTTGCAAGTCGCTATGCAGGCGAAGCCTTTGAGGAAGATGAAGAATTTATAAGAGAATCCGTTGCAGATTTCCTTAATCTTCACAATGGACTCTTTACCGTGAATATTTCCAACAGCTTTTCAGTTGATTTGGAGCTTTCACCACCATATACAGATCCGATTATGCCGAAGATGTCACCTAATTCACGCATTATTCCTATCGAATTCACATTCGGAACGGTATATTTTATCTTTTCGTTATAAATAGTTTTTAGTATAAGAAATGGAGCTGTTGTATATCTTACACCAGCTCCATTGTTATATATCTTTAATAATTAAACACCTAAGAACTTAAGTACTTCTTTCTTCATATCTGCAGGGTCACATACAGTCTTATGAAGAATCTCAGCTTCTCTGATTTCCTTAACCGCATTAGGAATCTCTACACCTGAAAGCTTAGTAAGCTCATCAATAAGGTCGAAATCCTTCATTGCATCATATTTCTCATCAATAGCTGTCATAACACTTCTTGCAAACTTATACGGGCTTGCTGTAGATGCTATTACTGTCTTAGTCTCATCGCCTGTCTTAGCAACATACGCCTTATACACAGAAGCAGCAACCGCTGTATGAGTATCAAGAACATATCCTGTGTCCTCATATATAGCTTTAATTGTGTCAGCAGTCTCTTTCTCTGTAGCATATCCGCCGCAGAAATCCACAAGCTTAGCCTTCATATCATCTGTAATAGAATACTTTCCGCCTGCTGTAAGTGCAGCCATAAGTTCCTTATTCTTAGCCGCATCATCACCTGCTATTCTATAGATAAGTCTCTCAAGGTTACTTGAAATAAGAATATCCATAGAAGGAGATGTTGTAAGAATAAACTCTCTGTTCTTGTCATAACATCCTGTCTCAAAGAAATCAAACAGTACTTTATTATCGTTAGAAGCACAGATAAGCTTACCTACCGGAAGTCCCATATTCTTTGCATAGAAAGCTGCAAGAATATTACCGAAGTTACCTGTAGGAACAACTATATTAATCTTCTCTCCGCTCTGAATCTCGCCTTCAGCAAGAAGCTTTGCGTAAGAATATACATAATATACAATCTGTGGAACAAGACGACCAATATTGATTGAGTTAGCTGATGAGAACTGGAAGCCCTTAGCATCAAGTTCAGCCTTAAGCTCAGCATCACCAAAGATTGCTTTTACTCCGCTCTGAGCATCATCAAAATTACCCGTAATTCCGATTACATGAGTATTAGCGCCCTTTTGTGTTACCATCTGTAACTCCTGAATCATACTTACACCATTCTTCGGATAAAATACGATAATCTTCGTACCCTCAACATCAGCAAAGCCTGCAAGAGCAGCCTTACCTGTATCACCTGAGGTAGCAGTAAGAATAACTATATCCTTAGAAACATTATTCTTCTTAGCAGCAACTGTCATGAATCTTGGAAGAATTGACAATGCCATATCCTTGAATGCAATAGTTGCGCCATGGAAAAGCTCTATATAATAAGCCTTATCAGCCTTAACAAGCTCTACGATATCCTCAGTATCGAACTTCGAATCATATGCCTTGTTAATACAATCCTTTAATTCTTCCTCAGTAAAATCAGTAAGGAAAAGCTTCATTACTTCATAAGCAACCTCCTGATATGTCATCTTGGATAATTCCTCCAAGCTTACTGAAAGTGCAGGAATTCTTTCAGGGACAAACAAACCGCCATCATCGGCAAGTCCCTTAAGTATAGCCTGTGAAGCTGTAACAGCAGGTGCATCTACGCTACGTGTACTTCTATATAACAATTCCATATCATCGTCTCCTACTTACAATCTTTAATACTGAAGCTGATTCTTCCCATCTTGTCCTTGCCAAGACATACAACCTTAACAACATCACCAAGTGTAAGAACATCCTCTACTCTGTTAATTCTCTCGTTGCTTACCTTAGAAATGTGAACCATTCCTTCTTTACCCGGAGCGAACTCTAAGAAAGCACCGAATTCCTTAATGCTGATAACTTTACCTTCGAATACCTGTCCTTCTTCGAACTCAGTAACGATAATCTCAATCATGTTAACAGCCTTATCCATCATAGCCTTGTCAGTTCCACATACTGATACAAAGCCATCATCTGTAATATCAATCTTAACACCTGTCTGCTCGATAATAGCGTTGATAGTCTTACCTCTCTGACCAACAACCTCACCAATCTTAGCAGGATCAATCTGAATCTGAATAATCTTAGGTGCATAAGGACCAACCTCAGGTCTTGGCTCTGCAATAGCCTTAAGCATAACCTCATCTAAGATATACATTCTTGCTTCTCTTGTTCTTGCGATAGCTTCTTCTACAATATTTCTTGTAAGACCATGAATCTTAATATCCATCTGAATAGCGGTGATACCATCTTTTGTACCTGCTACCTTGAAGTCCATATCACCGAAGAAATCTTCGAGACCCTGAATATCTGTAAGTACAAGATAATCATCATCTGTATCACCTGTTACAAGACCACATGAAATACCTGCAACCGGCTTGCTAATCGGAACACCTGCTGCCATAAGTGACATTGTAGATGCACATACTGAAGCCTGTGATGTTGAACCATTAGACTCGAATGTCTCTGATACTGTACGGATTGCGTAAGGGAAATCTGCCTCACTTGGAAGAACAGGAATAAGTGCTCTCTCTGCAAGTGCACCATGTCCGATTTCTCTTCTTCCCGGCCCTCTTGATGGCTTAGTCTCACCAACTGAGTATGATGGGAAGTTATAGTGATGCATATATCTCTTGCTTACTTCGTTTTCATCAAGACCATCCAACTTCTGTGCCTCTGATAAAGGAGCAAGTGTTGTAACTGTACAAATCTGTGTCTGTCCTCTTGTAAACATAGCTGAACCATGAACTCTAGGAACGATATCAACCTCAGCAGCAAGCGGACGAATCTGTGTAATAGCTCTTCCGTCAGGACGCTTGTGATCCTTTAAGATCATCTTACGAACTGTCTTCTTCTGATACTGATATACAGCCTCATCAATAAGTGCAAGCCACTCTTCGTTATCTGCAAATTTCTCCGCAAGCTTGTCCTTAATCTGACGGATATTCTCTTCTCTTACCTGCTTAACATCTGTAAATACAGCTTCTTCCATAGCTTCAGGACTTACAACTTCCTTAATAGCTGCGAAGAGCTCCTCAGGTATAGCACAGCTTGTATATGTGTGCTTCTCTTTACCACACTCAGCAACGATTTTATCAATAAATTCGATTACACTCTGGTTAACCTTATGAGCCTCATAAATAGCCTCAATCATCTTAGCCTCAGGCACTTCATTAGCACCTGCTTCAATCATAATAACTTTCTCTCTTGTTGATGCAACAGTAAGCTTTAAGTCAGATACAGCATTCTGCGCTGCATTAGGGTTAATAACGAATTCTCCGTTAATCAAACCAACCTGTGTTGTTGCACAAGGACCATCAAAAGGAATATCTGAAATAGCTGTTGCAATAGCTGAACCAAGCATAGCTGTAAGTTCAGGGCTGCACTCAGGATCAACAGACATAACCATGTTGTTAAGTGTTACATCGTTACGATAATCCTTCGGGAAAAGAGGACGCATAGGTCTGTCAATAACACGTGAAGTAAGAATAGCATTCTCACTTGCCTTACCCTCTCTCTTATTAAAACCTCCCGGAATCTTACCTACGGCATATAACTTCTCCTCATACTCAACACTTAAAGGGAAGAAATCAATACCTTCTCTTGGCTTCTCTGATGCAGTAGCTGTTGATAAAACTACTGTATCACCATAATGCATAAAAGCAGCACCGTTAGCCTGTGCGGCAACTCTGCCTACATCAACTGTAAGTGTACGGCCTGCAAGTTCCATACTAAAACTCTTGTACATATTGTGTACCTCCTTGATATATTATGCTATCGGAGGATACCGAAACTACTGAAAAAAGCACATCTATGTATACCCTTTTCAGTGGTCTCGGGGTTCTCCTCCCGATAGGTTTAACTAATTAAAAAGGGCGGATTGCTCCGCCCTTAATAACGATAGCGGTAATCTAACCTTTCTATCGTAAATTACTTTCTGATGTTTAATTTCTCAATCAACTCACGATAGCTGTCAAGATTTGTCTTCTTTAAATAATCAAGTAAACCTCTTCTCTGACCAACCATCTTAAAAAGACCTCTTCTTGAATGATGATCCTTAGGATTGCTCTTTAAGTGCTCTGTAAGCTCTGTAATTCTCTCTGTAAGAATAGCTACCTGAACCTCTGGTGAACCAGTATCCTCTGGTGTTCTTCCGTAAGCTTTAATAAGCTCTGCTTTCTTTTCCTTAGAAATCATTGTAAATTCCTCCTATTAATTTATTCTACCGCCTACACTAAGTAATCGGCCGGAGCGGTCCAAATACCTGGCATAGGTTTTCACACAGAGACAAGTTTAGCATATATCTTCTGCCTTGTCAACTGTTTTTGCAAAACTAAAAGCACCTGCCGAAACAGGTGCTTCTATATTATTTCTCACTATTTAATAGTACAGTTCATGAAGTACTTGTATCCTAAAGGATTTGCGAAGAAACCTTCAACACTTTCATCTACCATGTAGATATCTGTGTAGAAGTATAAAGGAACGATACATCCTGTCTCCATAAGCATATCCTCAGCGATGTGCATCATAGCATAACGCTTTGTAGAATCTGTACAAGTCTTAATTTCAGCGATAAGAACATCATATGTCTCAGCCCATGTACCATTTGTTACCTTAACATCAACTCCATAAGGTGTTAAATCAAGATTGTACATAGCAAGGCTAGCATGCTCACCCTTACCGAACTGAACGTCGTTGTTACCCGAACCTGATGTCCACATATCAAGGAAACAGATAGGATCATTGTAGTCAGCTAACCAACCGTTACGAGCAACTGAATACTCACCGTTCTTACGTGTGTTAAGGAATGTGTTCCACTCCTGGTTCTCAAGATTCATTGTAACACCAACTGTTGCGAAAGCTGCCTGGATATATTCACCAATGAGCTTATGTCCGTCACCTGTATTATAAAGGTATGTTAAAGAAGGTACATTTGTAAACTTCTTTGTAGTCTCATCATAGTTGTAGTATTTCTTTAATGTCTCTACTGCTGATGCGAAGTTAGCCTCGAAAGCTAACTTAGCAACATTGTAGTAACCATCATAATCTGCTGCATC
>JAFTJD010000026.1 GCA_017456585.1 Lachnospiraceae bacterium
GGTATGTACTCTTTGCGCATAAAGAAATACATTAAGGTTTTGAAGTCTCGCGCATAGGTGTATAAACTCATTTCATTCAATAAAGGATTATCGCGCAACTGGATAATAAAATTATCAATCATATCCTTGTCAATGTCCTTTATCAAGGTATCTTCTCCAATGTATTTCATTATCTGTTTGGAACTGTCTGTGTAATGTCTTAAAGTTCCGTTTCTTAAATTGCGTGCCTTGCAATCTAGCAAATATTCTTCGCAACCCTCATAAAAAGTAACATCATTTGATACTGTCATTTTGATTTTAGCCATTTGAATTTCCTCCACTTTTGGTACAAAAAAAGTTAGACACGTCATGGGCATTTTGCTCAAAATGACGTGTCTAACTGTATTTTTTAGAAAATCAAATGTCTAAACCTTAGAAACGACCTGCTTCTGCTGCTTCCTGGATAGAAACTGCAACTGCAACTGTCATACCAACCATAGGGTTGTTACCAGCACCGATAAGACCCATCATTTCTACGTGAGCAGGAACTGATGAAGAACCTGCGAACTGAGCATCTGAGTGCATACGTCCAAGTGTATCTGTCATACCGTATGAAGCAGGACCTGCTGCCATGTTATCAGGATGAAGTGTACGTCCTGTACCACCACCTGAAGCAACTGAGAAATACTTCTTACCAGCAGCATTTCTTTCCTTCTTGTAGGTACCTGCAACCGGATGCTGGAATCTTGTAGGGTTAGTAGAGTTACCTGTGATAGATACATCTACGTTCTCTTTCCACATGATTGCAACGCCTTCGCAAACATCATTTGCACCATAGCAGTTAACCTTTGCACGAAGTCCCTCAGAATAAGCGATTCTGTTAACTTCTTTTACAGTATTTGTATATGGATCGTACTCTGTCTCAACAAATGTGAAACCATTGATACGAGCGATAATCTGTGCAGCGTCTTTTCCAAGACCGTTAAGGATAACACGAAGTGGGTTCTTACGAACCTTGTTAGCCTTCTCTGCGATACCGATGGCACCTTCAGCAGCTGCGAATGACTCGTGACCTGCTAAGAATGCGAAACACTCTGTCTCTTCCTCTAATAACATCTTACCGAGGTTACCATGTCCAAGACCTACCTGACGTGTATCAGCAACTGAACCAGGAATACAGAATGCCTGAAGTCCCTCACCGATTGCTGCAGCAGCGTCAGCTGCTCTCTTACAGCCCTTCTTGATTGCAATAGCAGCACCTACAACATATGCCCAGCAAGCGTTCTCGAAACAGATAGGCTGAATCTTCTTAATCTGGTCGTATACTTCAAGTCCTGCATCCTTTGTAATCTTCTCTGCTTCTTCTATTGAAGCAATGCCGTAGCTGTTAAGTACAGCATTGATTTTATCTATTCTTCTCTCATATGATTCAAATAAAGCCATTATCTAAGTCCTCCTTATTCTTCTCTAGGATCGATAATCTTTACTGCATCAGCAACACGGCCGTACTGACCCTTGGATTTCTCCCATGCTGTAGTAGGATCATCACCCTTCTTGATGAAATCTGTCATTTTGCCAAGGCTTACGAACTGATATCCGATGATCTGATCATCCTTGTCTAATGCGATACCTGTTACATAACCTTCTGCCATCTCAAGGTAACGAGGACCTTTCTTTAATGTTCCGTACATTGTACCAACCGGTGAACGTAAGCCCTTACCAAGGACGTCCAGACCTGCACCTACAGGCAAACCGTCCTCTGAGAAAGCTGACTGTGTTCTACCATAAACACTCTGTAAGAATAATTCTCTCATAGCAGTGTTGATAGCATCACATACTAAGTCTGTATTAAGAGCCTCAAGAAGAGATCTTCCTGGTAAAATCTCTGAAGCCATAGCTGCTGAATGTGTCATACCTGAACATCCGATTGTCTCAACTAATGCTTCCTGAATGATTCCCTCTTTTACATTTAATGTAAGCTTACATGCACCCTGCTGTGGCGCACACCAGCCGATACCATGTGTTAAACCGGAAATATCCTTTATTTCTTTTGCCTTAACCCATTTTGCTTCCTCCGGAATTGGAGCTGCACCATGAGCGACACCCTGTGCTACTTTGCACATTTTTTCAACTTCATGTGAATAAATCATTGTAAGACTCCTTTCAATTATGTGTTACATTATTACTCACCATATTCTCTCACAAAAATCGTCATTCGTCTAGTTCTTTTTTTAAGTTTATTAATTTTTTAACAAATTATTTCTTATTTCGGCATTATAATATATAAAAATAACAAACTATCCTGCTATCTGCATTAGTTCAAGTAAAACGAACCAGCTTATTCCATAATAAGTTACAACCGCAACAAGGTCATTGATAGTTGTAATGAGTGGGCCTGAAGCTACTGCCGGATCAATCTTAATCTTTTTCAAAAACAATGGTATTAATGTTCCTACTGCACTTGAAGCAAGCATCGCCGCAAGCAGGGACACTCCTATACATGCCGATATTGCAAATGACTCCTGCGGTGATTGTCCTTTTACAAGCAAAATATATACTCCGATTATTCCAAAGGATGCTATTCCCAGTAAAAGCCCATTGCAAAAACCAACTCTTATCTCTTTTCCTACAAGTCCAAGCTTCTGTCTGAAATCAAGTGCTTCATCCATGAGAACACGGATAGTTACAGCTAATGACTGTGTACCAACATTACCTGCCATACCGAGTATAAGTGATTGGAAGCATATTACAAGGGTAAGCTCTGATATTACATTTTCAAATATACCTACTACCGACGAGACAAGCATACTAAGTCCAAGAAGAATAAACAGCCAAGGAAGTCTCTTCTTCATACTCTCGCGGAGTGGTTCGTTCAAATCCTCTTCCGCTGCAAGTCCGGCAAGCTTAGCATAATCGTCACCCAATTCTTCTTCCACAAGATTGATAATACTCTGAGAAGTAATAACACCTATAAGACTATTATTTTTATCCAATACAGGAATCAAGTCTTCCGAATAATCTTTAAGTCTTTCTATACAATCATCTATATTTTCATGTCCATATACATATGGATATGATGTCATAATAATAGTTTCAAGTTCAGTATCCTGTCTCGCCATAATCAATTCTTTCAAATCAATGGCGCCATAAAAAAGTCCTTTTTCATCTACAACAAAAAGTGTTGCGATATTATCATTCTGAGCAGCCTGCTCAACAAGTGCTTTCATCGCCTGCTTAATAGTCAGATTTTCACGGAGCACAATGTAATTAGCCGTCATGCTGCTACCAATTTCATCCTCCGTATAGGAAGACAAACGCATAATGCTTTTTCTTACATCCTCATCCATACATTCTATAAGAATTTCACGTTTTTCCTTATCAAATGACTTAAGCGCTTCCACTGCCAGATTAGATTCCATATTTTCAAGAACACTGACAGCTTTCTTTAGATCAAGTTCTTTAAGATATGCGCTTGCAACATCGCCTTCAAAGCATTCGAAAACATTTGATAAAACAGATATTTCAAGAACTCTGAACAATTTCTTTCTTTCATCTATATTAAGTTCTTCAAGGGCTTCCGCGATATTACTTTCGTGATAATCCTCCAGCTTATTTCCCATCGCTTTGGGCGACATATTGCTTCTGATTATAGCAATAATCTCATTCTCATAATCCGGTATCATTGAAGTGTATTCCATATTAAAGCCCCCTTTCCGAAAATATACGCATCACTATGTACAGTATGATATATTGAAGAAATTAAGTCAAGCAAAACATATCGGGAAATTTTGAACCAAGCCGACTCGGGAACTCTGTTCCCTCGTGGTTTGGCTTTCGCCTCTCTGCTATCGCATTGAACCAAGCCGACTCGGGAACATGGTTCCCTCGTGGTTTGGCTTTCGCCTCTCTGCTATCGCATTGAACCAAGCCGACTCGAGAACACAGTTCCCTCGTGGTTTGGCTTTCGCCAAATAGAAACACAAAAAGACACAAGCTCTGAAATGTAAACATTTCTCGCTTGTGTCTTTTTATGTTTCTGCTTGGTTCAATGCTATTGCCTATTTCTTAGTAATATATCCTTTTGCTTTAAGAAGCTCTGCGCATAATACTGCACCGCCTGCAGCACCTCTTACTGTGTTGTGTGAAAGACCTACGAACTTGAAGTCATAGATGCTGTCTTCACGAATACGTCCGATAGATACGCCCATACCATTCTCATAATCAACATCTGCCTTAACCTGTGGACGATTATCTTCTTCCATGTACTGGATGAACTGCTTAGGTGCACTTGGAAGTTCTAACTCCTGTGGAACACCCTTGAAGTTAACAAGCTTCTCAATGAGCTGCTCTTTTGTAGGTTTCTTTCTAAACTTAACAAATACAGCTGCTGTATGCCCGTTTAATACCGGAACTCTGATACACTGACATGTAATCTTTGGCTCCTGAGCCTTAACGATTACGCCGTCCTCAATCTGACCCCAGAGACGAAGTGGCTCCTGCTCACTCTTCTCTTCTTCTCCGCCGATGTAAGGAATGATATTCTCTATCATCTCCGGCCAATCCTGGAAGTTCTTGCCTGCTCCTGAAATCGCCTGATATGTAGTAGCTACTACTTCATATGGCTCAAACTCTTTCCAAGCTGTAAGTGCAGGTGCATAACTCTGAATTGAACAGTTAGGCTTAACTGCAACGAATCCTCTTGTTGTTCCAAGACGCTTCTTCTGGAATTCGATAACATCGAAATGCTCAGGGTTAATCTCCGGAACTACCATAGGAACATCAGGTGTCCATCTATGTGCACTGTTGTTAGAAACAACCGGTGTCTCTGTCTTTGCATATGCATCCTCAATTGCCTTAATCTCTTCTTTAGTCATATCAACTGCTGAGAATACGAAATCAACTAATGATGCAACCTTATCTACTTCATCTACATTCATAACAACAAGCTTCTTAACTGCCTCAGGCATAGGTGTTGCCATCTTCCAACGTGCACCTACTGCTTCTTCATAAGTCTTGCCTGCACTTCTTGCACTTGCTGCAACTACTACTACTTCAAACCAAGGATGGTTCTCAAGAAGAGATATAAATCTCTGTCCTACCATACCTGTTGCTCCTAAAATACCTACTCTTAATTTGTCTCTCATTTTTCCATCTCCTAATATGTTTTTCTCACACGGACATTTGTCTGCTCTAGAAAGAGATTATCATATTTATTTAAAAAAAGCAACTATCTTTTTATATTTTTTTATTTTTTAGTCACTTTGCATATTTATACAAATCGTCCGTGCATTTTTTGTGCATTATGTATAATTTCACCAAACAACTCGAATCCGCCGCCTACACGGCTTCTTCTCGTTTAGTTTTCTTACATACGTTATTTTAAGATTCAAGGCTTGTAAGCAAGCTTACGCCTTAAATCTTAAAATTCCGTTGCAAGCGCTACGCGCTTGCGCTTGGCTCGATATTATACAAAAATACCTCCGGCACATTCATGCCGGAGGTCAACGCGATCTTCGTAAATACACTCAATAAATTAAAGCTTAACTACGTTCGCTGCCTGAGGTCCCTTGTCGCCGTCTACAACGTCAAATTCAACAGCTTCGCCCTCTTTTGCTTCCTTGTATCCGTCCATGTTAAGAGCGGAAAAATGAAGGAAAATATCATTTCCATTCTCATCAGAAATGAATCCATAACCCTTTTTAGCGTTGAACCACTTAACTGTTCCTTTCATTACTAAAATCCTCCCTAAAAACTTAAAATGTTACAAAAAAATACCAAATGCAACTAGAACTACACTATCACAATTTGGTATTTTTGTCAATATATATGCGGAATTTTATCGAATACAACGCATAAAATTCCACTTATTATAAATTATTCGCAAGGAATCTATTCTCGAATTCATACAACGTCATAGGCTTCGAGAAAAGGTAACCTTGTGCCATGTCACAATTACTGTCTTTAAGGAACTGAGCATGCTCTTCTGTCTCTACACCTTCTGCCAGAACTTCAAGGTCAAGTTCCTTCGCCATAGCAATAGTATGACTTACTACTATCTTGCCTTTATTATCACTCATCTTCTCATCGAAGAATTCCTTGTCAATCTTGATAACATCTACAGGAACATTTCTAAGCATATTAAGCGATGAATATCCTGATCCGAAATCATCCATTTCAACCTTAAATCCAAGTCCTCTAAGCTGCTGTAATATATCTACAAGTGCCTCCATATTGCCGACAAAAAGTGTTTCTGTTATCTCAAATCTTAAATACTCCGGTAAAACTTCATACTTCTCAACAAGTTCTAACAAATAACTTACTATCGTATCATTATAAATATGGAGTCTTGAAATATTAACCGAAATCGGAACCGGCTTTATTCCCATTTTTACCCATTTATTAATAAGCTTACAAACTTCTTCGCAAACATATTTGTCAAGCTGAATTATAAATCCGTTCTTCTCAAAAATAGGCACGAAATTATCCGGACCAATCAAACCTTTTTCAGGATGCCTCCATCTTATAAGAGCCTCCGCTCCCATAAGCTTCTCAGTGCTAAGTTCAACCTTAGGCTGCAAATATACCTCAAACTGCTTCTCCTTCAAAGCAGTGTGCATATTCTTCTCGATATCCTGCTCCATAACTATCTCATTACCAACTTCATCACTAAAGAATACATAATAATTGATAACATCCTTCTTGATTGTACTCTTAGCAATAAGAGCACGGTCCTTCATTGTATCAATCTGCATCTCAAGCTTCGCAGGAGAATCCGCCCTAAAGATTCCATATGAGGTATGAAGTGTAAGATTATATGGATTCTGTGCAATCTTCTCATGTATCTCCCAGACAATTGACACTATATCCTCATCCGTAAAAAATGGCATAAACACAGCAAAATTATCTGCATAAAGTCTTGAACAGATTGCCATACTCGGAATTACCTTCTTAATTACGGATGCTACATATTTTAGCACCGTATTACCTAACTTGGTTCCGTACACCTCATTAATAATCTTAAATTTATTAATATCAAATGTTATAGTACAGAAGTTAACATCCGGATTCGAAAGAATAAGTGCTCTCGCTTCAAACTCGAACTTATTCTCATTATACAATCCTGTAATACTGTCATACTCTTCGTAATCTTTTATCTGTCTGAACGCAGTAAGCTCGTTATTAACATCCTGCATCATACCAATCTTTCTGGTGAATTCCCCGAATTCCTCATCATAAAAATTGCAAAGGGTAATTCTGTACCATTTATAATGACCGGTCACATCTTTAATTCTACAGATTACACTGCGACACTCATTAAGTTCAAGGTTAATAAACAAAGTAAGACATTCTTCTAGATCTTCTTTATGAACAAGCTTCTTTAATACATCAGGATTAGACATCTCCATATCCTGCCACTCCATGTCGCCGAGATATTTCTCATAAACCGAATTAACATAGACTATACGATTGTCTTTATCTAATTCAAACGTAATAATATCCGCTTGAGTTATTATTTTATTATAAATTCTCTCTAATATTTTCGAACGTGTCAAGTGGCCTGTTCCATCCCTTCTATCAAAATGCTACTACATTTTACCAAATATAGTGCACAAAATCAATAAGTCATATTAACCATTTTTTCGACATTTTTCACAAATGGTAAAACACCGGTCTCAAACATCCACACCCAACATCTATTTGTCTATCATAGAATTCTATAATGCACTTATGAATCTGTTAAATGCTTCTCTGCCCTCTGCTGTGCACTTATATACGCCGGCATCCTCAAGTACTTTTTCAAATACAAGACCTATTTCTTTCTTCACTATATCATCTATATTATTCTCATTAACATCAGCATATTTAGGCATAAAATCCTCTACCCATGCTGCATGCTTTTCAAGAACTTCATCCTTACTGATATCCGCTTTGTTAAGAATAGCAGTCTTAAGAAGTTCAATCTCATCCTTAAGACGTGCAGGAAGAACAGCAAGACCCATTACTTCTATAAGACCTATGTTTTCCTTCTTAATGTGATGCAATTCAGCATGCGGATGGTATACACCAAGCGGATGTTCCTCTGTAGTTATATTATTACGAAGAGCAAGATCAAGCTCATATAAGCCGTCTCTCATTCTCGCAATAGGTGTAATTGTATTATGTGGCTCACCATCTGTTTCAGCAAAAACAAATGCTGCTTCATCTGTATATCCACGCCACTTATCAAGAATATGATCAGCAAGTGCAATAAGTCTCTTTTCATCCTTTGCGCGAAGCCTGATAACTGAAAGCGGCCATTTTACTATTCCGGCTTCTACATCTTCATATCCGTCAACAACAAAGCTCTGCTCTATAGGTGCCTTTGCCATTGCAAATGTATAATTTCCACCCTGGAAATGGTCGTGACTCAAAATAGATCCTCCAACTATAGGCAAATCTGCATTGGAGCCAAGGAAATAGTGCGGAAATGCTTTTACGAAATCAATAAGCTTAACAAAAGCACTATGATCTACTTTCATAGGAATATGCTGTCCGTTAAAAACTATGCAATGCTCGTTATAATACACATATGGTGAATACTGGAATCCCCATTTCTGGTCATTAATTGTAATAGGAATAATTCTGTGGTTATTTCTTGCCGGATGATTCACTCTTCCTGCATAACCCTCATTTTCCATACAAAGGAGACACTTCGGATAACCACTCTGCTTTGCAAGCTTAGCTGCAGCGATTGCTTTCGGGTCTTTCTCAGGCTTTGAAAGATTAATTGTAATATCAATCTCTCCATACTTTGTATCTACAACCCATTTCATATCCTTTTTCACTCGATATGTACGAATGTAGTCAGTATTACGGCTAAATTCATAGAAAAACTGTGTTGCCTTCTCCGGTGACTCTTTATAAAGCTCATTAAACTTCTTAATAACCTCACTTGGCTTAGATAAAAGACAATTCATAAGCTTAGTATCGAATAAGTCACGATAAACTACGCTATCATTCTCAAGTAAGCCCGCCTCCGCTGCATAGTCAAGTAATTCCTTAAGAACCGGTTCTAATTCAACATTACTATACTCTTCTTCCGGCTCGTTATACTCTTCCACTTTTAATACTTCTAATATCTGATTGGTAACATATATTACATCTTCTTTTTCGATAAGATTCTTTTCGAGACCATAAGTTACCAGCTTTTTGATTCCCTGCTCTACCATTCCTTTAGTCCTCCTTTTATATTCTGCTTGCACCCTGTCCGATTTCAACAACATAGAAATCTGCCGCATAGCCTATCTTCTCAAGGTAAACTTTACCTACATTTTCAATAAAAGCATCTACCGCTTCATCCTTAACAATACTTACGGTACATCCGCCGAAGCCCGCACCTGTCATTCTTGAGCCTATCACTCCGTCCTGTTCCCATGCTGTCTCCACAAGTGTATCAAGCTCTTTACCTGTAACCTCATAATCATCTCTGAGAGATACATGTGAAGCATTCATGAGCTTGCCAAATGTATCAATATCTCCTGCATTGAGTGCCTCAACAGCTTTAATGGTACGCTGATTTTCATAAACAGCATGCTTCGCTCTCTTCACTCTGTCTGCATCATTTATAAGAGACTTATTGGCTTCAAATACATCCTCTGTCAATTCTCCGAGACTGTTAATATCAAGCTTTGCTTTTAATTCGGAAAGTGCAGTTTCACACTCACTTCTTCTCTCGTTATATTTAGAATCTCCGAGACCTCTCTTTTTATTACTGCACGCAATTACAATCTTTGCGCCATCAAGCTTAATCGGCGCATATTGATATGACAAATCAGCTGTGTCAAGGAATATAGCATGATTCTCCTTACCCATCGCAATAGCAAACTGATCCATGATACCACAATTTACGCCATTAAACTTATTCTCTGAATACTGTCCGAGAAGAGCAATATCTATCATGTTAACATCTATATTGAACATATCCTTAAGAATAACTCCCATAAGCACCTCAACGGACGCTGATGATGACAATCCTGAACCATTCGGAATATTACCATATATAACCATATCCATACCTGAGGTAATATTATGTCCCTTCTCGCCAAATGCCCAGATAACTCCCTTTGGATAATTAGCCCAATCATCTTCTTTCTTATTAACAAGTGCATTAATATCAGACTCAATTACACCGAGGCTTTCAAAATTCATAGAATAGAATCTAAGCTTGCTGTCTTCTCTTTTTCTCGCAACACCATATGTACCAATAGTAAGAGCGCACGGAAAAACATGACCTCCATTATAATCAGTATGCTCACCTATAAGATTGACTCTTCCCGGTGAAAAATATAAACGTATGTCCCCCTCATTTCCAAAAAGCTCACAAAACTTATCAAATGTCTTTGTTCTCATAGCCGTTCTCTCCTTTTAAATTATATATGCAGGCATTATAAAATGCACATTTTTCTATTTTCCATGCTATATATTACCACTAAATTACAATAAAAGAAATAGCAAAATACAATATTCTTAATTAAAGCAAAAATTAACGTATATGCCTTTTGATATTTTAGATTCATAAGTATAAATATTATCAACATTCACCATCATATCAAAATCAATATCTCCATCTATTCCATTATCTGCAAGAATTTCTCTTATCTTAAATGCTCCTTGTTCTTGCAGTGCAAACATATATTCAAGTCCTTCTGTTTCTTTTTTTACTCTCACTGTACCACCCACATATATATGCTCACAAAGTGCAAAATAAAAATTATCATAGCTCCATCTAAAAGCCATTTTACAACAAAGTTCTTTTTCTCTTTGTAAATACAACTCTTTTGAATAATTCCTAAAGCTATCCAAATCTTTGTTCTTTAGTTCTTCAAGCTTAATAACATCGGAATTCATAAATGAAGCACTAATATTTTCTGCCGCATTTAATTCACTATCATATTCACGATTACTGGCAGTAATCTTACTAAAACCTCTTTTTGAGTAATATGAAACCAATCCTTCATCTGCCGGGACAAGACAAAGCCCCGCTTCTTTATTTTCGGCATGCGCCTTTGCAAAGCTTAGCAATTTCCCTGCTATTCCTCTATTCCGATATTCCTTATCAACCCCTACAGCATACACATAATAGAGCTTTCTATTTCTGTAATCGCCATACATATAAAAGCCTATTTCTGCGGGCATGAGCCACGTCATGCCGACTATTTCATCTTTTTCCTTATATACAAAAAGCACATCTTCCGATGGAACATTATCAAGAAAGAATTCAATATAATTTCTTTCGTCGCCAAAGCAACTACTCCATAGATTGATTACTTTCTCCCTGTCCTCCGGAAAATGTGCCGTACAAATCATATTATTCTCCTTCACCGGTATACCCGAACGCTATACCAAGAATGCAACAAATTTTTCAAGCAAAATATCCGGGTCATATGATAACTTAGCTTTTCTAAGTCCTTCATTACCCATATCTTCTTCTCTATTGACGTATTTATAATCCTGTAGGCAATTCGAAACGAACTGCTGATTAATCATAGGATATGCCCCTTGAATATCTCCAAAAGCCTTTTCAAAATGAACAAGAAAAACTTCATCCGTCAATTTCTCTCCGAGCGTATATGCAATCACATTACCGTCAAGTCTAAGAAGTCCGCCTTCAAGGCCTAATCTACGATAATTCTCAAAAGCTTTGCTAACTGCACATTTCTCGCTGTTGATGCTATCACTCTTATCTTTCTCATAGAGTTCACACCACTTTTTATTCATAGCAAGACACTCTTCAAAATTCTCTTCGGAAATAATCTCAAACTGCCAATTCTCATTATCTTTAAATCTGGCAATATGATTACGCTTACCATGAAGCTTCCTTCCTGCTAAATTGGTAAGCTTATCTACCGAATAGATATAATCCCAGTCTTCTCGTCTGTCTCCAAATTCGAATCGTCCGGGAAAGAGTTCTTCAAGCTCATCCTTTGAACTTGAAGATACTCCATATAATGCAAATCTAATACCTCTATCCTTAGCATCTTCGATAAGTGCTTCTATAACCGCTTTCTTATCCCCATTACCAAACGGATAAACATATCTTTTATTAACATCAAAATCATTAAGAATGCAACACATACCGCCAACATTCGCTATCTTAATGTTATATGAACAACTCCACAGGAACAATGTTCCTGCGGAGTATTCGCTTCCGATAATCCCTGATTCTCTATTACACTCCCGAATCCATTCAATATCGTCAATAGTAACCTCGCGAAAAGGTATCATCTAAATCATCCTTTATTTAAAGTACTTAACACCTGATTCAAATATCTTAAGGTCCTGCTCTCCATAGATGTTAATTGCAACAGCTGTATCTCTACGCTCTGAATGTGCCATCTTACCAAGTACACGACCATCAGGACTTGTAATACCTTCTATTGCACAGTATGAGCCATTAATATTCCATTCTTCATCCATGGATACATTACCTTCAAGGTCACAGTACTGTGTAGCAACCTGACCATTTTCAAAAAGTTTCTTAATCCACTCATCATTTGCCACGAAACGACCTTCTCCATGTGAAGCCGGATTAGCATATACGCCACCAAGCTCCGCTTCTCTTAACCATGGGGACTTGTTAGTAACAACTTTAGTGTATACCATCTTTGAAATATGACGGCTTATTGTATTAAATGTAAGAGTAGGCGAATCTGCATTTTGTCCTGTAATCATTCCGTTAGGAACAAGTCCGAGCTTGATAAGAGCCTGGAAACCATTACAGATACCAAGTGCAAGACCATCTCTCTCATTAAGTAACTTCTCTACCGCTTCCTTCATCTTTGCATTGCGGAAAGCTGTTGCAAAGAACTTAGCTGAACCATCAGGTTCGTCACCGGCACTAAATCCACCCGGGAACATAATAATCTGTGCCTGATTAATTGCCTTTTCGAATTCATCAACTGACTCTCTGATGTCATTAGCTGTTAAGTTACGGAATACTTTTACAATAACATCTGCTCCTGCTCTCTCAAATGCCTTTGTACTGTCGTATTCACAGTTTGTACCAGGGAATACAGGAATAAATACTGTAGGCTTAGCAACTTTGTTCTTGCAAACATAAATTGTATCTGCTGCAGCATTATATACAGGTGATTCAACAGGTGCTGTTTCCTTACTTGCCTTGGTAGGGAATACTACCTCAAGCTTGTCGCTCCATACCTTAATTGCTTCATCTATAGATATAGTCATATCCTTGTATGCGATGCAAGCATTATCTGTAACTTCACCTATTAACTCATAATCTATAGTAATCTTATCAAGTGCTTCAGGCTTAATCTCTGCAACGATATCGCCAAATGCAGGTGCAAAAAGCTCGTCAGCATCAACATTATCATAAACTTTAACACCAAGCTTGTTACCAAATGCCATCTTACTAAGTGCTGCTGAGATACCATTAGCGTCCAATGCATAAGCTGCCACAATATTCTTATCTACTGCTGCAAGCTTGTGAATAGCCTCGTACATCTCATGAAGATATTCAAATACCGGAACATCAAACTTATCTTTCTTAATCTTGAAACGAACTAACTTATTATTAGCAGCCTTCAACTCAGGTGTTACAATATCCTGATAATTAGCAATATCTACTGCAAAAGATACAAGTGTCGGTGGTACATCGATATCCTGGAAAGTACCTGACATACTATCCTTTCCACCGATTGAAGGAAGGCCAAATCCTATCTGCGCCTTATATGCACCAAG
Organism: Lachnospiraceae bacterium; assembly: GCA_017456585.1. GTDB lineage: Bacteria > Bacillota > Clostridia > Lachnospirales > Lachnospiraceae > SIG300. The sequence goes on from JAFTJD010000026.1 coordinate 13,720, forward strand.
AAGTGCTGCAAAAGGCTGGCTCCAACGCTTCGGATCTTCTGTCATTCTGCGGAAATATTCCTGGAATGTAAATCTAATCTTCTTATAATCACCACCTGTTGCAACTATCTTAGCAACAGATTCAACTACTGCATATATAGCACCATGATATGGGCTCCAGCTTGAAAGATATGGATCAAAACCATAACTCATCATTGTGACTACGTCTGTTTTACCTTTAAGGACAGGGAGCTTAGCAACCATTGTCTGTGTCTCTGTAAGCTGATACTTACCACCATAAGGCATAAGTACACTACCTGCTCCAATAGAACTGTCGAACATCTCAACAAGTCCCTTCTGAGAACATACATTAAGATCAGCAAGCATATCCATCCACTTAGTCTTAACATCTGCTACTGCTTTCTTATTAAAGAAGTTATTCTCCGGCACAGGCATCTCAACTGCAACATCTGTTTCCTGATGTGCACCATTAGTATCAAGGAATGCTCTTGAAATATTAACTATCTCTTTACCTCTCCATGACATAACAAGTCTAGGACTCTCAGTAACAACAGCAACTTCTGTAGCCTCTAAGTTCTCTTCCGCTGCATACTTCATAAACTCAGCAACATCAGCAGGTGCAATAACTACTGCCATACGCTCCTGTGACTCTGAAATACCTATCTCTGTTCCGTCAAGACCTGCATACTTCTTAGGAACCATATCAAGATTAATATTAAGACCTGCTGCAAGCTCACCAATAGCTACCGATACACCACCTGCACCGAAGTCATTACATTTCTTAATAAGACGACTAACCTCATGTCTTCTGAACAAACGCTGTAATTTACGCTCTGTAGGTGCGTTACCCTTCTGAACCTCTGCACCACAAGTCTCAATAGAAGCCTCAGTATGCACCTTTGATGAACCTGTTGCACCGCCACAACCGTCGCGGCCTGTACGTCCACCGAGAAGTACAATAATATCTCCCGGATCAGATGTCTCTCTGATTACACTCTTTCTTGGAGCCGCACCGAGTACAGCACCGATTTCCATACGTTTAGCAACATAATCCGGATGATATATCTCCTTAACATAGCCTGTTGCAAGACCAATCTGATTACCATATGAGCTGTAACCATTTGCTGCACCACGAACAAGCTTCTTCTGTGGAAGCTTACCCTTCATTGTATCATCAATTGATACTGTAGGGTCTGCTGCACCTGTAACACGCATAGCCTGATATACATATGTTCTTCCTGAAAGCGGATCTCTGATAGCGCCACCAAGACAAGTTGCTGCACCACCGAATGGTTCAATCTCTGTAGGATGATTGTGTGTCTCATTCTTAAAGTTAACAAGCCACTCCTCTTCTACACCATCAATTGAAACAGGAACAACAATACTACATGCATTAATCTCTTCTGATTCTTCCTGATCCTCAAGCTTACCTTCTGCTTTTAATCTACGCATAGCAATAAGAGCAAGGTCCATAAGACAAACGAACTTGTCTTTTCTTCCCTTGAATATGCTCTCACGGTCTTTCATATATGCTTCGTAAGTATCAGTCAACTCATCTTTATAATAACCTGATTCAAAAGTAATATTCTTAAGTTCTGTAGAAAAAGTAGTATGACGGCAATGATCTGACCAATATGTATCAAGAACACGAATCTCTGTCATTGACGGATTACGTTTTTCCTCTGTCTTAAAATAATTATTAATATGACAGAAATCCTTAAATGTCATAGCAAGTCCTAATGATGAATAAAGTTCTTTTAATTCATCATCAGTCATATTGATAAATCCATCGAAAATCTTAACATCTTCCGGCTCATCGAATACTGTAATAAGAGTCTCCGGCTTAACCATTCCTGTCTCTCTTGAATCTACAGGGTTAATACAATATCTCTTAATCTTATCAAACTCTTCGTCTGTAAGAGTACCTGTGATAGCATATGTTACAGCTGTCTTAATAACAGGCTCTTCATCTTCCTTTAAAAACTTAACGCACTGTACTGCTGAATCTGCTCTCTGATCAAACTGTCCCGGTAAATATTCAACAGAAAATACCTTAGTATTCTTAGCTGTCTCAAACTCTTCCTTATAGAGGATATCAACAGGAGGCTCAGAAAAAACTGTCATGCACGCCTGTTCAAATATTTCATCGGAAATATTCTCTACATCATATCTAATCAATACTCTGACATCATCAACCGTATCAATTCCAAGATAACTCTTAATTTCTTCTGATAACTCTCTTGCCTTTCCATCGAAAGGTGCTTTCTTCTCTACATACACTCGTCTAACGCAACTCATATGTAACCTCCGTTGTTAAAAATATAGATTTGATAAATGTTTGTTTATCTCATTACCAACAAAATAACATAAGATATATTTTACAATATACCTTATGTTATTAAGTAACGCTATTGATTATATACTAAATTTTGAAGAATGACAATGCCTCATTGAGTTCTTTTGTCTTAATATGTAAATCTTTTGCTGATTCTTCGAGAACAAGAGCACTTTCTCTCTGTCCTACAACAGACTCATTAACCACATTAGATGAAGCTGCTGTCTCTTCTGAAACTGCTGAAATACTCTCAATCGCATTGAGTGTAACTTCTCGACCGGCATTCATCTCTGCCACATTTTCTTCAACCTCATTAAGTTTCTGAAGAAGTGTAGAAATACTGTTATTCATATCTTCAAATGCCTTATTTGTCTTATCAACAATGCCTGCCTGTTCAATAACAACCTTCTCAGACTTAACTGTTGACTTAACCGTCTCAGCGGTCTGTGCCTTAATAGCATCAACCACCTTCTTAATCTCTCCTGCAGCACTCATAGAACCATCTGCAAGCTTACGAATCTCTTCCGCTACTACCGCGAAGCCTCTACCTGCTTCACCGGCACGTGCTGCCTCAATTGAAGCATTAAGTGAAAGTAAGTTAGTCTGACTTGAAATATCATTAATAATACCAATAAACTGTTCAATTGACAAGGACTTTTCTTCAAGGGCCTTAACGTCTTCCATAACCTGTCTTGAAACTTCTGTTGTATATTCAGAGCTCTTAGCAAGCTCGTTCATTGTTGAAATACCCTGACTAATCATATCAATCGTATCATCTGCAAGCACCTGAATATTCTTAATATTATCATTAACAACACTCATCTTGTTGGACAAACCATCCATCTGTTCAAAACAGTTCTGCGCATCTTCTGCCTGCTGACCGATACCTATATCAATCTCGTTAACAGCTGTTGTAATATTAGATGTAGTCTCTACAACCTCATCTGCTACATTAAGCATCTTGGTAGCTGACTCATCAACATTACCACTTATCTCTGATACTTTCTCAATAAGAGCTCTCATGTTATTGATTGTATCTGTAACAGAATGTGCAAGAGTTCCAAACTCTGTCTTACTCTTAATATTTAACTTAACTGTAAGATCTCCGGCAGAAACCTTCTCAAGCTTGCGAACAATCTTATAAATGATACTACTCATAAATGTAGCAATCGCAAGACCAATTCCTGCTGAAACTAAACATGAAATAAGTGTTACAATCGTTGTCGAACTTCTGATAGCATGAGCTGCTGCTACTACAGCATCCTTAGGAACCATAGCACAGATTGAAGAATTATTAGCCTCACATCTTGCATATAAGAACAAATACTCTTTTCCGTCATACTCGGTATACTTATAACCTGATGTTTCTTCTGCTACAGCAAACTCTTTGTACTCAGGTAAATTAGCAAAGTTATAAACTTCATCATTGATTGTTGTCTCACGACCATCCGCCATAACATATGCCAAGAAGCTTCCTTCCTCAAGTGCTATACCTGAAAGAATATCTACTATAGCTTCTTTGGAAACATCACCTACAACGCAGGCTTTTCTATGATTAAAACAACGTATGTATGAGCAAGAATATAAACGAGCCTGAATACCTACATTCGTATCGAGATACTCATGTGTACCTACCCAGCCTTCTCCCATTCCTTCGTGAAGGAACAGTGCCTCTTCCTGCTCGTAATATTTCTCAAATACACCGGCATCAGCACTACCTGTACTTGAAATTGTCTCAAGATTAGACGCTACAATTACGTGAATATTCTCGAGGAACTTATTAGATGACTGTTCTGTATTAAATGCCGTTCTCTTAGCTTTCGTAACCGCTAATGCCGTAGCCGGAAGTGCTCCGGATTCGTTATTACCAAGCGTTCCAAGTGTATATGAACGTAAGTCTGCATCAAGTGCATATTTAAGAACAACAGACTCAATCAAATCAAATCCGAAATCCATATAATCAGCAGCTACTTCAAGATTACTTATAGCACTCTCTTCATAACTTGATGTAAGACCTTCTGATGACTTCGTATACGCGGATACACCTACCACGATAGTAAACACAACCGGTACTATAAAGCTAGCCATAAGTATGGTTCTTATACCAAAAATCTTCTGTAATTTAGGGTTAATCGGCGCAATCTCTCCTACTTCGTTGTCTTCTTTCTCTTCTTTCTTTCTCTTCATATCTTCCAGCTTACTCTTAAAGGAAGCCATAATATCCTTGAATGACTTACCTTCCTTCCTAGGCTTCTCTGTCTTAGGAGTTGCCTCTTTCTCAGCCTTAGCATTTTTCTCTTTCTTAGGCTTCTCTACTGTAGCAGCAGACATCTCAGCACCATCACCAACAGTCTCTGTCTTAGCAGCCTTCTCTGCTTTCTTCTGCTGTTTCTCTAACTTAGCAGCCTGCTTCTTCTCATTCTTCTCTGCCTTAGCAGCATTCTTCTCACGATTAGCGCGTGCTCTGGCAATTGCTTTATCCTTGTGCGAATTACTCTTAGCCGGTGCAGTCTGAGTGTCATTCAAAGCTTCATCAATATCAACAGATGTATCAGTTCCCACAACAGTTGACTCTTCAAAGCCTTTGTTTAATTCATTATCAAACCCATTATCCTTCTGATTCATGGCATCCTCCAATCCAGTCTCTTGCGTCGACATTAATCAAATTTTATTACTCCTATTTTAACATATTATTCAAAAAATGTATAGTACTTTCGGTTTTTTTAGTCAATTTTGTCAAAATTTATTAATAGTTTTGTTCACTTTTATATTTCTAATCTTTTTTATCATTTTTTCTGTCATCCCAGAAGTCAGAAAGCAGCTTTCGGCTATCACTGATAACCGTTTTTTTGTAATCATCCCACTCCCTTGGAAACAAAAATCTATACTCACGGTCCATGAATCTATAATCAAGCAACATTATGACTCCTTCGTCTTCATCGGTTCTTATAACACGCCCTGCCGCCTGCATTACCTTATTAAATCCGGGATACCTATACGCATATTCAAATCCATTACCACACAACTCATCATAATACCGGCTCAGAATCTTTCTCTCGTTACAAATCATAGGAAGTCCTGTTCCTACGATAATAGTTCCTACAAGTCTGTCATTCTTAAGATCTATCCCCTCCGAAAAGCTTCCTCCCAAAACACAGAATGCAACCATGGAGTCATCTCTCTTTTCATCAAATAATCCCAGAAATTCTTCTCTTTCTTCTTCCGTCATACTATTATTCTGTATAACAAAGTTTATATCTGTACTATTATCATTATCCGAAGCAGCATCTTCTGCCATATCTCCGGTATGTTCTGTAGCAATATCATATACCTCCTGCATCATACTGTACGACGGAAAGAAAGCTATGTAATTACCTGCCCTTGCTTTAGCAACAGTCAATATATACTTGTATATACGAAGATACTCCTCCTGACCTCTTCTGGTGTATTTACTACTCACATCCTGAGCTATCGCAAGTAAACGTTTATTAGTATCAAAAGGCGACGGTGCATATATCGCATAATCTTCCCGATTACCGCTAAGCATCTCCTTATAATATATAATCGGCAATAATGTAGCTGAAAAAAAGACTGTACTAATCCCCTTTTCCAAGCATTTCTTAAGGTTATCGGCAACTTGAACGCAAAAAAGTTTTATCATAAATCGTCCATCGTCACCTATCTCCGAATATATCCTGTAATTCTCGTCCACAAGTTCTTGTATTGTTAAAAAGAATTTGATATTCAGGTAAAACTCAAGTACCTCTTTTCTCCCTTCAAATTCTTTATTCTCTTCAAGAAAATAATCAAATTCTACTGCAAGCCTCATAAGATTAATTCCAAAAGTCCCTGTATTAGGAATAATCGCGTAGTCATCCGCACATTCCCTCTTAAGTTCCAGAAGATTCTTGTTACACGACTCAAGATACTTGGTTATCTTACGACTTCTCCAGTCTATAATCTTACTAATTCTCAAAAAATCTTCCTTATAGAGACTTGCACTATACATTTCCCTTGCTCTTTCCACAAGATTATGTGCCTCATCAACCAAGAATATATATTCTCCCTGCATTCCTTCCGAGAAATATCTCTTAAGCTTAACATTCGGATCAAAAACATAATTATAATCACATATTATTCCGTCTACCCAATTAGTTATATCAAGCGAAAATTCAAAAGGACAAACATTATGTTTCTTTGCATAAGAAATAACCAACTCACGATTAATTACACTTTCATGAGTCAGTATGTCATATACAGCGTCATTTACTCTGTCATAATGTCCTTTGGCGCACTCACAATTAACAGGATTACAGTCCATCTTATCACAAAGACATACCTTTTCCTTGGCTGTAAGTGTTACCGTCCTAAAATATAACCCTTGTTTCTCTCTAAGAATATTAAATGCCTCTTCCGCCACAGTTCTTGTAATAGTCTTAGCAGTAAGATAAAATATCTTCTCACCACGTTCTTCGCCTATAGCTTTGACAGCAGGAAATACCGTAGATATCGTCTTACCAACACCGGTAGGGGCTTGAATAAAAAGATTACGTTTCTGGCTTATCACCTTATAGACCGATACGGCAAGGTCTCTTTGCCCCGGTCTATACTCAAAAGGAAACTCCACCTTTTTAATAGAAGCATTCCTCTTTACCTTCTCCTCAGTCTGAAAATCCGCCCACTTCTTATATTCTGTTATAAGGTTATTAAACCACTCTCTAAGTTCATCTATCCCATATTGTTCTTTAAATCGCTTTACATCTTCTGTTTCAAGATTACAATATGTCATCTGAACGCCTATACTTGGTATATCATTCTGGGTTGCATATATATATGCATAAACCATAGCCTGAGCCTTATGCACCACAACCGGTTCTGTAAGATACTCAAGTTCTCTGTGTACTCCCTTAATCTCATCTATACACACTTCTGTACGGTTAACTATGGTATCACCCTCCATAATAACACTTTCCTCAGTAATAATACCATCCGCTCTTCCCTCGATACAAAGAGTATATTCTTCAAATTCTATTTCAAACTTAAGCGGCACCTCTGCCCTGTATCCGCCCTTCATGGATTTCTGGATTCTCCGATGTGCTTTAGTACCCGCGAGCATAGCATCCTTATCAAAAGAAGCGAATCTATTATCAATATCTCCGCCTCTCATTATAAATTCAACAAGATTACGTACTGAAAGCTTAACTAATTCCTTCATTGATTTCCTCTTATCATAGAATATTGCCTCAATTATGCTACGGATTGTTTCGCACAACGTGCTTCCACAATCCTATTTAAACTCTACTACATTTTCACGATATCGTAAAGGCATAACTTGTCTCTGAAGCTTATAATTTATACGCTCCTTTATAGCAATCGTCTTAAAGAAAACCTTCCAAAGCTCCTGATACTCAAGTTCATCTTCAGCAAAGACTATATTATCAAGAAATACTTTGTCATTCGTTATGAACCATTCACTACCTCTGGGATGTACTACTGCTATCTTTCTTCCTTCATCATATATAATCCAATTCTCCTCCGGAAGCCTGTCAGCAAAATGAGGTGCAATAAGTGTAATAATATCATTCTTAGGCTTAATCTTAGCAAAAAGTCCTCCTGCGCTCAACTTACTGAAACGTAGGAATTCTCTCGAATATCCTGCTTCATGCTTTACATATCTTACCAATTCAAATACTCTCATAACGCAAGGATTCCCTAATGAATCGAGCACCCTACTTCCTATTTTAAATGCCACTACCAGAAAATGATATATCGCATCGGCCTTATCCTTTTTCTCTGAAAGCGATGCAAGGAAAACTTCTCCAAACACCTCTTCCGAGATCTTATTACGTATGGAACGGACTACCTTCCTGCATTTCTCCTCGTTGGGTTTAACTTCGATATATTCAGTAAAAAGCTGATAGTTCCGCTCACCTTCCAGTTCTATATGAACCTTATCATGTCCCTTTCCTATACTCCAATCCCACGCATCATAAATTGCAGTCATAATAGCCACAAACTCATTTTCACACACGAACACAACCTTGTTATTATCGTTCATAACTTCCACACATCTCACTCCATATCTAAACAAACCGCCACTAAGTTCACTATAGCTTATTACATCTCTCCGAACACAATACTCTTCTTCTCCTCAATCGTCGGCGGTACATTAACATTATAATCTTCAAAAAGCGACATCTGCCTAAATTCATTACCACCGCTGATATCAAGCAACTTCTTTCTGTCATCATAGATAAGATGATTAGTAATAGAATTCTCTTCTATTCTTATCGGATACATCATTTTACCCTTACAGGTTATAAAATATGCCGCACGCTTCAGCACAACTCCCAAGCGCTTAAGTTCATCAAACCCAAGCTGCATACTTCTTCTCGCTGCTATTATTCTTCTCGCAGAGCGCACCCCTATCCCCGGAACTCTAAGAAGAGTATTATAATCTGCCTTATTAACCTCAACCGGAAAGTATTCAAGATGTCTTACTGCCCAGTCAGCCTTCGGATCAAGCAATACATTAAAATTTGGTCTCTGTTCATTAAGAAGCTCACTTGCATTAAATCCATAGAACCTAAGAAGCCAGTCTGCCTGGTATAATCTATGTTCCCTAAGAAGCATAGGCCCGTTCGGTGTATCCAGAAGCATCTTATCCTTATTAACCGCCACAAACGCAGAATAGAACACTCTCTTAAGACTATAATTATTGTATAATGCCTCAGCTACACTTATAAGCTGGAAATCATTCTCCGGAGTCGCTCCGACTATCATCTGCGTACTCTGACCTGCCGGCACAAACTGCGGGGCATGACGATACAGCATAAGCTCATTCTTATTAGCAGTAATACCTGTCTGTATTTGCCTCATAGGTGTAAGTATAGTTTTACGCGTCTTATGCGGTGCAAGATTCTTAAGCCCCTCTGCCGTCGGAAGTTCAAGATTAATACTCATTCTGTCTGCGAGAAAGCCTGTCTTCTCTATTATGTCCTTATCCGCTCCGGGAATCGCCTTAACATGAATGTAACCATTAAAATGATACTCCTCCCTAAGCTTCCTTATAGTCTCATAAATAAGCTCCATGGTAAAGCTCGGACTCTTAAGTATACCGGAGCTTAGAAAAAGTCCTTCTATATAATTACGCTTATAAAATTCAATAGTAAGCCTGCATACCTCATCCGGTGTAAAGCTTGCCCTTGGCACATCATTACTCGAACGATTAATGCAATACTTACAATCAAAAATGCATTCATTGGTAAAAAGAATCTTAAGAAGAGAAATGCATCTTCCATCTGCCGCAAAGCTATGACATATTCCGCATGCAGCTGCGTTACCTATCATCCCTCGCTTACCCTTCCTGTCAACTCCACTCGAAGTACAAGCCACGTCATACTTCGCCGCATCTGTAAGAATCTCAAGCTTTCTCTGTATCGTCATATCCGTACTCATTATTACTTCCTGCATCTTCTTCACTCCTCAAATTTCGCCAGAACATATGTTTGTTTTTATTTTATCACATACCGCGAACGATGTCAATTCACCCTTCGAATATTTGTTCCTTAAATAAATTTCAAATTTCTATCTGTGCAAAAATAACTTCTATTCTACTGGAATTTAGTCATGCACTGATGTATCCTAAAAACAGATTACCTGTCTGTGTAGATTGGAGGTACATCATGAGCAAAAATCCCAAAGGTAGTCACTTAACTCTTTCCGACAGAATCTTCATTGAGAAATCCTTAAACGAACATAAACGTTTTAATGAAATCGCACATTCTCTATGTAAAGATCCGTCTACTATTTCCAAGGAAATCATCCGCTTTATGGATGAAAAACCAATCATTCGCTACAAAGGTAATGATTGCAAATACTTTACTTCATGCACGAAGTCTCGTCTCTGTTCTTCCTGCTGCCCTGAGCTTTGCCGCTATTGCAACTCTCATGACTGCAGATGGCTTTGCGTTGACTACGAACCGAATCGTTGTCCCGGAATCAACACTCCACCCTATGTCTGTAATGGATGTGTCAATGTTGCGGATTGTTCTTATCCGAAACAGTTTTACCATGCCGAACAAGCTCACGCCCAGTACATGGAACGACTTCACTCTTCCAGGCAAGGTGTTAATATCTCACCGGAGCAGTTACAAAAACTCAACGACCTCGTATCCCCACTCATCCGGCAAGGGCAACCATTAAGTCATATCTACTCCACCCACGCTTCTGATATACAAGTGTCCCGGAGAACCCTTTATAACTACCTCGATCAAGGCCTTTTTGATGTCAGAAACCTTGATCTTCCAAGGCGTGTAAGATACAAGCTACGTAAAAACCAGAGACAGGCTAACCCAATCCAGTATGATTATCGCAACCGAAGGACTTATCGCGACTTCGAGAAATACTGCGATGCCTTTCCTGACTATGAGGTCGTCGAACTTGATACAGTTAAAGGAACTCAAGAAGCCGGCAAATGTCTTATGACACTCCTGTTCCGTAAATCTTCCTTTATGCTGATTTTTCTACTGGATTCCTGCACTCAATCAGAAGTTTTGCACGTGTTTGACACTCTTTATTCAGCTCTCGGGCGTCGCCTGTTTGTTAATACTTTCCGTATCATTCTAACAGACAACGGGCCTGAGTTTAAAAACCCTTGGAGTATTGAAAAGGATTCGGAAGGAAGACAACGTACTAAAGTCTTTTATTGTGATCCATATGCATCCAGTCAAAAAGGACGATTAGAGAAAAACCATGAATTCATCCGTTATGTCATTCCAAAAGGAAGAACCATGCAAACTCTCACGCAAGAAAAAGCTACATTGCTTGCTAGACATATCAACTCTACCGCAAGAGACAGCTTAAATGGAAAAACACCCTTCGACCTCGCAGAGGTTGTATTAGACAAAAAAGTACTGGCATTCTCAGGACGAAAAAAAGTCTCCCCAGACAACGTCCTTTTAAAACCAGCACTTCTTAAAAAATAACCTATAGTTTTCTATGCACAGACAGGTTTCCCCCATCCATCATACTTAGACGAGCAGAAGTTCGCTTTGCACAAAAACCTTCCGGTCGTCTGTTTGCTATGCAAACAAACAACCCTTATACCCTAATTATAGTGCTTTTTCCGCAGGATTCATAGTCCAAATCTTTATTTTTTTAACA
>JAFTJD010000027.1 GCA_017456585.1 Lachnospiraceae bacterium
ATGCAGCTCATGGGACTTAATCCACCGAGACGCTACTATTTCCTCTACGGAATGGTATTCGTATTCATGGTAATGTTCAGCCGCTTTGCTTACAGAGCGATGAGGCAGATAAGAAGAAAGAGACGTCTTGCAACAGAAGGTAGAAATGTTATGGTTATCGGTGCAGGAGAAGCCGGTAACATGATTATTAAAGAGATAATTACAAGTGAGCATCTTAATCTTAAGGTGGCGTGTGTAATAGATGATAACCCGGAGAAAAAAGGAAGCTACATTCACGGAGTAAGGGTTGTCGGAGACAGAACTAACATTATAAAGTGCGTGGAAAGCTTGTCAGTAGACGAGATAATCATAGCCATGCCGGCAGTCAGCAAAGGTAAGATAAAAGAGATTATCGATATATGTAAGGAAACGAACTGTGAGCTTAAGATTCTTCCGGGTATGTATCAGTTCATGACAGGAGAAGTAAGCGTAAGCAAGCTTCGTAAGGTCGAGATAGAGGACTTATTAGGAAGAGAGCCGGTTAATGTTAATCTTAACCAGATAATGGGATATGTAAAAGATAAGGTAGTGCTTGTAACAGGCGGTGGTGGTTCCATAGGAAGCGAGCTCTGCAGACAGATAGCTAAGCATGAACCTAAGCAGCTCATCATTGTAGATATATATGAGAATAATGCATATGATATTCAACAGGAACTTATATCCAAATATCCGGAACTTAATCTACTCGTATTAATAGCATCTGTGCGTAATACAGCCAGAATGAATGCGATATTTGAGAGATATAAGCCGAACCTCGTATATCACGCAGCAGCTCATAAGCATGTTCCGCTTATGGAGACAAGCCCTAACGAAGCGATTAAGAATAATGTATTCGGAACATGGAAAACCGTTGCGGCAGCTGACAGATATAATGTAGATAAATTTATTCTTATCTCCACAGATAAAGCGGTTAACCCGACTAACATCATGGGTGCTTCCAAGAGAATGTGTGAGATGATAGTTCAGACTTACAATAAACGTTCTAAGACGGAGTTCGTAGCAGTAAGATTCGGTAACGTGCTCGGAAGTAACGGAAGTGTTATTCCGTTGTTCAAGAAACAGATAGAGATGGGCGGACCGGTTAAGGTTACTCATCCGGATATCATAAGATATTTCATGACCATACCTGAGGCTGTATCGCTTGTGTTAGAGGCAGGTGCTAAGGCAAAGGGCGGAGAGATATTTGTACTCGATATGGGTGAACCGGTTAAGATACTTGACCTCGCGAAGAATCTTATAAGATTATCAGGACTTGTGCCTGACGAAGATATTAAGATAGAGTTCACCGGATTAAGACCCGGAGAGAAGTTGTATGAAGAGCTTCTTATGGATGAGGAAGGACTTCAGGATACAGAGAATAAGCTTATACATATAGGTAAGCCGATAGAACTTGATGAAGAGAAGTTCTTCGGACAGCTTGAGAATCTTAAAGAAGTCATTAACGATGAGCCCGATGAGATAAGAAGACTCATACAGGAAATCGTACCGACATATCATCCTAAGACGGAATAAAAAGGAGAAGGCTAATGGAACAGCAGAATTATGAGAGAGAGATAGATATTTTTAAACTCGTTAAAAGAGTATTCAAGAGACTTGGTATTATGATAAAAGCCGGAGTTGTGGGTGCAGTCGTATTAGGAATATTTATGATATTAAAAAACATTGGAACATATAATGACAAGGAAGCTATGGATTACCTTAGGACAAAATATGAAGCTGAGCTTAACACGTATGAGATGCAGGTGGAAGAGCTGAAGCGCGAAATAGATAATATAAATACTTCTATAGACAGACAGGAAGATTATAATATCAACTCAGTTTATATGCAGATGAATCCTTTTGATGTACAGAATGGAGTACTTCAATATTTTGTAGATACAGGGTATCAGATTAATCCGGAGGCAACATATCAGAATCCTGACTACACTAATTCTGTGCTGAATGCATATGCAACTAATGTTAATAATGGTGGTTTGTGGAAGTACCTTCAGGAAAATCTTCAGGCGAAGATGGAACTTAGATATCTTCAGGAGATAGTAGATGTGTCTGTTGATTATGACAATGCTATGATAACTATAAATATCAAGCACAAAACTGTAGATGAATGTGAAGAGATAATGCTTCTTATGAAGGGATGTTTAAAAGAATATCAGGAAACAATAGATGCCAATATAGGAGATCATGATATCTCTCTTTTGACCGAGAATATATATGCTACAGTAGATTTGGGGCTCGAGGATAAGCAGAAAGCAAATCTTAACAAAATTACAGACTTGAATGATGCACTTGAGGAGAAGGAGTTTGAACTCAAAGAATTGAAAAAAAATGGTAAACCGGTGAGTGGTGAGCTTACATTTTCAGGGATAGTGATATCAGGAGTTAAGTTTGCTATATTAGGCGGAGTTGTAGGTGCATTCTTAGCGGCAGCAGTGATATGCGTTATGGAACTGGTTAATACAAGAATAAAGGATGAGTATGATGTTGCATTCTATCTTGGAATGCCGGTGTTGGCTGAGATCCCTACTAATAAATGCGACGTAAAAGAAGTTACTAAATCAAAGAAAAAATACAAAGCAAGATTTAATCAGTACGGAGGAGTGTAGGATGGAAAAAATAGTTATTAAGAACGTGAAGGAAGCCGACTACAAAACATATGAAGCGATAAAGATACTTCGTACTAATCTTGTTAATGCAGAAATGGATGGTAATGCCATTGCTATAACGAGTGTTATGGGAAAAGAAGGTAAGACTTTCGTTGCATTTAATACTGCTATGACGATAGCCGCATCAGGAAAGAGTTGCATATATGTGAATGGTAATCTTAGGGCGGCTGACGGATGCGATGTGTATGAGATAGAGACCAAAAGTCTTGGAGCGAACACTCTTGCAGGGTACCTTTTAGGTAAGGTAGCGGCAGAGAATATAGTATATCAGACGGAAAAGGATGATTTATATATAGTAGAAGCAGGAGCACCTTGCAAAGAAGCGGCAGAAATGCTTTCAGGAGAAAGATATAAACAGTTAATTGAGAAGCTTCGTACAGATTATGATTATGTAATAATTGATACACCGGCGATAGGAGAAGTGGCTGACGGTTTAGTTATAGGAAGCAGAGCTGATGGTGTAGTGCTTGTTATGGAAACAGATGTTGTGCCGCATGAGATGGCGCAGAAGGCGAAGAAGCAGTTGGAGATGAATAAATGCAAGCTATTAGGTGTAGTGCTTAATAAATAATGGGTATTATATAAATTAAATGGGAGGGCACAGATGAAAGATAACATTAAAAAAGTGATGGAACGAGTGCCGAAGTGGGTTAAAGCAACTGTAAGTAGTTTAGTGATTATTATATTGGCTGTATGTATAGATAGTATAGTCCAATCTACCATTACTAGAGTTGGAAAAATCGTTGGGAGAGACGATACAGTTATATTTCAATTAGATGGAATGAGAACTGAAAAAGATAGGCTCGTTTTAGATGGATGGGTTTTTAAATTGGAGGTTAATTCGGAGGAGAATGATTTTGATATCATACTATATGAGTCAGAAAGTAAGAAGAAACATAGACTTGATGTCGAAGAGACAATAAGAAATGATGTTAATAATTACTTCTCGTGTGAATACGATTACTCAAAGACGGGATTTAGGGCTGAAATAGATATTGATGATTTGAAACTGGATACCAAAAACTATGAAATACTTGTACAGTACAAGGATGAACCGGAAATTAGCAGAACAGGGGTATATCTTTCGAAAGGTGAAATAAAATATTATGACCCGGAACAGTTTGTTCAACCTAATGTAAAAGGTGAATGGATTGAAAATGTTATAAATGAAGGAGTACTTAGACTATATAGACCGAATATTGAACTGTACGTTTACCAACTTGAAGATGAATTGATTTGGATTTTTAGCGATGAATATTTAAGTTCAAAAAATAGTGACTATATGGAACTTCAGGTTGCAACTACGCAGCCGGATAAGTTGCCAAAGCATAGAGTAGAGATGAGTTTTACATCTGACAATATTAGATTTTCAATTACACAAAATGAAATTCAAGGAATAGAAACTGAAGGATATAGAATTGCGGTTACAGAAATTCCAAAGCAATATTCAATTGTGACATTTTGGTGTGGTGACTATTCTAATAAGTGGGAATGGGTAGAATATTTTAGACCATGGTACCATTTCGATTGATGTAATCATAGATTGAAGGAAGTGTATAATAGTGGCATTAAAATTGATGTACATAACAAATAGACCGGATGTGGCTCAGATAGCTGAAGCTTCCGGTGTAGATAGAATTTTTGTGGATATGGAATACATTGGTAAAGACGAGAGGCAAAAGGGGATGGATACTGTTCAATCACACCATACCATTGATGATGTTAAGAGAATTGCTGAAAGTCTTTCTAAAGCGGAGTTATTAGTAAGGTGTAATCCTATTCATAACAATTCTAAATCAGAAATAGATGATATTATAGTCAGTGGTGCAAAGGTAATAATGTTACCATATTTTAAAACCATTGATGAAGTTAAATATTTTGTTAAATGTGTCAA
>JAFTJD010000028.1 GCA_017456585.1 Lachnospiraceae bacterium
CAATTTTTTATGAAACTTATAAGGCACACTTGGAGAATATATCTATACTTCTTCCGCTTGCTCTGTAGTAAGTTCTTCGATAAGACTCCAGACTTCTTCCCTGCCTTGCATGGTCTGGGAAGAAAATGGAATGATAATGGTTTCCTTCTTTGCCCCAAGACCTTCTCGTATCATTTTCACATGTTTCTGAATCTGACTACGATTAATCTTATCAAGCTTAGTAGCAATTACTATCGGTTCAAAGTTATTATAAGTTATCCATTCATACATATCACGGTCGTTCTGTGACGGCTCATGTCGAATATCTACCAGAAGAAATACCGCCTTAAGTTGCTTTGAGGTTCTAAGATAACGCTCTATCATTTTACCCCATTTCTCACGCTCTGTAGCTGATACCTTTGCATATCCGTATCCCGGTAAATCCACATAATATAATGACTTATTGATATTATAGAAATTAATGGTTTGGGTTTTGCCCGGTTGCTGTGATGTTCTGGCAAAGGATTTACGATTAATAAGAGCATTAATCAATGAAGATTTGCCAACATTTGATTTACCTGCAAAAGCTATCTCCGGGAGTTTATTATCCGGTAATTTACTTGTAATACCACATACTGTTTCAAGTTCAAGGCTCTTAATAATCATAATCTTCTCCTATCGCAAATTATAGTCGGACCCGTACCTTATCGTACGAGTCCAATCTCTATTACTTCTTCCATTGTTTTAACAAATATAATCTCAATATTTTTCTTGATTTCTTCCGAAATCTCTTCTACATCATTTCTATTCTTCTCAGGAACTATAACGGTTGTTATTCCTGCAAGCTTAGCCGCAAGAATCTTCTCCTTAAGTCCGCCTATCGGAAGCACCCTTCCTCGAAGAGTTATCTCTCCCGTCATGGCTATATCAGCTCTTACAGGTATCTTAGTAATAGCTGAAAGAATAGCAAGTGACATCGTTATACCGGCAGAAGGTCCATCCTTCGGAACCGCTCCTTCAGGAACATGCACATGAATATCATTCTCTTTGAAAAATTCAGGTGTCACATCATATCTGTCTGCAATAGACCTAATATAAGTAACTCCGGTTTTCGCAGACTCCTTCATAACATCGCCAAGCTTTCCTGTAAGCACAAGCTCTCCCTTGCCCGGCATAATGGCAACCTCTATCTCAAGAGTATCACCGCCAACACTGGTCCATGCAAGTCCTCTTACGATTCCTATCTCCGGCTTCTCATTGGCCATGTCATGTCTTTTTGTTTCTTTACCCAAGTATGTTTTAAGATTAGTATCGGTAATTCGAATCTGCTTCTTTTTGCCTGTAAGCAATTCTTTTGCCACCTTGCGGCATACCGCACCTATCTTTCTTTCAAGACCTCTTACTCCGGCCTCTCTCGTATAATTATGGATGATAGCTGCTATTGCCTTATCAGAAAATATTATACGTTCTTCTAAGCCGTGCTTTTTTATCTGCTTAGGCACAAGATAATCTTTTGCAATATGAAGCTTCTCATTTTCTGTATAACCGCTAAGCTCTATAATCTCCATTCTATCGAGCAATGGTTTAGGAATATCCTGCGCAGAATTAGCTGTAGCCACAAATACAACATCAGACAAATCTATAGGTAATTCCACATAATGATCATTAAACTTATTATTCTGCTCAGAATCAAGAACCTCCAACAAAGCTGCTGAAGTATCTCCTTTATAAGTATTGTTACTTACTTTATCAATCTCATCAAGAAGCATAAGCGGATTCTTAACTCCTGCTGTCTTAAGCCCTGCCACTATTCTTCCCGGCATTGCACCTACATAAGTTCTTCTGTGGCCTCTTATCTCAGCCTCATCGCGAACACCACCAAGGCATATTCGTACATATTCCCTATTAAGTGCCTTTGCAATTGAACGCGCGATGGATGTCTTACCTGTTCCGGGCGGTCCCACGAGACAAATAATCGGGCTGTCACCCTTCTTGGCAAAAGCTCTTACCGCAAGAAATTCCAGAACTCTTTCCTTAACCTTTTCAAGTCCGTAATGTTCTGCTTCCAAAATATCTTCTGACTCTATTATATCAAGCTTTTCTTTAGAGCTCTTATTCCATGGTAATGCAAGCAGTGTTTCTATGTAATTACGTATTACATTACCTTCTGCACTGTTATTACTCATGAACTTTAATCTGTTAATCTCAGACTTAATTTTATCTTTTACTGATTTGTCGGCTTTAAGTTTCTCTAACTTAGCAGTATATTTCTCGTCTTCACTTTCTTCGTCCTCGCCAAGTTCTTCTCTTATTACCTTCATCTGCTCCCTGAGCACATAATCCTTCTGGTTCTTATCAACCTTGCTCTTAACCTGTTCCTGAAGCTCTTTCTTAATGCGAAAAATCTCTCTTTCGTTGCTGAGAATCTCTACAACAGCTGCGTAACGCTCTTCTATATCAATAAGTTCAAGAACGCGCTGCTTAGCCTCATAAGTCACAGGCATCTGAATCATAATCTGATCCAGAAGATAGGCAATGTTATCCGTATCCTGTAAAAGCTTCACCATTTCTTTGTTAAGTCTTGTATTAAGCATTCCATAAGAAACAAAAAGCTCTTTTACGGTACGGCACATTGCTTCTGCGACTACAGGTTCAGGCATCTCGGGATTATCACAAACTTCAACCTGACAAATCTTAAATTCGGCATTTTCTTCTACTTCCTTAAGTTCCGCTCTGCTTATTCCTTCTACCATGACGCGAACCATATTGTTCGGCATTTTAGCGAGTTGCTTTATCTTGGCAACAACGCCCACATGGCATAAATCGTCAAATGAAGGATCCTCAACCTCCGGATCCTTCTGTGTCACTACAAATATTTCCTGTTTACCCAATGCCATCGCATTATCAAGTGCAGCGATTGATTTCGAACGCTTCACATCAAAATTAAGAAGCATATTGGGGAAAACTGTAATTCTACGAAGCGCAATGAGCGGAAGTTCTTTCATTAGCTGATTACTCACCGCTAATCCTCCCTACGCAATTTCATTGGAATTCTTACCCATAAGATTGTGTGAAACCTTCTTCTTTTTGGATACGTTTTCCTTATAAATAATATGAGGTTCTTCTGTTCCTTCTGCCACTTCTTTAGTGATAATACATTTGGCTATATTCTCTTCAGAAGGAATCTCGTACATTACATTCATCATGATTTTCTCCATGATAGCACGAAGTCCTCTCGCTCCTGTCTTTCTTTCAAGAGTCTGCTTAGCTATAACTCTTGCAGCCTCTTCTGTAACTTCTAATTCTACATCATCAAGCTCGAAAAGCTTCTTATACTGCTTAACCAAAGCATTCTTTGGCTCCTGCAATATACGTACAAGTGCATCTTCATCAAGCATATCAAGTGTAACCGTTACAGGCACACGACCTACAAATTCAGGAATAAGTCCGAATTTCATAAGATCCTGTGGCATTACTTTATGAAGAAGAGTTCCTGTACCGGCCTCTTCCTTCTCTCCAAGTTCTGCATTAAAACCTATAGATTTCTTATCTGTACGAGTCTCAATAATCTTCTCGAGACCATCGAAAGCTCCACCACAAATAAATAAAATATTGGTTGTATTAATTGGAATAAGCTCCTGTTGCGGATGCTTTCTTCCACCCTGAGGCGGAACAGATGCAACAGTTCCTTCAAGAATCTTAAGGAGTGCCTGCTGTACGCCTTCACCTGAAACATCTCTTGTGATAGATACATTCTCTGATTTCTTAGTAATCTTATCTATCTCATCCACATAGATAATACCATATTCTGCTCTTGCCACATCTCCATCCGCAGCCTGAATCACTTTAAGAAGAATATTCTCAACATCTTCTCCTACATATCCCGCTTCTGTAAGTGTTGTTGCATCAGCTATAGCAAATGGTACATTCAAAAGCTTAGCTAAAGTCTGCGCAAGGAAAGTCTTACCTGAACCTGTCGGTCCTACCATAAGAATATTACTCTTCTGTATCTCTACATCAGAATCTGCGCCTGACATAATTCTTTTATAATGATTGTAAACAGAAACAGCAAGTACCTTCTTGGCTTCCTCCTGTCCTATTACATATTGGTCTAAAAATTCTTTAATTTCCTTTGGTTTAAGAAGGTTAATTCCATCAGAAGGTGCCTCCTGGGAATAATCCATATCATCAAATTCTTCATCAATAATCTCGGCACATACGTCTACACACTCATCACAAATATATGCGCCATTCGGTCCTGCTATAAGCTTTCTTACCTGTCCCTGTGATTTACCACAGAAAGAACATCTTAATTTCTTGTCATCTACTCTTCCGGGCATTATTTTACCCCTCCACTACTAATATAGGAACAAAGGGGCATAAAGCCCCTTTGTTATAAGCCTTAATGGCTTGCAATTACATTATCAATAATACCATACTCTTTTGCTTCTTCAGCGCTCATATAATAATCACGCTCTGTATCAACAGCTATTCTTTCAATAGGCTGTCCTGTGTTAGCCGCAAGAATCTCATTGAGCTTCTGCTTTGTACTAAGAATCTTGTCTGCAACAATCTTAATATCTGTTGCCTGGCCCTTAGCACCGCCTGAAGGCTGGTGAATCATAATATCTGCATTAGGAAGTGCAAAACGCTTACCCTTAGCACCGCCTGCAAGAAGGAAAGCTCCCATACTTGCTGCCATACCAAGGCAGATAGTTGACACGTCACATTTTACATAGTTCATAGTGTCATAAATGGCAAGTCCTGCTGAAACAGAACCTCCCGGGCTGTTAATATAAAGATGAATATCCTTTCCCGGGTCCTCTGCCTCGAGGAACAAGAGCTGTGCTACTACAAGGCTTGCAGTAACATCATTAACCTCTTCTCCAAGGAAAATAATTCTTTCTTTTAATAATCTGGAATAAATATCGTAAGAGCGCTCGCCTCTGCTTGTCTGCTCAACTACATAAGGAACTAAACTCATACTGTCTCCTCTCTGATTGAGGCCTTATTAATTAAGCCTCTTTCGCTGCATTTACAACAAAATCTACTGCCTTCTGAACTGCAAGGTCTGTCTTCATGTTAGCCTTCTCAGCGTCGCCCATAAGCTCGTTAAGCTTATCAACTTCCATCTGATACATCTTAGCCATCTTCTCAATCTCTTCATTGAACTCTTCGTCTGAAACTTCAATCTTCTCAGCCTCAACGATAGCTTCAAGAACGAGTCTTGTCTGGATACGCTTCATAGCTGTAGGCTCCATCTGCTCCTTCATAGCCTCAGGTGTAAGACCTGTAAACTTGAAGTACTGCTCTAAAGAAAGTCCCTGCTGCTGGATTCTCATAGCGAAATCCTCTGCCATCTGACGAACCTGTGTGTCAAGCATAGCATCCGGAATCTCCATCTTAGCATCTTCAACGATTTTCTCGATTACTGCATCTTCCTTCTTAGACTTAGCTTCTGCTTCTTTTCTTTCTTTAATCTTTGCCTCAACTGAAGCCTTATATTCATCTACTGTATCGAAATCGCATACATCCTGCACAAAATCCTCATCAAGCTCAGGAAGCTGCTTCTCTTTAATCTCTTTAACTGTTACTTTGAATACTGCCGGCTTACCTGCAAGATCTTCTGCATGGTATTCCTCAGGGAATGTTACGTTAACATCAACCTCTTTACCAAGCTCTACACCAATTAACTGATCCTCAAAGCCCGGAATGAACTGGCCTGAACCGATTGTAAGGTTGTGGTTCTCACCCTTGCCGCCTTCGAATGCAACACCATCAACAAAGCCTTCGAAATCGATAACTGTTATATCGCCATCCTTAACTGCTCTGTCTTCAACTGAAATAATTCTTGCATTCTGCTCTCTTGCCTTGTCAATCTCAGCATTAACTTCGTCTTCTGTAACTTCTACTGAAATCTTGTCAACCTTGATTCCCTTGTACTTTCCAAGTGTTACCTCAGGCTTAACAGCAACTTCTGCTGTAAAAATAAATGCTTTGCCTTTCTCAATCTGTACGATGTCAATCTCAGGACGTGATACGATATCAAGACCACTCTCTGTAGCAGCCTTATCATATGCATCAGGAATAAGTGCATTAGCAGCATCCTCATAAAAGATTCCTGCGCCATACATCTTCTCAATCATCTGCTGTGGAGCTTTACCTTTACGGAAGCCGGGAACATTAATCTTTCCTCTATTTTTCTGATATGCAGCCTGCATAGCTTTCTCAAATTCTTCTGCAGAAACTTCAATTGTAAGCTTCGCCATGTTCTTCTCAAGTTTTTCTACCTGTAAACTCATTTCTTATATTTCCTCCTTAAACATATGGTGAAACCTATGGAAAAATGCACGCACCTCACCATTTTCACCTTGACATTGTCCCATTATAGCATACTGTTTATATAAATTCTAGTTTTTTTTGAGATTTTTCAATAATTCTTTCATATTTTAATGTTTACACTCAGGCATATTCAAAATCCCATGTCACAAAATATAAAAGCATTGCCATTTAAGCAAATAAAAAGTATAATATTTTCCATGACGTAATATTTATCACATACGCTAACAAAACTATATAATACGGAGGTATTTTATGAAAAAGGTATACGCATTTTTAGCCGATGGTTTCGAAGAGGTTGAAGCCTTGGCTGTTATTGATTTATTAAAACGTGCCAAAATCGAAACTATTATGGTATCTATCATGGATTCACTTACCGTTACCGGTGCTCATGATATAAAAGTAGTCGCAGACAAGCTTTATTCAGAAATTGATTATCGAGATGCAGACCTTCTGTTCCTTCCGGGCGGCGGTCTTGGCACTAAGAATCTTAAAGCTCACAAAGAGCTTGCCGATAACTTACTTGATTTTGCAAAGGATGATACTAAACGTATCGCTGCTATCTGTGCAGCTCCGAGTGTTCTTGGTTTACTTAACATTCTTAATAACAAAAAAGCAACTTGTTATCCGGGTTTTGAAGAACAGCTTCTAGGTGCAGATGTTGTGGCAGATGGTGTTGTGACCGACGGAAGAATCACAACTGCCAAAGGTATGGGCGTATCCATTGCACTTGGTCTTGAGCTTATCTCTCTCCTTATCGATAAGGAAACCTCAGATAGAATTAAGGCAGAGATTCAGCATCCATAACACATTTTTATAATTAAATAGAAATATCCAAAACTTGCCATAATAATATCTTCGTCATTGCTAATAATAATACCATGACGGAGGTGAGTAAATAATGGCTAACAACAAATCAGGTTCAAACAGAGCAGAGGTACCAGAAGCAAGAGAGGCTCTTAACAGATTTAAGATGGAAGTTGCTTCAGAAATCGGAGTACCGTTAAAGGATGGTTACAATGGTGACTTAACATCAGCTCAGGCTGGTTCTATCGGTGGCGAGATGGTTCGTAAGATGATCAGACGTCAGGAAGAGCAGATGAAATCAGGTAACTAATTAAAACAAAACTGCAAAAACGAGGGGTGGCTAAAATGTTTTTTAGCTGCCTCTTGTTTTTTGTTGGCAAAGCGTATTTTTTCTGTTATACTTCTTTAATATAGAATGTTATACAAGCGAGGTACTAATTATGGAAATAGAACGTAAATTTTTATTAAAAGAAGTTCCTGATAATCTTGATACTTATCCTTGTCTATTTATAGAACAGGGCTATCTTTGTCGTAATCCTGTAATACGTATTCGTCATCAAAACGATGAATATATACTTACTTACAAGGGAAAAGGCCACATGGTTAGAGACGAATATGATCTTCCGCTCGGTAAGGAAGGCTACGAACAGCTCTTACCTAAGATTGACGGCAGACTCATTACCAAGCGCAGATATCTTATTCCTCTTAAAGATTTAGACAATTCTTATGAAGACTCTAATCTTACAGTGGAGGTCGATGTATTTGAAGGACACATGGCTGGTACAATTCTTGCCGAAATAGAATTTGATGACATTGAAGATGCACTTAACTTCGTTATGCCTGAGTGTTTTATTGAAGATGTAACTATTGATCCTGCTTATCATAACAGTAACATGAGTCTTATCTCATAGTTGGAGGATAATACATATGAAAGCTGATACAATTAATAGAATCGCTGAAAATATAGAGCAGGTACTTATTGGCAAAAGAGATACCATTAATCTATTACTTACTGCATTACTTGCCAAAGGACATGTTCTTCTTGAAGACATGCCCGGAACAGGCAAAACCATGCTTGCAAAATCCCTCGCCAAGTCGATAGATGCTGCTTTTTCAAGAATACAGTTTACACCCGATTTACTCCCTTCAGATGTAACAGGAATTAATTTCTATAATCAGAAGGAAGCAGCTTTTACATTCCGTCCGGGTCCTGTATTTACCAATATTTTATTAGCCGATGAAATTAATCGCGCAACACCCAGAACACAATCAAGTCTTCTTGAATGTATGGAGGAGCGACAGGTAACCATAGATGGTGAAACCAGAGCTCTTAACCCTCCGTTTTTCGTAGTTGCAACCCAAAATCCAATAGAGACAAGCGGAACATTTCCGCTTCCGGAGGCACAGCTTGACCGTTTCATGATGAAGCTGTCTCTTGGAATGCCTTCCGAAAGTGAAGAAGTTGCCATTATCGACAGATTCATTAATGCACAACCTCTTTCCGAGTTAAAACCCGTATGCACCGCCGAGGAAATAATAGCTCTTCAGGATAAAGTGCAGACTGTATTCGTACATCAGTCGCTTCGTGAATACATTGCCAAATTAATAGTTGCTACACGTTCAGGTGCAAGCCATGGTGTCAGTCCTCGTGCTACTCTCGCACTGTTAAGGGCATCACAAGCCCATGCTCTTGTTATGGGACGCGATTATGTTATTCCCGAAGATATTAAAGAGCTTGCCATACCTGTGCTTGCACATCGTCTTCCGATGCTTGGTTCAGATGTGCTTGGCAACTCAGATAATGTAATATATATAAAGGATTTATTGTCTAAGGTTCCTGTACCTACAGAGGATTGGAGTAAATGAATAACATACTAATCGGAATAATTATTATTCTTATCTTATATATAAGTCTTAACAAAATATATAGCAAATATTGGAACAAAGGCTTATCCATCGGATTACACTTCGATGAAGCCTGCGTAACCGAGAACGATACTGCACATCTTACAGAGGTTATAACCAATCGCAATTTTCTGCCCATACCAACACTATGGGTTAAATTTGCTGTGCATCGTTCACTGATTTTCAAAGACAAGGAGAATGTAAGCACCTCTGATAAATGTTATAAAAATGACATTTTTTCCCTGCTCTTCTATCAGAAAATCACTAAGAATCTAACTTTTACGGCAAGTAAACGTGGTTTCTTCAGAATAAACGATATCGATGTTGTTGCTTCTAATCTATTCTTTTCAGATTCACTGGTAACTGCTTATCCGTGCGACACTTCGCTCATCGTCTATCCGAAGCTCACGGATTATAATCGTATGTTAATTCCTTTTCGCCAGATAATGGGAGATATTACTATCAATCGTTTTTGCTATGAAGATCCTTTTGAATTCTCAAGAATCAGACCATACACCTTAGGCGACAGCCTAAAAGATATTAACTGGAAAGCAACTGCAAGAACCGATTCCCTCCAGACTAATGTCCACGCACATACAGTCAAACAAGGAGTTACCTTCATATATAACCCTGAGCTTGACGGCATGTTAGAGGATGCAGACCTTTGTGAAGAAAATATCCGCATACTTGCTACACTTGCCACTATGCTTACCAAAGAGGGCATACCTTTTTCTTTTTACACATCCGCAAAGGATGTTATTACAGGGGATAATTCTGTACTTTCAACAGGTGCAGGCAAGACACATCTTAATGATTTTCTCAGAGTTCTTGCTCGCATCGACCTCTCGGCAAAGCGAAGTGATTTTGACACCTATATAACCGGTGCCATGGCTTCTTTCAGTTCAGAGACAAACACCATCGTATTCGTTTCGTCTTCAAAGAATGCCGAGACTCTTAAGCATTTACATATGCTTAGGGCTAACCGAAACCATTCCGTTTTCTGGATACTTCCTATGTATAGAAGCGAATTTAAATCTGCACCCGAGGTATCTGATATGTTCTTATGGGAGGTGACATATTGATTAACAATCGAACCACCTATCAAAGACTAATAATGAACATAATAATCGTACATATATTTATGTGTTTCATGCGCGCATCTCTGGTTGCCGAATCTGCAATCATATATCTTTGTATGCTATACTGTGGTATTCTGATAATCGGTCAGCACTTGATTCGCAAACATACGAAGAACTTCGGCTTATATATGTTATTCCATCTCGCACTCATTATTCCATGTGCGCTGTTTGCAATATCATCAGAGCTTGATTTAATCATCACAGGAATAGTTGCACTCATTTCAACATTCCTGTCATTCAGACGAAGTGTGATGTCTGCCAAAAAATCCGACTCACCCAAGTCTGAACCCATGCACCCTGCAACAGTATTGGTATTTCCACTTTTTGCAATTGCCGGCAGATATTACGGACACAGTATCTTCTGCATGTGGGTGTTTATTGAATCGATAATATACCTGCTCCTTTATGCAGGTTACACACTATATATAAATGAAGAACTCTTTCTTCGTGACCACATTGCAACTGCGAATATTCCCGGCAAAAGAATTCATGCACTCACCAAACGAATCCGCATCATATTCTCAGCCGTTATCGTATTCGTTATGCTAATAGTGAGTGGCGTGAACATTTCGCTTCCCGGCTTAGGCTTTAAGACAGAATACACAATCTCTTCTGACAAAACAGTAAGCGATTCTAACTCCAATATTGATTTTAACATGTCAGAAATCGTAGCAGAAGAACCATCTGCTCTTGCCATTATACTAGGCTATATTGTCGCCTTTGTCATAAGCCTTCTGATTATAGTTGCGATAATCGTTATCGTTGTTTTTGTAATTAGGGAATTATATGGAAGCATCGGCGGACAGCGCAATGAAACTATTTCCAGAGACGACGAAGATGAAGATATTACCATTGAATCCCTAAGTCCTTTTGGTTCTAAGAAAAAGGGCAATAAAAAAAGAGTTACTGACAACTCTTTAAAGATTCGAAAGCTCTATCATGATTACGTTCTAAAGAACATGAGCAAGGCTGACCGCGCTTTGGCCAAAACTATTCTTTCGCCAAAGACACCTGAGGAGATTGACGCAATAATCGCAGCCAAATCTAGCGAGGTCTCCGGTACTACTAGTATTGCTTCCGGTGCTTCTTCTCTTAACTCTTCCGGAACTGCCACCGGTGCTTCTTCTAGTACGGCTTCTGCAATCAGGGATATATACGAAGAAGTCCGCTACAGTAACCGCGAGCCTGATAGTGCAGCCGTTGATAAAATGCGCACATATACAAAGTAAAGCCAAGTAAAACTTACTGTTTTACTTGGCTTTACTACCTTTTACCTACTAATCGGCAATTCCGCTCGCTCCGGTTGGTAATTTCACCGTGGCTTCTCCATTTTTTACCTACTGAACAACACTTTCTCGCTCTCCGGTTGGTAATTTCGCCGTGACTTCTCCAATTTTTACCTACTGAACAACACTTTCTCGCTCTCCGGTTGGTAATTTTGCCGTGGCTTCTCCATTTTTTACCTACTGAACAACGCTTTCTCGCTCTCCGGTTGGTAATTTCACCGTGACTTCTCTATTTTTTA
>JAFTJD010000029.1 GCA_017456585.1 Lachnospiraceae bacterium
CTTGATGTATCTGGGCATATACCTGTTTATTAATATCTATACGATTATAATTCTTAACAATCTGCTCTCCCATAATTGATTCAACCAGGAAAGCTGTTCTGTTAGAGTTCTTAAGACGATGAGCTGTGTACATCTTACGAAGATATGCACGAAGCAAAAATACAAGTGTCATCATCGGAATAACCGTTGCAAATACTATAAGAGTAAGCATCGGGCTAAGTGCAAGCATAAACACCGTAACTACCACTATCTTAACGATATATATTGCAAACATCATTACATAGTTAGAAAAGAAATCTGCAAGTCCGTTGATATATTCTGTAACACGAACTACAATCTTTCCATCAGGACGGTTATCAAAATATTCAAATGATAACTGCTGCAATCTTGTAAAAATGTCCGTTCTTATCTTGGAAATAATGTTAAGTCCCATCTTACCCATAGTTCTTGACTGAATAAATGTAGCAAGAATTTCCATTACTGCAAGTAAGATAAGTCCCGAACCTACAAGCATAAGTTGCTTATAATCATCATTAACAACAACATCATCAACTATGAGTTTAAGAAGTCTCGGCGGCAAAAGAGATACTACGGCCGCAGTCAACATCATAATACTCATCATAACAAGAAGCTTTTTGTACGGAAGTATGTATTTAAGAGTTCTTCCAAGCTGTTTAATATCTATCTTTTTCTCAATTTTCTCATCTTCAAAGAAGGTATTTCGTTTAGCCATTAGTCCTCACCTCCGTTTTTACCAAGGTTATTATAGTCCACCACGCTCTTTTGCTGTTCCTGCTGAACATTGTATACCCTTGCGAAGCTTCCGCCAAGAGCCATAAGCTCATCAAAAGTTCCTCTTTCGGTAATCATACCATCACGCATATAAATAATCTCATCGCAATCAACTACTGAAGAGAATCTGTGTGCGGTAATGATAACTGTCTTCTCAGAGAAATTCTCCCTGATATTCTGAAGAAGTATTCTTTCTGTATTAACATCAAGTGCACTTGTTGAATCATCAAGCACATAAACAGGTGCGTTCTTATGAAATGCTCTTGCAATAGATACACGCTGCTTCTGTCCGCCTGAAATACCAAGTCCTCTCTCACCTACGATGGTCTTATATCTGTCTGCAAGTGCATCGATAAATTTATCTGCCTGTGCATGTGTAGCTGCTTTAGTTACCATTCTCTCATCAATATCCGGCTTACTGAACGCGATATTTGACTCGATAGTATTAGAGAAAAGGAATACATCCTGAAATACATATGAATACATATTTCTTAACTTCTCAAGGCTGAAATCCTTGATGTCGTGACCGTCAATCGTAATACTTCCATCGGTTATATCACGAATTCTAACCAAGGTTTTAAGAAGAATACTCTTACCGGAACCCGTCTCACCAACGATACCAAGCTTCTTACCATAAGGAATGCTAAGATTAATATCCTTAAGAATATCCTGTCCGTCAATTGTAACTGACACATCCTTAAGCTCGATATGCGGAGTATCACAATGAAGATTAGGAAGCTTATTATCAAGAACTTTACTTTCTTTCTCCATGAACTTCTTAAGCTCAAGTCCTGCTATTGTCTGCTGCTGCATATTAAAAATATGGTTATTAAGGCCTGTAATATTATTCATAATACGCATAACATATGTAGATGAAGCAAGAATATAACCAACTGTCATTTCGCCCTTCATTACAAGCACTGCTCCGATAAGAATGGTACTTATATAAGCAATCTGCTTAATTGCGTTGAAGGTTAAATCAAACTTAGATGAAAGCCATATCTGCTTAATTCTCGAGTTCTGGAAGTTATCATTAGCAGCGTTGAATTTCTCTTTCTCAAGTTCTTCATTTGTAAATGAACGAACAATACGTACTGCTGCTATATTCTCCTGTACGTTAAGGTTCATCTGTGAACTTCTTTCGCGGATTTCCTTAAAATTGATACGTGCTTTCTTCTTAAAGTTAAGTACTGTAATAACAAGAAACGGCATAAGTATAAGCGGAATTATTATAAATGAAATATTAATGCTTGTAATCATCACCAATGTAGTGATAAGCATAAATATCGCATCACCGAGATATGGTATTCTGTGTGAAAACAATTCCTTAAACATTATGGTATCGCTATTAAGAATCTGCAAAAGCTCACCTGAATTGTAATCCGAAATCGTTTCAGAATCCAGTTCCATAAGCTTGCCGTATGTCTCATAACGAAGCTCCGTCTCAAGCTTAAGACCTACCCATTCCTGCATAAGATCTCGCACATAGATAAGTGCTATTCTAAGAACTAACATCGCCGTATATACTATCGCAATAGTCAAAAACAGCTTCATAGTGTGTACTTCACCATATTTACCGGAAAGCAGGAAATTAAACGCTCCTCCGCTCTCACTTGTCACTTCGGTGCTTTTGATAACATAATCGATAAGCATTCCTGACAAAAGCGGTAACATAAGCTCTGCAAATATTCCCAAAAAACTAAGAATCTCTGCTATGATAGCAACCGGCATGCTTTTCTTAAAAAACCTATAACCAAACTTTAGTGTCTCCATAGTGTCCTCCCGTGTTAATCATAGATTCAAACTACATGTTTCAACATCCTTGTAAAACATAATTGTATATTCAATATATGCTTTACCACCAATATACTAAAATGATATATTTAATTGATGTATTTTTCAATGTGTTATCTGATAAATAGCTTGTTGTTTCTTACTTGCATAGCTTGTTATTTCTTACTTGCAAAATAAAATACATCCTTATATCCCACCATCTCTGAAAGGCAATTGGCCGCAATTCTGCTCTGATATCCATCATCGCAGTACACTAATATTCTTATATTTCTTCGTTCACTTACGGAATGTGGATTCTTTATAATATTAGCAAGCGGAATATTAACTGCACCCTCCAAATGATTTTCACTATATTCATGGACCGGACGCACATCTATGAGCAATGTATTTTTATCTGCATCAAGATACTCTAATGCCTGTTCCATGGTAATGGATTCCGCACTTTCGGTCATTGTGCTAACAGATATGCTTTCTTTCGGCTTTCGGTTTCCTACTGTATGCACACGTCCGGCAATCTCTTTAACTTCATTTAATGAAAGTCTTTCGTTCATTCCAAAAATCCATCTTCCGTCTTTATCTGAATATCCATCCATTATTCCTTTAGCATATATCTGCATAACATGCCCTGTACAGACCCTACATTCATACAAATCCTGTAGTCTTGAAGCTACACTTACATCTGTTTCATCTGCTTCATTAAGTTCAAGCCTGATATATTGATGAAGAATGCGTGCCGCTGTCTTTCTGTCTATGGGAAGCTTTCTTTCTTTAACATCCTGCTCTTCCAACCATCCGATTGTATATCCATGTTCAAAAGCTTCATCTGTATGCGCATTGCAAGATTTTGTAATTTCATATACAAATTGTTCTATGCTTACAAGCTGTTCTTCGTTCTGTTTCATGTAGCTTTCCTCTATAGTGCGATTTTGACTATTTTATATGCTTTATTCCTATACCTACTTACAAACGTCATTAGAGGCAATATCAGTTACTGTAACTCGAATAGTAATACTTTCGCACGCCTCAAGATGTTTTACTGTGAAAACACCTGTCTTATTCTCTGTAACTTCACCACTCCACATATCCTTAACCATGTATGCAGATGCTGTCTTAAATTGCTCCGGATTAACCATTTTCCCGCCAAGCTTCTCTGCTATAAGTCCTGCATCTACACTAATCTCTCCGTCCCATGCCTTATCATTAAGATTAATAAATGAAATCGCAATACTTCCATCTGCCAGCGGCTTAACCAATATATCGCAACGTTCGTTATTGGTAATGTAGTCCGTATCAGGAAAATCTGTTTCCATGGTTGTATACAAACGTTTCGCCTGTACTCCGAGTGCATCCTGATTAAGCATAATAAGCTCTTGGTTAGCAATTATATTCCATAAAGCATCACCTTTTTGTACGCGGCGTAAATCAAGCCCTAACATAAGCGGAGAATTCATCATACACCACATAACCATATGAGTTTTGCACATAGTCTCATCAAGGCCGTTCATACCAACCATAAGCATGTCAGGGTCGTTCCATCCTTTTGAAAGTCCTGCGAACTCGCCCATAATTACTGCCTTATTATACTGTGAAGTTACGCTTGCTGTATTGTTATCAAACCATGTTCCTATTCCGGGGTCACCATCCGAACCCACACGAAATGTTATATCATTTAGAATTCTCCATGAATCTCCGACCTTATATCCCCAGTTCTGCGGCTGCGTCTTTCCCCACTCGCAGATTGAGAAAATAACATCATGGTCAGGCTTTGCCTTATTAAGTCCTTCTAACAATGTCGCGTAAGAATTAAGTGTATTCTCCTGTCTTCTGTGATTCATAATTCGAATTCTGTTATCACCTTTGGTAAGCTCTGTCTTAATAGCATCACTCTCTGCATATGTATCAACATTCTCTGTCACAGGAAGAAAATCATCATATACTACATTCTTCTCAATCGCAAGCTGAAGCCAGCTTCCCACTCCGATTTCTTCACCGGTCGCATATGTAACATAAATCTCATATTCTTCGGTTTCCGGCACAAGCACATTAAACTCAAGTTCTCCGCTTCTTACCCCAACAGGAGTTGTACCTACGTTGGTTCCGTCAAATGTACCGATGTTCATAACAGCGCCTCCTGATACTTTGCAGCCTTCTCCTGTTATAAGACCATCTGTAACCGCCGAAAAGCTTCTCTCATAATCTTTTCCCACAACACGAATCCCTTTAATCTTAGGCGCATATACATACTTCGCATTAGTCGCCGCTGAATATGTAGCATTATCCCAAAGATAATAGCAATTATCCACTTTAAGGAAATCTACACCCCAGTCTATATAAGACTGCGCATCTATATCTTCATGTGCATATGTTCCTACTGCAGCACCTGCACAAAGATTAGTACCTATATCGTTATACATACCAAACTTAAGTCCTTTAGCATGAATATAATCGCTTAATGCCTTAAATCCCTCCGGAAACTTCTTAGTCTCATTGGAAAGCTTATCCTCAACACGTTCCGGCTTGTAACAGCCATCATCAAGTACCACATACTTATATCCAAGCTTATCTAACCCAAGCTCCACAATCTTATCTGCCATAATCTTAGTAAGCTCAGCCGTGTTCCCACTTCCGAATGCATTCCAGCTATTCCAGCCCATAGCCGGAAGATGCCCCTTCTTCTTACCTAGCAACACCTCATTATTCGTAAACGAATCATAGTAATATTCCTTCCCCTGCAATCTTGGTGGTCTATTCTTATCATTTATCATAACACTATATATCCTTTCTGTTTGTATTCATATAATCGAGTACAAGCTCCATTGCAGTTTTAGCACCTTGTTCAGAAAAGCCATGTCCTTCTCCTTCAAGTACTACAAGTCTCGCATTTTTATAATGCTTCTGTGCATTAGTTACTGTATTCATGGATACTATATTATCCTTATCTCCATGAATAATGAGCACATTTTTATCCAATGTTCCAATATTGTCATATGTATTAAATTCACGTATAGAGACAGCGAAATTTTTACCAAGCTTTAACCCCCAGAAATCTATAATATCCGGTATATTCTCCGTTGAATCATATTTTCTTCTCCAATCATCCGGTATATTAAATGCAGGAAAATATAGTGCCATACCTTTTAACTCGTCTTTAAGAGCTTCTGCCGTTAATGCAGTAACCAACCCGCCCTGGCTTGCCCCAAACAAAAAAATATTTTTCTTATCAACATTGTCCATCTTCTTAATACAATTAAAAACTGTCAGTAAATCTTCTTTCTCCGTAAAAATGGTCATATCTGTTGAATTGCCCCTACTTTTCGACCTTGTAGAGCCACCGCAAAAATCATACGCACATACTATGTACCCATTATCAGCATAATAATTACATTCCCTTATAAAATCAGCATTGCAGCCATTATAACCATGACTAAGAATTATTACCGGATATGTTCCTTCCTCTTTAGGCATATAAAGCTTTGCATATATTTCTTTGCCATTTTCTTTGATGATAATTTCTGATTCTTTAACCATACCCCATACCGCCTTTCCTTTTATCAAATTCTAATACGTAAAATCATCTATTCTCTCTGTACCAATTGTATCAAATTTTTCTATAAAAACAATATAATATATTATCCACAAAACTAATATAATGTACAAATAAACCGAAGGAATTAAATATATGGATGAACAAAATAACTTAGGAAAACACAATCTAAAGAAGGACCTGCTTGCAATCCTAAAAAAACGTGCAGTCGTACTCGGTGCAATGGCCGCACTTATAATCGGTTGTATGCTATATGCACCACACAGCATCAGCGCGAATACCAAGGTCGGTGATAGAGAATTGCCCATATACTGCGTAGATACCGAAGAGAAAAAAGTAGCTCTTTCCTTTGATGGTGCATGGGGAAACGAGGATACTGCCGAGCTGTTAAAAATACTCGATGAGCATAATGTAAAAGTAACCTTTTTCTTTACGGGAGAATGGATGAAAAAATATCCGGAAGACGTCAAGACAATACATGAAGCAGGTCATGACATTGCTAACCACAGTGAAAACCATAAGAACATGAGTAAGCTAAGTAGCTCTGAAATTGAAGCAGAACTTTCAAAGCCTCACGAAACCATAAAAGAGCTTCTCGGTATAGAAATGAATCTCTTCCGACCACCTTATGGTGATTACGACAACGAGGTAATAACCACCGCCACTTCGTGTGGATACTATACTGTGCAATGGTCAGTTGACAGTCTGGACTGGAAAGATTATGGTACGGACAGCATAATTAAAACCGTCCTTAATCACAAAAACCTTGATAATGGTGCTATCATTCTTATGCATAACGGAGCCAAGTACACTAAGGAAGCACTCCCAAAGATTATCGAAGGACTAAAAGAGCAGGGTTACGAACTTGTACCCATCTCAGAGCTTATACATACCGGTGATTTCCATATGGACCATACCGGCAAGCAGTATGCTGATTAAGTATATATTTTTTATGTTATAGGACGTACTTTCTATAAGACAAAAACAGCTTGAGCCTGTAAGCATAACTTACAGGTTCAAGCCTTATAATTATAAACACTTATAATGGTAAGGGTTCAAATCCCTCTCCCCTTATTATATTTCAAATTTCTTATTTACTAATACCTAAGCAATATCTTTGACTTGTCAATTTTCACATTGAGCCCTTTGCTTAAGCAATAAAGCTCCAAACCATTTTTCGCAATATCTATATTGTTCTTCGGTCCGACCGTAATCGAATCAAGTGCTTCATAGATACCACTATTCACCTCTATATACGGTATAAGTATATCTCTCTTATTCCTGAATTTGAGAGGAGCATATTCTTTAGTATCTGACTCTGCATGTGTGGCAAAGAATACAAATCTGTATTCCTCTTCCATTGCAAACTCTGATTTCTTGCAAAACATTCCGTAAGCGATGCACATTACTGCCATATCAGCCACTATGCCACGTACAAGTTCATCATTAAGGTCATCATTCTTAATTCTAAGAAATTCATTCAAAGAACATCCACATCTGTCATTAAGCAAGATATCCCAGGTATCACTAAGGCGCTTAAGCTGTACTCTCTCGTCATAAACTACTTCACCTTCCCAACAATAATTAATAGCAAATGACTTCTTCAATACATCATAGTCAAACCCAATACTATAACCTGTTCCTCCGGCAAATTCAGACCACAAAGCAAGATTATCGGAATTCTTCGAAAACGATGCAACATAATACCCTGATAAAACGCCATCCTCAGACACTCCGCTAAGTTCTGCCTGGATCTCGCTATCAAGTTCTTCCTCTAATCTTATACGAAGCTCATTATCTTCTATCTGCGACAAAATCTTAGTCACAAATATCTTATATGCATATTCAAATTCCGTTCGGTCATTCAAAAAATCATGCTTAGTAGCCCATAATCTGTTAACCTCAAGAATACTTTGCAATGCCGGAGCCTTAGTATAATGATACAATTTTCTCCCTGTCTCAAGTACGTCTACTTTAATATGCTCAATCATTCTATTCCACCCTACACATTATACTATTATGTATATGGGGCAAAGTATCAAGCAACACTTGACCTTTTGCCCCTATATAATCTCATTATTTCAAAATATTTCTTACCGCTCCCGGTCCTTTAATCATCTGCTCAAAGAAGCCAATGATTTTGTCAGCTAAACCTATCTCTACAAGATCAACTGCAAATACATCCTTTCTTCTAAGGAACTCAGTAACACTTGCCTTGTCTTCTGCTGTAAGCTCCTCACCGAGTTTTACATTCTTAACATATCCCTGTAATTCTTCTAACAACGGGTCGCTACTTGGTTCAAAAGCATTACCATTATCATCAACCCCCATAAGGTATCTTAGGTAACCTGCAATAACAAGCGGAACTGCCTTAAGTTCATCCAGGCTAAGCCCTTTCTCCTTGTATGCTTTTAAGGTCTCACCAAATCTTATAGGGAGCTTCTGTGAAGTATCTGTTGCTATACGCTGTGGTGCATCCGGCATAAATGGATTAGGAAGTCTCTTATAGAATACTTCATCAATAAATGTCTGCGGTGCAATTATCTTAGGATCAACTACAACCGGAAGTCCTTCTACATAACCTAAGCGTTTCACAAGATTCTTAAGATCTTCGTCCTGCATCTCATCACATATTAATGTATATCCAAGAAGACATCCATATATAGCAAGTGCCGTATGAAGAGGATTAAGGCATGTACATACCTTCATCTTTTCAACCTTGTCAACTGTCTCTCTATCAGCGAAATAGATTCCGCCAAGCTCTAACGGAGGTCTTCCGTTCGGGAAGCTGTCCTCGATTACAAGATACTCAACTTCTTCTGCATTAACAAATGCTGATGTGTAAGTATTTCTTGAAGTAATAATGAGTTCTCCGTCTTCAAAACTATCCTCTCTAAGCATCTGCTGTACCTTAGCATCAGGTCTTGGAGTTATCTTATCAATCATACTCCACGGGAAAGATACCTTGCTCTCATCTTCAAGATACTGAAGAAATTCTGCCGGTGCCTTACCTTCCTCAACCCACTGCTTAGCATAACCGGTAACAACTGTTTTAAGCTTGTCTCCGTTATGAGAACAATTATCCATACTTACCATGGCAATAGGATATGCTCCTGCATTAAATCTCTCAAGAAGAAGCTTAGTTGTCTTCTCCATGATACCATTGGCAAAGAAGCTATATCCCTTCTCTGTAATCGTATAACTTACCATCTGAAGTGAGGGCTCTCTGAATATTGCGCAAAAACGCTTCCACTCATCTGACCCTTCATCTGCTACAGGCATCGCATCTACTACACTTCCGATAACCTCTTTGGCAATTTCACCATTTGATTTAAGCGTTACAAGAAGGCTTAAAGAATCATATGGTGTGTATGCCTTATTTATAATCTCATAATCAAAACCTTCACCTACAATAATACCCTTGTCGTACTCACCCTTATTAAGAATCTTCTGTAAAACCGCTGCCGGAAATGCTCTGAATATATTACCTGCGCCAAAATGTACCCATGTAGGTGCAGAAGCTGTAGCTTGTTTAAGCTTCTCTCTATCATATTCATAAAGTGCATAACCCTTGGACTTAAACTCTTCTCTTACGTTAGTATTCTGTAATTGATTAAGCTTCATAGAGATAATCTCCTTTTCAAATATAATTAACACAAAAATGATTAATAACTGCTACATTTATCATACATGCAGCAGTTATTATAATCTAAATGTACCATATACAATTTTACAATATCAAATGGTATTTATCAAGCACCTATATTTATTTTTCAGGAACTTCCAACTCAAGCTTGTAGATAAAAATATTATTATCTACATCTGCTTTGACACCCTTGATATATGAAACCGCAGTATTAATCTCCATACAGAATTCTCCGTTATGAAGCTCCGGTTCGCCATTCATAAGATTTTCTTCTCCATTTACTATAAGAGGCGGTTGTCCAACCGTTGCCTCAATAGTTTCATCTCCGGATGTAAGTGTAAGGCGACCTGCTTTTTCATCATATGTGTATGTAAAGAGATTAGGATTAACCGACAACAAGTGATCAAGCACAGGTAATACCGGTCCATAGATACCTGTCTGTTCATATACTTTGTCACTACCCTTGAAATCAACCTCTCTGCCATTAACTGTAACCTTGTAATAATTTCTTGTATCAAAGGTATTTCTGCAAAGAATCTCTTTGGTTCCCACAAGTGCATCATATGGTGATTCTTTTGCAACATCTGAAATATCTTCTTTACCATAAAGCTGTGGCATAGTTGTACTTACAGGTGTCATATCTTCAACCTCTACGGAATTAATGGAAACTGTTGTCTTTAATTCTCCCATCTTAGCAGTAAGCACTATTTCTCCGGCATTCTTTGTTGAACGCACAAATACTCTGTTATTACCACATTCAGCATAGACATGCATCTGATGAATTACACTGTCATTTTTACCGTATCCGTTGAATTTACCACTATTATATCCACCCAGGAATTTCGCTTCTCCGCTTATTTCAAAATCAATTCTGTCATAGCAAAGCGGACATATTCTTCCTTCATTATCTACAACTTCAACATCGAAGAATGCCACATCTGCGCCATCTGCCATAAGCCCCTTAGAACCAGTAACAGGTCTTAAAACTATCTTTGCAGGCTCATTAACAGTATCTATGTGTTTTCTTACAAGTTCTTTGTCCTGCATATCATATGCAATGGCTTCGATTCTTCCGGAAGCTGTAACATCCACATCACGGAATGGATATACAAATGATTTCTCCGGCTCACTACATGCACCTATAAGCTTACCATTAACATATAACTCAACCTTCGCAATAAACGGATTACCAATTACATACACTGTCTTATGCTTTGGATCACGGTAATCGTATTCACCTGTAGGCTCCCATGCCTGACCGTCAAATGCTTTTTTCTCATATTTGTATGCGTCTCCACCTTCCTTCGGATAATTCCAGTGGCCCACAATCATAATATCCGGTTCTGTATTTTGAAGTGTTTTAAATGCATAAAAACTCTGCTTAGGAACACGTACTGCATCCACTCTTCCGCTCATTCTTGCATTTTCACTCGCCGACTGGCGTCCATGCTGTGCCGAGTCTGTCCAACAAAGTGCCGCAGTAGCAGAATAGAAATTCTTACCTGATGCGCCTCCTACCCTGTCATTAAAGAACTCATGATAGCTTCTCGCAGCAGCAATAACGAAATCCTCTGCTGTCTGATCCCACATATCACCGCCCATCTGCTTCTTACCATGTCTTCCAAGCCAACGGTTCTTATAATCATAATCAGGCGGCGAAAAATCGTCCCATACTCTTCGTGGAGACTCATCCCTGAGATATTCAGTCTCTACAATAGGCATAAGCTCTGATTCAAATCTTCCTGCAAATCGGTTAAGCATTGTTCCTACAAACTCTGATTCGCATATTACATCCATCGTACAAATAGTTCTGCAGCCCATATATCTTCCGCCGTTAGGGTCAAGCTCTCTCTTAAGAAGAGTCATTTCTCTCATATGTTCCTTACTAACAGCATTATTACCTGTTTCCCAAAAGATAATAGATGGATTATTCCTATAGTAAATAATTACATCTCTCATAAGCTCGACACGCTGATCCCACTGTCTGCCATATACATGTCTCTCTTTATCGCCTGCCGGCTGAACACATACTACTCCGTATCTGTCATAAGAACGTATATCTGCAGGACATGCCGCCACATGCATCCATCTTATAAAGTTAGCATTACTCTCCCTGATAAGCTTAGCATCATAATCCTTAAGCCAATCCGGCGCCACACCAACAGCTGCCCACTCATTGGTTGAACGCTGCGCATAACCTGTAAGCCATACATATTTATCATTAATATATAATCCACTATCCTTATCGTAGCTTACTTTTCTAAAACCTGTCTGAATGTTTACAGAATCTGATTCTTCGCCATCAACCACAAGTGACACATATACATCATAAAGATATGGATCATAATCGCACCAGAATCTAAGGTCACTAACCTGACTTGCTGCTTCAATTACTGTTACATTCTTGGATGCGGTCTCTGTAGGGGCTACCTTATCCTCTTCCTCAATCGCAACATATTTACCATTCTCAGCATCCCATTCATATGCGTCCTCAGGTGTAATTGTTAATGGAGGAAGTTCTTCTTTAACATTGACAATATTTTTCTTTACTGATTCAAAAGCAGCTATCTCCTTGCCTTCGTGATTGAACACTTTAACAAGAAGGTTAACATTCTTAGCTTCTTCATCGCTCTCGTTCTTAATCTCTGCCTCTACATTAATCTTCGCTGTATGATTAGCTATATCAAAATCTGTTGCATATACATACACGCCTTTAGTTCTAAGATTAGAATAGACCGGAAGTGTAAGGTATACAGGATTCTTAATGTGTAACCACACATTCTTACTTAAGCCTCCGAATGACGGATTAAAATCATTACAATTCCACAGATATCCTGTTCCTTGTCTTTCCGGCGGAATAACTGTATTACCTGTAAGCTTCACGCTATAATATCCCGGTTCAACATCTTCCTTATTCGGTGTCTCTCCGGCACACTCATTAACATTACGTGAAGATGTATTATCTGTTGCTATAGCTATAAGATTAGCCTCTCCAAATCTTACATAACCAGTAATATCAAGAGCAAAAGGCGCAACACCATTTTCTGAAAAGCCTGCCATCTTGCCATTTATGTACACATACGCAGTCTGTCTTACACCCTCGAATTCAATTATTACCTTCTTTTTCGCATCCTTGGCATCAAGCACAAAATTCTTTCTATAGAATGAAAATGTTCTGTCATACTCACTTCCATGGTCAGCAATTCTGCTCACAAACGCATCCTCATCATTAAATGTATGCGGAAGGCTTACCTCTTTCCAATCCTCAAGTACATAGTCTTCTTCGTAAAAATATTTGCCATTAACATCTTTGTTACTCTCTAATGCTTTGTCGAGCGGAAATGCGTTAGCTTTTTTAAATATCCACTCATAATTAAAACTAAACTTTGACCCACTATTCATCACCTATTATTCTCCTTTCGCTTTATAATAACTGATAAGCAAAACAGCTAGTGTATTTAATGATAATTTTAGCACTTTGACATCTTGGCTTCAATAGTATATAATACATTCCATACTGACTTATCACACAAAATGAGGTGACCAAATGAAAATAACACGTATGGCATGCAACAGTATTCATAGCAATAACTTTTCGATTAGCCGTCCGTCAGGTAACACAAGTTACCTTCTACTATATGTGAAAACGCCTGCCGTCTTTGAACTTAACGGCACTGTCACCCATACTGAGCCTAATCAGCTGATAATTATGGATATCGGCTTTCCTTATAAGTATTCAGCCAACAAAAGCTATTATATAAATGACTGGATGTATTTTGAAAATATCAGTTCCGGTTTCTTTTCCTCAATCGGATTACCTCTTAACACATTGATTCAGGTACAGGATACAGATTTTGTTACTGATATATTTAAGAAGATATTATACGAATTCAATTCAGACGGAATCAACCGCATGCAAACCATGTCATTTCTTTTACATGCACTTTTCATGAAGGCCTCTGAATTCTATAACAATATGTTAAACAACTATACATTTTCGCCTTATTCACAGCGACTAATACAGTTACGCAATGACATATATGCCAACCCTGCCTACAAATGGACAATTGATGAAATGGCAAGCCAACTAAACATATGCCCCACTTACCTGCAACGTCTCTACAAGGAACAGTTCGATACCACTCTCATAGAGGACGTAATCGAAAGCAGATTAAGTTATAGCACCAACTTTCTTACACATGACTCCATTTCTATTTCAGAAATTGCGAAGCTCTGCGGTTACAACAACGATGTTCACTTTATGCGCCAATTCAAGAAACGCTATAACATGACTCCCACCGCATACCGCAACTTAAATCAAGGATGATGTTTCCGGCAAAGGCACACGCTTTGCCAAAAATAGCAGTCATGTCGTTTGGTTAAGGATATACTGTAAATTACGGTTCTATACTTTTCTTTGGGGTAAAGTAAAAAATAAATAGGCATAGAGATTCAATTCTTATATAATTAAGTCACCACAACAAAATATATAGAAAGGATTGAACCCTATGCCTATTTCTGATTTTACCTCAAAACTTCTC
>JAFTJD010000030.1 GCA_017456585.1 Lachnospiraceae bacterium
AAATATTTCATTTTCTCCAAGTAAACAACGAACACTGGCTACTATTGATTATTTATGCACTGATAGAGATGAATGTACATGGATAGAGTATATTCCAACGACACTTAATCATTTCGATGATAGAGCAAGAGAATGGACAAGAACTACATTTACAAATAGTACAAGTGATAAGGATTCAATGGAGTATTGGATACGCTCAAATCATGCATATGGTGATCAGGTTATTTACTTGGTGAAAATGAAATATTTATCATATTATCCAAGTACAAAAACAGGAAGTCATTATATATCAGGGGCGGGAATAACTTATACAACAGGAAGTACAACTGATTATGCAAATATCGAATTAAAATTATTAGACCCTAATTGGAGTGACACTTATTGGGGAACACATTACGAACCTTTTAATAATGTTAATGAGGCGTGTTATCAATATTGGTATCAATTAAGGATAGCTAATTTTGTGTATTAAAATTATAAGTTGCATACGGATATTCCGTATGCAACTGTTTGGAGGAAAGATGAAAAAAAGGCTATTATTTACCATATGTACTTTTGCTTTGTTGGTTACAGGATGTAATAAAAAAAATATAAATATCAACGAGAATCCAACTACTATCGAGAAGAATAATCTAACTGATGAAGTAAATGATGAAAAAGATAATATATATACATTAGAGGAATATTACAAAACCGTAATTGATTTTGACATTAAGCAGCAAGATTATAAAGCTTTTGATGATGAACATTCAAGAAGAAACATAGATTATTATAAAGATAAAATTAATATTGACTATAATGAAATGGATTATGATACCCAATATAATGTACAGTTTAATACAGTGTCTACAGAAGAAGGGTTTATTATATCTTTTACACCATATAATGATGAAATAATTATTATTACAGAGCGGATAAATGAAGAATCGCTACAACAAGGTGTGGCAGCATATGAAAGAGAAATATGGATACATGCAGATGACGATTATTATAAGCTGGAATACGAAGTAAGCGATAGTAGTAATTCGATATATAGTTTTGTTAAAACAGATAGTAATTATTTTATTGTTGAGGCAAGTAAAGTTGATGCTGAAATAAATAATACTTGGAAAATTATTTGTGTTGACAGGAATAATAATTCCAAAATTATTGATCAGGCAAGTAACTATAATTCGTCGACACTATTACCATGGTTGTCATTTTCGGAAAATAAAATAATATATTTGGTAGGTGACGAGGATAAAGAGGGTAATGTTGGACATGTTATTAAAGTATATGATGAAAAAGAAGGTAATTTGACAGATTCCATAAAAGTATTTAATGTGATGAATCCTTATTTAAAGCCTATTATTGATAATAATTTGATTTATTATATGGATTATGATGAGTTGGGTTGGTATATATTTAAATACGATGTCTATTCAAAGAATATAGTTAAATATCACACAGGTATGAAAGAAGTATACGAACACATTAAACAATTTTCGGTTTCAGAAGAAAATATTTCATATATAAACTCCTTTAATGAATTGTATTTATACAGTATGATTGATAACGATAATAAGATAATTGATAGAAGTGTGCATTCGGCTGCGGTTTCAGATGAAGTATGTATGTATACTAAAAATGGAGATATATTTACTTGCCGCGCAGATGATATGGTTGTTAGAAAATTATTAGATGATGACAAATATTACTTTTATTATTTTGAACGATTCAATAATAAATTTATTGGAGTTACAACCAATAAGGATACAGGTTTCGAACAATTATATGAAATAATTCATAAATAATGCAAAGCTATTCGTGTTTTTACTTTGATAGATGTAAATATTGTATTATAAGTGCTATGAGGAGGATAAGATTTTGAGTGAGTGTTCGCTAAAACTAAGTGAGTAGAATTTATAGTAATGTTAAATGTAAAGTGATAATGGAACAGCTTGTGACACTTTTGTGTCATGAGCTGTTTTAATAAGAATCAAATAAAAATGTGGAAGTAAGAAAAAATAATTAGAAAAAGTTGTCACCTATTATGTTTGAAAATTGTTGTAGTAATATAGGAGGTATGATTGGATAAAAAAAAAATAATATGATATAC
This sequence comes from Lachnospiraceae bacterium, assembly GCA_017456585.1. Classification (GTDB taxonomy): domain Bacteria; phylum Bacillota; class Clostridia; order Lachnospirales; family Lachnospiraceae; genus SIG300. The sequence goes on from JAFTJD010000030.1 coordinate 2,099, forward strand.
TTGATGTGTTGAAGGGGATAGGTGTACCTTTACAAAGGAGGTTCAAAATGAAGAAAACATTTATAATTATATTATCAGTCTGTTTGCTCATGTCATTGTTCGCATGCACTGATAAGACAGAGGAAACTACAGTATGCGGTGGACTTCCGCCGAGTGTAATCATTTCGGAGGCAGATTTGGTTCCGTTTACAGAGGAAGAGATAGTTGAATATATTAATAAATATGAAAAAGAATTTTTGGCCTCACTTTTCCCGAAGGGTAGCTTTATAAGTAGTGATGGTTATTATGATTTTTATATTGATAAAGAAAATAGTAGTTTTATGGGATATACTATGTTTATTGTAAATGGTGAAGAGCTTGTTGGAACTATTCAGTTGTATAGAAGAGACGGGAGGATTTACAGCAGTATAATGGATGGATGGGCTAAAGGCACAAATATAGATGTTGTGGAGCCCACACTTAAGAAATATGGTAAAGGGATTATGGTGTCAGGATGGGAATCAAGGTATTTTGTGACCGAAGATAATAAGATACATGTGATTTCAGGTGGAGTATCCGAAGAACTTGCAAGCATAGATAATGTATATCAAAAATACGCAACTGAAGATAATATTATAGAGGCTGATAAGGTTTTTGGAGATTGCATGATAAAAATATGGGAATAGAATATAAGGATATGCTATAGCTTTTTGAGAAAGGAATAATCCGTATGAAGAAACAACTTTGCATTTTAACGTTATCAATATGCTTACTTGGGCTTTGGGCATGTAATGAAGCACCCGACGAGACCATAGAAAGCGGAACGAATATAACAGAAGAAAGTGGCACACAAGCAACGGAGGAAACTACAACTACAGCGGCAGGAGAGAGCACAACTGCCACCGAGGATGGCACTTCTGCAGCGGACGATGCGATTATATATTCTGATGTGGCGGATGAGGTACAGGCGCTTTTTGAGAATTACATACAGGATGAGCTTGTAATAACGTTGCATTATCGTGACGAGGAACATGCTATCGAGTATGCAGAATATAAAGATAGGTGGTTGACACGCAGTGAGCTTATCGCCGAGGAAGCTTCTGATACAGCAGAAGAGTTACGCAGTCATGCAGAACTAACCGAGACTAAGCAGACATTATTTGATAATGTGGTATGGCATGAAGAAAAGGAACGTAGTTTAGAGTGTAGAAAAGAGTTAAATGCAGTAAAGAGTAAGCAGGCATATTATTCATTTTCTGTAAATGATGAAGAGTGGATATTTGCAGAAACAAGTAATGTTGTAAGCCGATATATGGATGGAGTTACATATTTCTATACTATGTGGGATGCCGCAGGCAATCCGGTGACAGCAGAAGGGATAGAAGATGATTTTGGGTATTTACGAGCTGAGCTTGAACGAAAGGCGGATATAGATCCACTTTTTACCAACATGAAGCAGCGTGGTCTTAAAGTAGAGTATAATTCTAAGTATGGCATGGAAACAGTCGGCATCGACGAGTTAGTAAGACTTCAGGGAAAGACTTCGGGAGTTAACGATGAAGAAAGCTTGAATGAGCTTGCGCGGACATATTTTGAACATAGCTTTTTCAGAAATGTGCCGTTGGGGTCAGATTGTTGGTATAAGGAAAATATAAGCGAAGAGAAGATTCTTAGCATAGAAGAGAACATCAAACAAGGGGAATATTATAGGCTGTTTGTAAATGAAGAGGAAAGCTGGCTGATTAATAGTAATTTTCAGGAAGCAATTCATACAATTAATAATGAGAAAGCTTACTACAGCATATGGTATGATACAGATAATATTTCTCTTGAGGCATATACTACCTTTAGAGGAGTGTTTGATGGCTTGATGGTAAATGGCATCTATAATACGGCTTGTGTCAAGGTGTCGGTTTCTGCAACAGCAGGTTTAGATACGGGGATAGAAGCTGAGAGTAGCATTTCAGATGAGGAACTTGCTAAGCAGATATTTGAAGGCTATAAGAAGCTGTATACAGAGGTAAGACCGGATAATCTATATGGTGCCAGTGATATGTGCATGACAAGCGTGAGCTATTGGGAAGGCATAGACTTAGATGGTGAAGAGATTGATGAAGACCATAAAGTATTTATGATAGGCTATGCGATAAAACCTAATGCACCGGAGACATATAATTGGTTTTATGATTATGGAACCGGAGAATGGGAAGGTTGGATTATGATGGGACACAATTTTACAGTTTATAAAATCGACGGTATATGGTATCTGACAAGTGTAGGTAATGGTTAATATAACAATGGATGAAATGGCTTGTGCTGCATGAACAGCATGAGTCGTTTCATTAATATGAATAAACAATTATCTTGCCGTCTATCATAATATAGTATATAATGTTATATATAAGGGAGGTTGGAATATGTGCGATGTAAATAAGTACCTAGAGATATATAAAGAAATTGAAAAGTTGCAACCTGAAGATACACTTCAATTGGTTTTAGAAGCAGAAACTGAAGAACAACAGGATTTTTTTGAAATGTTGGGGAATTATCTTCTGAGTACAAAGCAAAAAAAGGTTATTGAAAGGAACTTGTTTTGATGAAAAAATACGTCAGTAAAAGAAAGAGTTCTTGCAAGGGTATCTAAAGGTGGACATGGAATTCCCGAATCTGACATTGAACGACGTTATTACGAATCGTTCAAAAATCTAAATTTAATCATTGATAAATGTAAATTAATTGCTTTCTATGACAATACAGAATCTTTTCGTCGATTTGCAATATATAAAGACGGTTCTCCTATTAGGCTTTCTAAGACTATTCCCATTTGGTTTGAAAAATATATAATGAATTAATAAGAAGTATATTGTTTAATTTGCAATTATGCGCAAGGTACAATACAAAACCGGCGGATACAGACTCTTTGGTTTATGTTTAAACAAAAATACCTTGCGTATAGTAGCAAAATGGCGTATAATTTACCTTGCGTATAGTAATAATAAATACATAAAAATACTTTGCGTACTGTGGGCGGAGAGTGAAACTATGGAGATTAAAAGAAAAATTTATGATAAAATATTAGAATGGAAGCACAGCAGTAATGGTAAAAGTGCACTTCTTATCGAAGGCGCGAGGCGTATAGGAAAGTAGAGGGTGATATTATAAAGATACCACCATATATGTTTGGTATAGCATTTAGTTAGAGATAATAATAAACACGCAAAACGGCGGTTGCAATAGTATGCAACCGCCGTTTCATATGTTAAAAAAGAGAAGGATAAAGAAAATTGCGTTACTCACCAACTGTTATTTTGAATATGTGATTTACATCATCAACTTCAAAGGTAACACCTTCTATATATTTTAGTATTGCACTAAGCTCTGCAACGAGAATTGCTTCAGAGTTAAGCTCAGGAGCAGCACTTAAAAGGTCAGCCTCGGGGTCATTGCCTACACGAAGGAAGGTTTTGTCAACACTTACGATGATAAGCTTTCTTCCGAGTAACAGGGAAAGAGTGCCATTTTTCTCTTCATAGGTATCGAGGTTAGTAAGACCTGTTTTTCTAATCTGGTAAAGGATAGGTCTTAAAGTTGCCTGAACACCGATGGTGTCATTAGGCTTGTAAGCCTCTGCACTTTCTACAGCCACATCGTTAACTGTTACTGTATAGCGTACACCCTTATCAGCTTCTGCATCACCTTCTACTATAATTGCATTCTCGCAAGGAGCGTAGAGGTCAGTACCTGTTACTTCATATTTGGTCTCTGAATATATGGTCGCACCTGACTTGTAGTTCTGTGGCATTACAGTAGTAAGACCACCGTCTGTTGCAACGGCTACAGAGTTTATCGTTACTGAAACAGGAGCAAGGCCTTCCATTGTGGCTGTTAATGTTATGCTTCCTGCTGTGTTGGTCGAACGGACAAATACACGGTTAAGACCACATTCAGCATATACATAATCCTTTGCAATTACGGATTCTTCATCGAATAATCCGCTATTATATCCGCCTAAGAATACGCCTTCACCTGAGATTGAAAAATCAATCTTATCGTAGTTAAGTGCACATACATTACCGTTGGCATCAAGAACTTCTATGTCAACAAATGCGTAGTCGGAACCATCTGCCATAAGACCGCCGTTACCGGTAGTCGCGGTAAGGTTAAGCTTAGCAGCATCACCTGAACGATAGATTTCGTCGCGCGCTATAACTTCACCGGCTGCGTTATAAGCTATGGCTTCAACTTTGTTACCTTTAGTTACATCTATATTTTCAAATGCGTGTATGAAATAATCAGCTTCCTGTGTGGATTCGCTTACTTTGCTTCCGTCAACCAGAAGCTCAATTCTTGCACAGTCACGAGTTGCCACTACGTATACAGTTTTGTGAAGCGGATCTCTTTGTGCCTTTTCACCTGTAGGTGCCCATACTTCGGTAGTACCATCGCTGGCAGGCTCCTTGATATCGTACCAATAGGTATCTGCTGTAAGTTCAGGATAACTCCAGTGACCTACAATGTGAATCTTGGATTCGCGAGATTGGAGTACTTGGTATGAGTAGAAGGTTTCCTTAGGAATACGTACTGCATCTACTCGACCACTCACACGACAGTTCTCGCTTCCAGAGTTACGTCCGTGCTGATTGGAGTCTGCCCAGAGAAGAGCAGCGGCAGCTGAATAATAGCTCTTACCTTCCTCTGAACCAACGCGGTTCTTATAGAATTCTGTATAACCACCTGCATCACTTAATACCATGTCCTCGCTTGTGAGGTCATACACATCGTAACCGGTACTTTTGGCTCCATCTGTTCTTATATTACTCTGATAATCATAATAAGGTGGAGAATAGTCATCCCATACTCGTCTTGGTGCTTCCTCACGGTGGTATTCTGTTTCGAGTATTGGAAGGTATTTACCTGTCATATCCATTGATGAAACAGCTGAACCAGCATGGCGGTTAAGCATAGTTCCGACCCATTCAGCATACTCAACCTGTTCTTCTGTTGAGATAGAACGACAGCCTATGTATCTGTTTCCGTTAGGGTCCAAGAGTTCCTTCATGAGTCGCATTTCCTTCATGTGGTCGCCTGATATTGCACTGTTACCTGCTTCCCAGAAGATTACTGATGGACTGTTTCTATAGTATATCAGTGTATCTCTCATGGCTTCAACACGCTGATTCCATGCTCTTCCTGATGTGTCACCTTCTTTGTCACCGGCAGGCATAACAGATACGATACCGTATTTGTCGGTGGAACGAATCTGTGATGGTTTTGCGGCAACATGCATCCAACGAATATAGTTAGCATTACTTGCCTTGACAAGCTCCATGTCGTAGTCTGTAAGCCAGTCATTGGCTACACCTACGGCTGCCCATTCGTTAGTGGAACGCTGTGCATAACCGGTAAGGAATACGTACTTGTCATTTATTTTGAGGCCGCCTGTTGCGGAGTAGCTTACTTTTCTAAAACCGGTGGTTGTTTTGTCAACATCAACAACTGCTCCGTCAACCTTAAGGATTGTGTATACATCATAAAGGTATGGACTGTCAGGGCTCCAGAAATTAAGCTCTGACGCGTCAAAGCTCGCCGTGATATAGCTTACATCAACCGTATCTGCAGTAGTGGCAGCAGGATCATCAGCATATACATCATCCTTAACTACAGTTTCATATACAACATCCTTGTCAGTTGCTTTAGTTGCATTTCCGGTAGCCTCGAAGGTATATTTAAGTGCGCCGGTGTTATCTACCACATTTACCTCAAGAACAACATCTTTATCGGCATCACTTTCATTTCTTATCTCGGCAACAACATTGATAGTTGCTGTCTTGCCTGCTATGTCAAAATTGTCGGCATATATATAATTGCCTGTAGTCTTTAAGTTGTTATAGAGCGGAAGAGTCTGATATATTGAAGGTTTGATATGCAAAAATGCATTACCTGTAAGTCCGCCCTGTGTCGGGTTAAAATCATTGGTATTCCACTGATAGGAAACACCTGTATTTGAACCCCATTCGGTTCCGGGTACGGTCTCTTTAAGATATTCGCTTGCATTTCTTGCGGAGGTTGAGTCGTTGGCAATGGCAACGACATTAGTTTCACCGTATTTTATGTACGGCGTAAGGTCAAAGCCTGTAGCAGTAATGCCTGCTTCGTAGTAGCCGACCGGCTCACCATTTACCCAAATATATATAGCCTGTCTTGCGCTTTCAAGCTCCATAAAGACTTTCTTTCCGGCAGCATCCGCAGGAACAACAAAATCCTTTCTATAAAATGCTATTCCACGATATACGCCGGTATCGCCACCATCCACGGCTCTTTCGGCGAAAGAATATGAAGCACTTATTGCGTGCGGAAGGCTTACGGTTTCCCAGGCGGAGTCGTCATAGTCGACCTCATAGAATTCCTTGCCATTTTTTGTGACAGAAGCCTGTGCCTTGGCAAGCGGCCAGAGACTTTCTTCGCTAACTTCGGTAAATTTCCAACCTATGTTCATGTTATAGGTTATGGATTCGCTTTCCGGTGCTACATATCCCGGTGCGGTTTGTGGTTTTTTGAGAAGTGTTGCTATTCCGATAATGCCGAGTGAGACAATTGCTAAGACAGCAACTGTTAAGGCAACAGATAGCGCAAGCTTCTTCTTTTTGGATGCATTCGTTGTCTGCATGTAATTCCCCTCCGTTATATTCATTTAAGATATTCGTTGGCACTTTTATATGTTTGATAAATAAGCTCTGTGGACAGATAAAAATGCTGAAAACTTCATATGATAGTATAAGTTTAGCAGAGTAAAAAAGCTCTTTCAATGACATATTCTTCTCAATTGATTAACATATTGCAGATTAAAATGTGTCGTGAAGCTTATACTAAATATAAAGTGATAATTTATTTCAAAAAATAATGTTGACAAATGTAAATGTGAGTGATATTATCATATTGTTGCAACAATTGTAAAAATATAACACATTTGAAAGGAGGCGAACTACATGAGCAAGTTATTACACAGATTATTAGAAATGTTCAATTTCATAATCAACACTTTAATCTCAAGAGTTAATACTCTTATTGTATTAGCAGAAGAGAATAATAACGGATGCCGTACGTATCGCCTGCAGGGTTTACTCAATTAGTAATTGGTAAGCTATGTGTTTGCTATATTTTAACGCATCCGTTCAGGGTGCGTTTTTTTTGTGTTAACAATGAGCCAAGTGAAAGCAAATGCTTTCGTTAGCACATGTTAAATCGACAAGAATGCAAGCTTGCTTGCAGATGATTGTAGATTTAACATGTGTGTAGTAAAAGTGAATTGTGGCTCAAATACATAACTTTCAGAATGCACCCGGTAAGAATATTGTTAGTTATAATTGGATAACCAACGATATTGTCACAGGGTGCATTTTGTGTTAACAATGAGCCAAGTGGATTCATGCTTGCATGAAAATCCATTTGGTGAATGTCCATCAACGAGCATGCTCTGCATGCGAGGTGTGGTGTTAATACAATCGAGTAGGGGACAGCCTACTCGATTATTTGGAGGAGAATATACATGGGAAAAGAAAAAAGAGAAATAAAAAAGGATAAAAAGGAAAAGAAGAAGAAACTGCCGATTAAAAGAACGATTTCCAATAATTTGTTCGCGTTAAAGATGATATGGAATGCATCACCTATTTATCTGGTTGTATATATTGGGTCGTCTTTTGTTTATGGTATATTAGGCTTTCTTAGTGAAACCTATCTGCTTAGAAGAATCGTTAACGGAATAGATGCGGGAGAGGATATAGTAAGCATTGTACGATATGTAGTCACTCTTGCATTGATTTGTATAGGTGCTTATCTGGTGCTTAGTTGGTTCTTCAATGTTGTTTCGCCGATTAAGAGCCGAAGGGTCGGAGCATATGTTGAGAAAATGCTGTTTCGTAAGGCTTCGGAGGTTGAGCTTGCATGTTATGAGACACCATCTTTTTATGACAAATATGTAAAGGCAATGGATGAGGCATATGACAGAATGCTCAAGGTTATGTATACGCTTGATGGTCTTGTGTCAAGAATAATAGCACTTACTGCTAATTCTATACTTTTGTTCAGTATTGACCCATTGTTAATTGTGTTCGGACTTTTTCCGTTGCTGCTTGGGTTCTTTAGAAGACTTGAACACCTTGCACATCATGCGCTGGAATCAGAGAAAAAGCCTATTAAGCGTCGTGCAGAATATGTAAAAAGAACATTTTATCTTGGAGAATATGCCAAAGAAATGAGAATCGGTGGCATGTATCAGAATATGCTCCGAGACCTCGCTGATACTTATGAGGAATATAAAAAAGTAATCAAAAAGAACGGAACACGTAAGGCGATATATGGTTATGTACAGAGGGTTGGTCTTGATGTGGTAACGATTCTTGGTGCTACGTTATATTCGGTATGGAGTACGATGTGTGTTGGCAAGGCAAATGGTGGAATGAGTGTGGGTGACTGCCTCGTTGTGCTTGGTTCTATCGGGACCATATCATATTGTCTTAATAATTTGATGCTTGCGTTTACTGAATTCGGTGAGCATGCATTGTTCTTAGATGATGTAAGATTTTTCCTTGATTATGAATCGACAATTGTTGGAGGTGATAAGACTGCACCGGCAGATGGAGGCGACATAGAGGTGAGAAATCTTAATTTCAGATATGAAGGAAGCGAGCAGGATACCCTAAAGGATATTAATTTTGTATTACATAAGGGTGAGCGAATAGCACTTGTAGGTAGCAATGGCTCAGGTAAAACCACACTGGTTAAGCTTCTTTTAAGGCTCTATGATCCGACTGAGGGTGAGATATTGTTTAATAACAAGAATATAAAGGAATATTCACTTAACTCTTACAGAGACTGTTTTAGCACTGTTTTTCAGGATTTTAAAATGTTCTCTATGAGCGTTAAGGACAATGTGCTTCTTCGTCCGGCGAGAGAAGGCGATGATGAGCTTGTAAAGAATGCGCTTGTAGAAAGTGGTGCCGCTGAGCGAGTTGAAAGATTTGATAATGGTCTTGATACCATTCTTACCCGTGAATTTGACGATAAGGGTGAAAATCTTTCTATCGGTGAGCAACAGAAGCTTTCGCTTGCGAGAGTATTTGCTGATTACAGTCCTGTTGTGCTTCTTGATGAACCGTCAAGTGCACTTGACCCGATTGCTGAATATACAATGTTTGAAAATATGATGAGAGCCACAAACGGAAGAAGTGTTGTGTTTATTTCACACAGGCTTTCATCAGCAGTGCTTGCCGACAGGGTTATTCTTATGGAGGATGGCAGAATAGCAGAATGCGGTACGCACGAAGAGTTGATGAAAAAGAACGGTAAATATGCTGCCATGTTTAATAGACAGGCAGAAAATTATCTTGGAAATGAGGTGAGTGCCAATGAATAAGAAACCGAAACAGAAGATAACATCTATTTTCAGAAATAATTTTATAATGCTTAGAAAGATTGCAGTATATACACCTGAATATTTCCTTTTGATGATTGCAGAAGGTATTATATGGGGATTTATTAACTCGGCTGTAGCTGTATTTAATTATAATCTTCTTGATGCTGTCGATGGTGGAGCGGATTTCATATATGCAGTTAAGATAATAGCAATAATGGCAGTATTCTACATACTTGCATATGCTTTCGATAAATGGTACTGGATTATAAAGAATCCTTTGATGAGAGAAAAACTGCATCTTAAAATGTACAAGGAATTGTTTGTTAAGGCACGTTCATTAGATCTTTCATGCTTTGATGACCCGGAATTCTATAATGATTTTGTCTGGGCGATGAATGAATCCGATACGCGTGCGATAGAAGTTCTTGAAGATACGGGTAAGCTGATTAACAGAGTTGTGGCGTCGTTTACGTTGTTTGGAATACTGCTTACTGTTGACCCTATTATTGCGGCTATTTTATTGGCTTCGTCGTGCATTACGATTGCATGTAATTTCTGGGGAAATAAGATTAATTTTGAACACAGCAAGGCTAACAATCCTTTGTTTAGAAAGAAAAACTATATTAACAGAGTGTATCATTTGGCAGATTACGCTAAAGAGCTTCGTATTAATCACGCTGATGAGCTTCTTATGAAGCAATATGATGATAATACTGAGGAATTTATTTCATATGACAAAAAATATGGCAAAAAGTATTTTATGCTTTATGGTGTTGTGTGGAACATGATGGGTGATGTAACTTTTTTTGCATTGATACTTTATATGATATCAATGCTTGATAAGGGAACATTGACTGTCGGAGGATTTGCAGCAAGTACGGCGGTAGTATGGAACGTAAGATGGATGCTTACGGATATGATTGAACGAATTACTAAATATGCCAAGCATTCATTGTATATCGAAAAGTATAATGAATTTGTGCGTTTTGAGGCAAAGATAAAGGACGGAATAAGAGAAATACCGGATTTTGAAAGCCTTGAATTTAAGAATGTGTCTTTCTCATATAAATTCGATTCACATCCTAAATATCAATTCCATGAAAAAGATTATGTTCCGCCAAAGGGTGAAGGGGATAATAAGGATGCTCTCAAGAACATCAATCTTTCTATCCGTGCCGGTGATAAAATCGCTATAGTGGGATATAACGGAGCTGGTAAGACGACGCTTATTAAGCTGATTATGCGTCTCTATGACCCGACAGAGGGAGAGATTCTGTATAACGGAGTAAATATAAAGGAATACGAGCCTGAAGCATACAGACAGAAAATAGGAACGGTATTTCAGGACTTTAAAATATTTGCAACTTCAATAGCCGAGAACGTAATGAACGGTACGTATAATGATAAAGATGAGAAAACCGTACTTGACGCATTGGAGGCTTCCGATTTTACAGATAAGCTTAAGACGCTTGATGAGGGAATACATACGCATCTTACCAGAGAATTTAACGATAAGGGAACTAACCTTTCGGGTGGCGAGGCACAGAAGATTGCCATATCAAGGGTATTTGCCAAGGATTATCCGATTGTCATTATGGACGAGCCGTCAAGTGCGCTCGACCCTATGGCAGAGTACAATCTGAATCAGGCTATTCTTCATAATACTGAAGGTAAAACGGTTATTTTTATTTCTCACAGATTGTCAACAACACGTATTGCTGATAAAATATATATGTTTGATACAGGTTGTCTGATTGAAGAAGGAAGTCATGCAGAGCTTCTCAAGATGAACGGCAAGTATGCAGAGATGTTTAGCCTGCAATCGAAGAAATATCAGGCTTCTTAAGTATATAAGCTTCGGAGGATATCATGGGATTAAAGATTGTAATCTGCGATGATGAGGCGCAGTATCGAAATATATTACGTGAAAAAATATTGCAGGACAGCTTTGCTTATGATTATGAGACAGAGATTGTTGAATACTCTTGTGGGCGCGAGCTTATCAAGGCGCTTGATAATAGTGCCATAGCGGATGTTTACTTTCTGGATATTCAGATGGAAAATGGGACTGACGATGGCATCTGCATAGCGAGAGAGCTTCGAAGAAGAGGAATCAAAAGTCTTATAATCTATGTCACGAGCTTCATAGATTATGTTCAGATAGGCTATGAGGTGAAAGCTTTTAGATATCTTCTGAAGAATCAGATAGAAGAAAAACTCCCGATGGTCCTTGGTGACATCAGACATGAACTGTCGGGAGAAGACTTCTTCTCCTTTCATATAAGCGGTGAAAATATACGCATCAATAAATCTGAAATCATGTACATCGAGAGTGACAGAAGACAGCTTAAGCTTTATACGGACAATGCCGGGGATTATTGCTTCTATGAAAGCATGGATAATGTGCAGAAAGCACTTGGGGAGAGCTTTATAAGGTGCCATAGAAGTTATATGGTAAATATGGCGTATATAAAGGGCTGGAAAGGTGAACAGATAGAATTGACATCCGGTACGATTATTCCGATAAGTCGAAGCTATGCAAAGGATGTTAAGCAGAGACTTATGTTAGAACTGGTATAGTGGGAGATTTTACTTACATAGGAAGTGTGATTGGCATGTTGCAGCAGATGATAGGTAGCCTCATTGGTTCGGTTATATTAACAGTATATGTTATATTTAGTGAGTACAAATATAGTAAGGTAAAAGCCTGTGTTATGGGAACGGGCTTTTTTACAGTAATATTTTTGCTTGATAATATCTTTTGGATAATTATGAGTGGATTTGCTAAGAATTCAGCTGCTAATTATACGCAGTTGATAGGTATAGCCGCTTCAAAAAGTATTATGATAGCAGCAATAATATTTTTTAAGGTTATGGGAAATGGCAGGCAGACTGAAAGGAAAGCGGCGAAGTGGAGGTATTCCTATCTGCTTACGGTAGCAGCTTCGGTGCTTTTTGTAATGCTTGTAATTACATATCAGTTTGAACATGCCGGAGTAGCTTACAAGCTTACGATTTTAATTCTTCTTCTTGTATTTTATGTTGTGTATCTCATATCAGCATACATGTATGAAAGGAAGCAAAGCGAAAGAATCAGGCAGGCTGAGGACGCTATGAAACGCCACGAGACGGATATTTATCTCGAAAGCGTGGAGAATAGTTACCAGCGTACAAGGGAATTGTGGCATGACCTTAAGAATCACATCAATCTTATGCAGGTGCTTATTCATGAACAGAAATATGAGGAGCTTAAGGATTATCTAAGGATTTTTAACGAGGATGTGGATACACTTACACTTCCGATGAAGAGTGGAAATGTGGTAGTGGATGCGCTTCTTTCAGATAAGCTCGGAAGGGCAAAAAGGGAAGGCATAGCTGTTAGTCTTGCTCTATGTGACCTTACAGGACTTAAGATAAAGTCGGATGAGATATGTGGACTTTTTGGGAATCTTCTGGATAATGCGCTGGAGGCAAATCGGGAAGTTAAGAATGGGAAGTTCATGGAGATTACATGCAGTGAGCAACAGGATTGTTATTATTTTAGGATAAGAAACAGGATGGTTGCTGTAGATGACGACACAGAAGCTACGCTAAAAACAGCTAAGACAGATAAGAAGAATCAGGTTGGACATGGTTTGGGACTTCGTAGTATCGAGCGAATTGTGCATGGTTGCGGTGGACAATTTGTCGTGGAAAGTAACAACGATATATTTACGATAGTGGTAAGATTGCCGAGATAACTAAGAATTATATTTCAGATTATATTTGGTACATTCGATTTCTAATCTTTTAAAATTAAGGCAGCGTTCTTTTCCTTTGTAATTCGAATCACTTGTACAAAGCTTATATAGACAGTTTGCTTTGTTGACTATAGTGTTTGCATTTTTTCGGCACCAGTTAAGTTCGTCAATACATAATTGTTTATAATATTTGTCGTTGGGGAGTCGTTTTTGTCAGATTTCAAATTTACTTTTATGAGTTGTGGATTTTATACAGGAATAATTAGATTATAATTGATTACACCTAATAGTTTAACATGTTTGTGTATTATTTTATCAAAGTCTGCACGGGCGCTCATTTTTTTATGCTTTTCTACGGGATGTGATAGAGGAATTAAATATTTTCTTTCATTACAGATAATAACCAGACCAATATAGATACGATGTTGCTTACCAATTTGAGGTGATACAGAAGAGACTCGATTGTCAATATTATGTAAATTTCGTATGTATTTTATGTCTATATGATATAGATTTAGTCGTTCTTGTTTCATAAACCTCCTTAATAATATATGGCTATGCAACATATGCATAGCCATGATGTGAAATCACTTAAAAAGCGATTTCATCGCTTTTACAACTTCCACTTAGTGGCAGGACTCTCCACTTGCATTGTACTACTTATATACCGATTAAGTCAATAGGGTAAATTAATATTTGGGTACGTGGCGATTAAGATATAGAGAAAGCAAATAGAAAATGCTATGATGCTAAAAATTACAAAAAAAGTGTTAAATATTACAACGAATTGTTATTGTAGATAAGTATTGGTAAACTGTGCGTATATGAAAGAGGGGTGTAAACATGAAGGTACTCAAAAATTGCATGTTTTGTATAAAAACAGTATTCAAATATGCACCATCCAATGTAATAATATGTTTTCTCGGCTTCTTTGTGCCGGGCTTCTTCACAGGCTTTAATGTACTTCTTTTGCAAAATATCGTGGATAGCGCAGTGGCTTATGCGAAGGGGACGGGAGAGCTTGGAACACTTATTATGTATGGCATACTTCTTGTGGTTATGACTACGCTATGGACATCTTTACAGAGAATAGCAATCTATCAGAGAGATGTTATAAGTGTAAAGCTTACGAAGAAAATGGCACCGGATATAGCGGAGAGACTTCTGAGCTTAGAGTTCTCAGCGTTTGAAGAACGGGAAACACATGAAATATTTCAGAAGATGACTAAGGAACCGGAACAAAGGGTACTTGACTGCTTTTATCGTGTGATGATAGTGGGAACAACTACGATTTCACTCATTTTTACTATGGCGGTATTCTTCTCAATATCACCATGGATAGGTATAGGCGTGGTAATCATTGGTATTCCTATGGCTGTCCTTGGGTACTATTCAGCCGGACGACAGGTTGTGATAACCGAAGAAGCTGCGGATGCTAAGAGACGAATCGCTGACCTTAAGGGACTTCTTACCAATAAGCATGCGATGTTTGAAATGAAGCTTTTTGGGGCAGAGGAGCTCTTCATGAATAAATGGAATTATTATGGGGATAAGCAGGAGAAGCTTACCATGCGTGAGAACAGAAAGATACTTCTCATGAATATAAGTAGCAACATGCTTAGTCTCGTATACATAATATTTGTTGTATGTATGGTAGCAATAGGACTTCTTGGTGGTGGACTTACATTAGGACAATTTACTGCGGCATTAAGTGGAGCTATAGGCGTGCAGGACAAATTAAGCGGAGCTGCATGGCATGTATCGGTACTTATCAGGCTGTCTATGGAGATGGGATTCTACATGAAGTTCATGGATATGAATGTGGAAACAGCTGTTGGAGACAAGAACGAAATTAAGTATTATGATATTGCCTTTGAGAATGTAAGTTACAAATATCCTGGAACAGACAAGGAGATTCTTAAGAATGTAACCTTCTATGTAAAAGAGGGCGAGAGAATAGCTTTTGTCGGTGAAAATGGTGCAGGAAAGACTACGATCATTAAGCTTCTATGTGGCCTTTATGAGCCGACCACAGGTAATATCACAATCGGCGGTGTGCCGGTGAGAGAGCTTGATACTAAGCTTAGACTTAAGCTTCTGGCTGTAGTATTTCAGGATTTTGGAAGCTTCCAGATGACACTTAGGGAAAATGTAGCATTTGGTAATCTTTCGGCAATTAATGATGATGATAAACTTAAGAAAGCACTTGTGCTTGCAGGAGCAGATGAGTTTGCGGTAGCCGATGATAAAGGGCTTGACCGTAACCTTGGTAAGCTTACTGAGGACGGACAGGATTTGTCAAAGGGACAGTGGCAAAGAGTTGCTATGGCGAGAGCCTTTGTGTCAGATGCTAAGTATGTAATACTTGATGAGCCGACCGCGGCACTTGACCCGCTTGCAGAAAGCCGGATGTATGAGAATTTTGCAAAGATATTTAGTAATCGAGGCACAATTATGATATCGCACAGACTTGCAAGCGCTAAA
Source organism: Lachnospiraceae bacterium (assembly GCA_017456585.1). GTDB lineage: Bacteria > Bacillota > Clostridia > Lachnospirales > Lachnospiraceae > SIG300. The sequence continues at coordinate 17,714 of JAFTJD010000030.1, forward strand.
ATGGCAGACCGTATTTTTGTGCTTGATGGCGGAAGAATAGTTGATAGTGGAAGTCATGAAGAGCTTATGGCAAAACAGGGCTTGTATCATACAATGTTTGTTATGCAGAGTTCATTTTATAAAGAACAGTCAGAAGCTGATGCAGTAGCAGAAGGGCAGGTGGCAGGCGTATGAAAACGGTAATAAGTAATATAGCGCGTACCTTCAAGGACTGCTTCAAAGCATTTCCGGCATTTATTATTCTTGTAGTTGTGCTCAAGCTTGCCAGTGTTTTTACATCTATCCTGTCTATGCTTAAGCTTGCTGAGATTCTGGAGCTTGTTGCAGGAGAGGGAATAGAAGCGGAAGGTCTTATAGAGCGAATTATAATATGCGGTGTATGCATGGCTATACCGCCTGTACTTACAGTGTTTAATCAGGCATTTTACAGCATAGCGGATGTTAAAGGTGAGAAATATTTTGGCAACCAGTTATGCGCTTTTTCAAAGAAAATAGAGCTTTCAGAGCTTGAAAACCCGGAGGTTCTCGATCGGTTCAAAAAGGCAGAGGCAACATCGTTTACCAGCCCGCATACCGGGCTTAGGGCGCATTTCTACTTTATTGACAGATTAAGCATGATAGTTACTGGACTTGCCGGTTGTATCGGTGCAATGTTAGTTGTAGGTGGATATTCGCCGGTACTTGTTATATCAGGACTTATAGGGATAATTCCTGCGCTGGTATCAAAGATTTATTTTGAAAAGTTGCTTACCCGAATCAGACGAATGCAGAGTAATATTAAGAGACGTTGCGATTATCTCTGGAGCCTTTTTACGAATAGGGAGTCCATGAAGGAAATGAGGGTTATGGGCTTCGGTGGATATTTGAAGAACAAGTGGGAGGTTGTTAATACAGAAAGAGTGGAGGAGCTTCGAAAGGTAAGGCTTGATGTTGGTAAGAAGCAGGTAATAGGAATTAGCGTTGTAAATCTCTTTTATGCACTTAACATAGCGGTAGCTGTTTATCTTATGGTAAACGGCCACATATCAATTGGTGCGTTTGCGGCATGCTTGTCAGCCTTTGCAACCTATCATACTCATATGCAGGGTGTGATTGCGACGGTGGCTGAAACCGTAAGTGTGTATGATGGTGTGGCGGATTATTATGAGTATTTTACGATTCCCACAGAGACGGATGGCGATGTTGAATATAAGGCATTTGAGGACAAAATAGTTGCCGATAACATATATTTTCGATATAGCGGAAGCACACGCGATGCTTTGTCAGGACTTAGCTGCGAGATTAAACGAGGCGAGCATGTGGTTATCGTAGGTGAAAATGGTTCGGGAAAAACTACATTTTCCAAGCTTCTTACAGGCGCATATCTGCCATCAAAAGGAAGCATTGCGTATGACAACCGGAAGACAGAGGAGCTTAGCAGGAAGAGTCTGTATGACCACATCTCAATAGTGTCTCAGGACTTTGTGCACTATAATTTTACGCTTGGAGAAAATATCGGTATCAGCGATCTTAGCCGCAATGATACAAATGCTATGGAGAAATTAGTCGAGGCGGTTGCAGGTGAAGAGTTTCTCGCTAAATTTGGCGGCCTTGATACACAGCTTGGAAGAGAATTCGGCGGAATGGAGTTGTCGGGTGGCGAGTGGCAAAAGGTTGCTATCGCAAGAGGCTTGTGGAAGCAGAGTGACATCATCATACTTGATGAGCCGACAAGTGCACTTGACCCACTTGTGGAGTATGATATTTTATCAAAGTTCGTGGAGATGATACAGGATAAGACATCGGTTATAATCTCTCATCGTGTAGGAATATGCCGCAGCGCGGACAAGATAATTGTTATGAAGGATGGACGTATGGTGGAATGCGGCAAGCATGAGGAACTGCTTAACATGGGTGGCGAGTACAGCCATATCTGGAATGAACAAGCGAAGTGGTATGCCTAAAAATCTTCTTGCCACCATGGTTTTTACGTGCTAAAATTTTTTGTAATAGTTTTTACGAAAGGGGAAGGACAATGGAGAAAAGAATAGAAGAACTTACGCGATTAGTGGAGGAGTTACAGGCATCTAATGTATTATGGGGTAAGAAGTGGGTTGCTTGTGGTGACAGTTTTACAGAGGGCGATTTTAAGCACGCACCGGAGGGTACAGAGCTTACATTTGCAGATGGTTTATATGCAGGAGAGAAGAAGGTGTATCCATTCTTCATAGGAAGAAGAAATCATATGGAGATAGTTAATGAAGCTAAGTGCGGTTCCACTATGACAGACCTCGGAACAAGACCGGATAGCTTCTCCATCGAGAGATATAAGAAGATTCCTAAGGATGCAGATTACATAACACTTTGTTTTGGAATCAATGATGATGAGAGACATCAGAAGGCGCCGATTGGAAAGATTAGTGATATGGTTAACACTACATTCTATGGTGCATGGAATATCGTGCTTGAGTATCTTATTACTAATTATCCTTATGCCAAGATAGGTATTATCGTGACTAATGGTTGTGCGTTCCCGCATACGGAAGCTATCAGAAGAGTAGCAAGAAAGTGGGCTATTCCTTATCTTGATATTGCAGGTGATTATCAGGTTCCGATGATGCACAGAGTAGAGGAAAAGACAGAAGCTTGCGATACTGTTGTGAAGCTTAGAATGCAGCAGTTCGTAGTAGCACCTACTAATCCGCATCCAAGTGTTAAGGCACATGAGTACGAGAGTACATTCATAGAGAACTGGTTACGTAGCTTGTAGAAATTACCAACCGGAGAGCGAGAAAGTGTTGTTTAGTAGGTAAAAAATAGAGAAGTCACAGTGAAATTACCAACCGGAGAGCGAGAAAGTGTTGTTTAGTAGGTAAAAAATGGAGAAGCCACGGTGAAATTACCAACCGGAGAGCGAGAAAGTGTTGTTTGGTAGGTAAAAAATA
>JAFTJD010000031.1 GCA_017456585.1 Lachnospiraceae bacterium
AGAAGTTTATTGATACAATAATTATGCATTTATGCATACCTCCGAGTGAAAAAGTTTTGGGTGACTGGCACTTGGAGGTTTTTTTATTATTATAAAACAAAAAATGCCGAGGTGCTGATTTTTTAATCATACACCCCAACAGTTAGTATAGAGCCTCTTATGTTTTTGACCCCGAAGGGGTCAGAACCCATGCGTGAAACCCGCATGGGTTCGACGTCTTCGCTTCGCTCCGGTCGGTGCAGAGCCGACGTCCCCTGGACGTCGTGCACCCCGTCTCGCGCGAGCACCGCGGACGGTACTCGAACGGGTTCGTATCTCGCCTGCCGGCTCGGTCGGCGCTAAACGCTCTCCACTGGAGAGCAGCGCCCCGTCTCGCACTCTGATAGAAGAATCAGTCGAAAGGCACTGTCATGTAGTTAAAGCAATACCATGAATTACACATATTGTAGATGATGTATTTCCGTTAAGACCTTTGAAAAACGTCAGCACTTAACGAAGAAAAATGAGGAGTAATGCGTATCAGATAAATAAAGTATTTTGAAATTTTCTGTAGCGCATTACTCCTCATTTGATTTTCTGAGTTTAGTACTGCTACGTTTTTCAAGGAGCGAGAGCGTGTCTTAGAGGAAAACATCATCTACAATATGTGTTTAGCATAAGCTTCACTTTAACTAAATGACATTGGGGCGAAAGGCCGCTTCTTTTTTGTTCCTGCACATCATACGGGACTTGCTTTTTTGGGAAAATTGGAATATAGTTAGTATATATAATTATAGACTAAGGAGATTCGTGATGGCAGAAGATATGAACATTGAGTCCAAACGAAAGATTCATTCAAGATTACTTGTTATAATAGCTAGTATAATAGTGGAGCTTGCCTTGTTGGCGGTTATTGTACTTATATGGCCGCAGAGTGTTAAAGCGGGCAAGGTTGAAGAGAGTCTAAAGCTGGGAGATAAATATCTTGCTGAGTTAGAGTATGAGCAGGCGATTGCGGCATATCTTGATGTAATTCAGATTGATCCTAAATGTGAAGAGGCATATGTAGCTCTTGCTGATATTTATGTTGCTACAGGTAATTATGAAGAAGCGGAGAAGATTCTTGAGAAAGCTAAGGTTGAAGTAGGTAGCAGTAGCAAGGTGATTGAGAATAAGACTCAGGAAGTAGAAGCTAAGAAGACAGAATATGTTGAACGTTTCGATAAATACGATTACGAGGATGAGCTTAAGGAGCTTATGAAAGAAGAAACTCCTCAAAGTGCATTTGAGTTCGAGATTAGACCTGATAGAACAGCGGTAATTACAGGATTAAAGGATAAGTCCCTTACGCAGATACATATTCCGGATAAGGTTAATGGATTTGTAGTAACTAATATTGTTGATTCTACATTTAGCGGATGCGATAAGCTTGTTAATGTAGTGCTTCCGGATTCATTGATATGGATAGGTAATGAAGCATTTAAGGATTGTACATCACTTAAAACAATAGTAGTTCCGACAGGTGTAATATATGTCGGAAAGGATGCTTTTAAGAATTGTAAGGCATTGGAGAGCGTTAAGCTTCCGTTTAGTATAACTAAGATGGAGAATGCTTTTGATGGCTGTGATGCATTAGAAGTTATCTTTGTGCAAGAAGGTTCATATGTTGAGAAATGGTTAGTAGAGAGAGACTATCCTATTTATCATTATGTTCCTGAAAGAGTAGTACTGTTCGATCCTGATTCAGGTGAAAGCAGAACATATATAGATGATTACAGCATAGCTATTGATGTTTCAGAAGATTCAGATTGGGTTCAGAATGAATATGACGAAGTAGATTCTGTATTTGTTTATAAGCCTACATCAGGTGATGAGTGGGATGAGAACATTGTTGTAACTACAGTTAATGCTCAAGGCTTCTATAATGATGTAGAACTTTGCGGAATGTATATTGATTCCCAGTTAGTAAGCTACGGTCTTCAGGTTTCATCTACACTTAGAAAGATAGGTGAATATGACTGTTACGAGATTTTCGCAAGTGGTGAGATGCCGGGAATGGATGGTACTACGATAGAAGTAATGGCAAGAGCTATAATCATTATGAAAGATGATGTGGCATATACACTTATATTTAACGCAGAGAAGGATGACTATGCACAGCTTACATCATGGGTAGATGAAATATTTAATTCATTTAGAATTGAAGAATAATAATTAATGCGTGCCCTTGTCGGTGGTATGGCCTTATTTGCCGGATTGTTCGGTGAATAGGGTACATATCATTGGCAGGGGCACTTTTGATGTAAAAAAAGATTCTCTAATATTTTATTCAAAAAATACTTGCAATTCACAAAAAGTGTGTTATAGTAATTATAGAACAAGCGCAATACTTGTTCGGTCTATATTTTTTTATATTGGAGAAAATAATAAAGAGTGTGATAGGTAAGTAACTAAAAGAGTGTGATACAAGGAGGTATAGATTATGAACATAAGCAAATTTACAAAGAAGTCAATTGAAGCGGTAAATGGATGTGAGAAGGCGGCATATGAATATGGTAATCAGGAAATTGACCAGGAGCATTTGCTTTACAGCCTTATTACACAGCCGGAGAGTCTTATTCTTCGATTGATTGAGAAGATGGAGATACAGAAGGAGCATTTTATCAATAGAGTGGAGGATGCTCTTGAAAAGAGAGTTAAGGTGTCGGGTGGTCAGCTTTATGTGAGTTCGGCACTTAATAAAATTCTGCTGGCATCAGAAGATATTGCTAAGCGAATGGGCGATGAGTATGTGTCGGTTGAACATCTTTTTCTTTCCATGCTTAAGGAGCCTAATAAGGAGATAAAGAGTATTTTTAAGGAATATGGGATAACAGAAGAACGTTTCCTTAAGGCATTGTCTACAGTAAGAGGTAATCAGAGGGTTACAGGCGATAATCCGGAAGCTACCTATGAGACATTGGAGAAATACGGACAGGACCTTGTTGAGAAGGCAAGAGCGCAGAAGTTAGACCCTGTTATAGGAAGAGATTCAGAGATTAGAAATATAATAAGAATACTTTCAAGAAAAACCAAGAACAACCCGGTACTTATCGGTGAGCCGGGTGTAGGTAAGACTGCTGTTGTAGAAGGTCTTGCGCAGCGTATCGTAAGAGGAGATGTGCCGGAGGGACTTAAGGATAAGAAAATATTTTCTCTTGATATGGGAGCATTGGTGGCAGGAGCCAAGTATCGTGGGGAATTTGAGGAAAGACTTAAGGCTGTGCTTGATGAGGTAAGAGGAAGCGAAGGAAACATTATACTTTTTGTTGACGAGCTTCATCTTATAGTTGGTGCAGGTAAGACTGACGGAGCGATGGATGCCGGTAATATGCTTAAGCCTATGCTTGCAAGAGGAGAGCTTCACTGTATAGGTGCCACAACTCTTGATGAGTACAGACAGTATATAGAGAAAGATGCTGCACTTGAACGTAGATTCCAACCGGTGATGGTGGATGAACCGACTGTTGAAGATACCATATCTATTTTAAGAGGACTTAAAGACAGATATGAGGTGTTTCATGGCGTTAAGATAACAGACCTTGCACTTGTCAGCGCGGCAACACTTTCTAACAGATATATTTCGGACAGATTTTTGCCTGATAAGGCCATAGACCTTGTGGATGAGGCTTGTGCGCTTATTAAGACCGAGCTTGATTCCATGCCTGCTGAGCTTGATGAGTTATCAAGAAAGGTTATGCAGATGGAGATAGAAGAGGCGGCACTTAAGAAAGAGAGTGATAAGCTTAGTAAGGAGAGACTTGAGAATCTGCAGAAGGAACTTGGAGATCTTAAGGAGCAGCTTACTTCACAGAAGGCGAAATGGACTAACGAGAAATCGGCAGTTCTTAAGGTGCAGAAATTAAGAGAAGATATAGAGAATATCCATAAAGACATAGCTACTGCACAACAGAATTACGACCTTAATAAGGCGGCAGAACTGCAGTACGGACGACTTCCGGCTATGTTAAAGGAGCTGGAGCTTGCAGAAGCGGAAGCTAACTCGCGTAAGGAAGATGCACTTTTGCATGAAAGTGTTACGGATGAAGAGATAGCTAAGATTATATCAAGATGGACAGGGATTCCTGTGGCTAAGCTTACTGAGAGTGAAAGAAATAAGACGTTGCATCTTGAAGAGGAGCTGCATAAGAGAGTAATAGGACAAAATGAGGCGGTTACCAAGGTGTCTGAGGCTATTATGCGTTCTAAAGCCGGTATAAAGAACCCTAACAAGCCAATAGGCTCATTTCTTTTCCTTGGACCTACTGGTGTGGGTAAAACTGAGCTTGCCAAAGCACTTGCGGAACAGCTTTTTGATAATGAACAGAATATGGTAAGAATCGATATGAGTGAGTATATGGAGAAATATTCAGTATCGCGTCTTATAGGGGCACCTCCCGGATATGTTGGTTACGAAGAGGGCGGACAGCTTACGGAAGCGGTGAGAAGAAAACCATATTCGGTTGTATTATTTGATGAGGTTGAAAAAGCACATCCGGATGTATTTAATATACTTTTGCAGGTGTTGGATGACGGACGAATCACGGATTCTCAAGGAAGAACGGTAGATTTTAAGAATACTATATTAATTATGACTTCAAATATAGGTTCTTCATATCTTCTTGACGGAATAAATGCAGACGGAGAGATAAGTGAAGAAAGTCAGAATGCAGTTATGGGAGATCTTCGTGCACATTTCAGACCGGAATTTCTTAACAGACTTGACGAGATAATTCTTTTTAAGCCTCTTAGTAAAGATAATATTGCTAATATCATTGGGCTTATGCTTAAAGATGTTAACCGAAGACTTGCTGATAGGGAATTAAAGATTGAACTTTCAAAAGAGGCTGAGGATTTCATCGTTGAACATTCTTATGACCCTATATACGGAGCACGACCGCTCAAACGATATTTGCAAAAGAGCGTAGAGACGTTGGCTGCGAAGCTCATTCTTGCAGACGAAGTGACAATGGGTGATGTTATGAATATTGTTGTGGATGGCGGCGAACTTAAGGCCCAAAGAAAGGCACAATAAAGAAGTTTTAACATGCTGATAAACTACCTTGTTTTTGAGGGACGTTCACATATTTTTTATAAAATAAGACTTTTAAAATCCGTAAAACTGTGCTATCATGATTGTATATATAATGTTTGGACATAATAACGATGCAAAGGAGACGGTATTGTGGATATTTTTTCTGATTTGAAAAAGTTGGGTATAGGAAATATTGGTGACGTTTTTGAAGAAGAGAACAAAGAGAACGCCGACACTGAAGTTAAGAAAGAGAAATCTCCGGAAGAGATAGAGGCCGAGATGCTGTTTGATAAGTCATATAAGTGCATTGTATGTGATAAGGCATTTACTGTTAAAGCCGTAAGAGCCGGTAAAGCTAAGATGGTTGCGACTGACACTGATTTACGTGCGATATATGCCGGTGTTGATGTTAATAAATATGATGCGATCGTATGCCCGCATTGTGGATATGCAGCACTTACAAGATTTTTTGAACACAATACACAGGCACAGCGTAACCTGATTAGAGAGCAGATATCAGCTAGCTTTAAGGGATTGCCACCTCAGCAGGGCATTACTATTAATTATGACGAAGCATTTCTTAATATGAAATTAGTTCTTGCTAATGCAGTAGTTAAGAAAGCTAAGAATAGCGAGAAAGCTTATATATGTCTTAAGATGGCATGGATTCTTAGAGGTAAGAGGGAGTGGCTTAAGCAGGAGGGTAAGCTTGGTTCAGATGAAGAGGCAACACTTTTGACAGAAGAGTTGTCATATATTAAGCAGGCATACCTTGGTTTCTCAGCAGCAGTAAGTAAGGAGAATTTCCCGATATGCGGAATGGATGATATGACATTAATTTATATCATGGCAGATCTTGCGAGAAAAATCGGTGAGACAGATCAGGCACTCAGATTCCTTGGTGAGATTATAGTATCTAAGACAGCGAAGTCTAACCTTAAGGATAAGGCAAGAGAACTTAAAGATATTATTATGGAAGAAAGAAAATAATAACAGGGCAGTGCAGGTACCACATCGTGGGACTGCCTGCCTTTGTGATTTGTGGGAGGTTTAGATGAAGGAACAGTTATATACGATTCCGGTAAATGATGCTTTTGATGAGGATACAGAGTGCGCCGTATGTGCTATGTACAGAAGTCTTGAGAAAGCATCTGTAGAGTATACTATGGGTCCGAGTTATATGGAAGATGATATCCGTATGGAAACTGACAGAATTGGCTTTTGTAAGAATCATATGAAACAGTTGTGGGATGAGAATAACAGACTGGGACTTGCTTTGGTTTTGCAGTCACATATGCAGAAAACTACGAGGGACATTAAGAAGATGGCTAACAGCCCGTTTAAGGGCAAATCTCTTTTTAGAAAAAGCGAGGATAGTCCACTTATTTCTTATGTTAATAAGTTAAATAACAGTTGTTTTGTATGTGACAGGGTTCAGGGATTTTTTGAAAGATACATAATTACCATTTTCTATTTATGGCAGAATGATAAGAATTTTCAGAAGAAATATCTGGGCTCCAAAGGCTTTTGTACAGAGCATTACGGATTACTTCTTAAGGAAGCACCGCGTAATCTTATGGGGGATGACCTTGATGAGTTTATGAGGGGGACGAGCCGCATATATGTGGAGAACATGGAAAGAATGATAGAGGATGTGGACTGGTTCGTTAACAAGTTCGACTACAGATATAAAGATGAACCCTGGAAGAATTCGAGGGATGCAGTGCCTCGTGCCATGACAAAGGTTAACGGTATTATACCGGAAGAAGATAAGAAGAAATAAAAATAAGCCTGACAAGCTTGTCGGATAATTTGCAAAAGCAAAATTCACGACCGGAATTGTCAGGCATTATTTCGCATATATTTAATATTAGGATTAGAGTTCTTCGTCCTCAACAACGTCCATATCAGCGTCGTAATCCGGCTCATTGTCAAGAGGAACGTTTACGTAACCGCGTTTAGTGGTGTCAGATGGCTGCGGGATGTCGTTCTCGTCATCAAAAAAATCACAGTCCTCATCAGGAAGACAGAAGAATTTTCTGTAAATGGCAATTGCACCTGCAACGATAGCAGCTAATGCAATCAAAGTAACTAATACTTTGGCGAATGTTTTCTTTTTCATAGTCAAGCCCCCTTTTATAATTGTTGTATAGGTATATTTTAATACTTTTTTTCGAAAAAGAAAAGGGGTAAAAACTTATTTTTATATTAATTTATTATAAAGTTTACACAGGAAGGTTATGGTTAATAATATGCAGGAAGATATAGCACAGAAAATATGTGATTGTAATATTCCGGAGAGTCTGCAAAGGGATAAGATGTATGAGGCGATTGCTTCATATATAAGTGCACTTTCGCCGGAGGAGTGTGTGTCTGATAAAGAATATGAAAGAAGACTTGCCGTATGTGATACCTGCCAGGGCAGAATGGGGCCTACATGCAGATACTGCGGATGTTTTGTGTTGGCAAGAGCGAAGAAGCTTTCACAAAGCTGCCCGAAACCGGGAGAGGATAAATGGAGCATATAAAATATAAACAATTAATAAAATTTACCAAATGGATAAAAACAATAAAATAAGAGAAAAAAAGAGGAAACAAGAGAAAACATATTATTTTGTAAAAAAAGAAAAGTAATTTTGCACTTGCATATTGCAGGAAAAGAAATTATTATATAACTAATGTTTTAGCACTCAATCACAAAGAGTGCTAATAAAGAAGGAGGATATTTACATGAAATTAGTACCTTTAGGTGACAGAGTGGTATTAAAGCAGCTCGTAGCAGAAGAAACAACCAAATCAGGAATTATTATCCCGGGACAGGCAAAGGAGAAGCCACAGCAGGCAGAGGTAGTTGCTGTTGGACCAGGCGGAGTAATAGATGGTAAAGAAGTTACTATGCAGGTTAAAGTTGGCGATACAGTTATATATGCAAAGTATTCAGGAACAGAGATTAAGCTCGATGATGTTGAATACATTGTTGTTAAGCAGAATGATATTTTAGCTATTGTTGAATAATTATTTGGAGGTTAAGTAATATGGCAAAGGAAATTAAGTATGGCGCAGAAGCCAGAACAGCGCTTGAAGCTGGTGTTAATAAATTAGCTAATACAGTAAAGGTTACACTTGGACCAAAAGGAAGAAATGTTGTACTTGACAAGTCTTTCGGTGCACCACTTATTACAAATGATGGTGTAACAATCGCGAAAGAAATCGAACTTGAGGATGCTTTCGAGAACATGGGAGCACAGCTTGTTAAGGAAGTAGCTACTAAGACAAATGATGTTGCAGGTGATGGTACTACAACAGCTACAGTTCTTGCACAGGCTATGATTAATGAGGGAATGAAGAACCTCGCAGCAGGAGCTAATCCTATCGTGCTTAGAAGAGGTATGAAGAAGGCTACAGATGTAGCTGTAGAGGCAATTGCTGCCATGAGTAGAAAAGTTGACGGCAAGAACCAGATTGCAAGAGTAGCTGCTATTTCTGCAGGTGATGATGAAGTTGGCGGACTTGTTGCAGATGCAATGGAGAAGGTTTCTAATGATGGTGTTATTACTATCGAAGAGTCAAAGACAATGCAGACAGAGCTTGATCTTGTAGAAGGTATGCAGTTTGACAGAGGATATATCTCAGCTTACATGGCAACTAATATGGATAAGATGGAGGCAGTTCTTGAGAATCCATACATCCTTATCACAGATAAGAAGATTTCTAACATTCAGGAGATTCTTCCTGTATTAGAGCAGGTTGTTCAGTCAGGCGCTAAGTTACTTATCATTGCTGAAGACATCGAAGGAGAGGCACTTACAACTCTTATCGTTAACAAGTTAAGAGGTACATTTAATGTAGTAGCTGTTAAGGCTCCGGGATATGGCGACAGAAGAAAAGAGATGTTAAAGGATATCGCTATTCTTACAGGTGGTCAGGTTATTTCAGAAGAGTTAGGTCTTGATCTTAAGGAAGCTACACTTGAACAGTGTGGTAGAGCTAAATCAGTTAAGGTTCAGAAAGAGAACACTATCATCGTAGATGGTGAAGGAGATAAGAATGAGATTGCTGCAAGAGTACAGCTTATCCGTTCACAGATTGAAGAGACAACATCAGAGTTTGACAGAGAGAAATTACAGGAAAGACTTGCTAAGCTTGCAGGTGGTGTTGCAGTTATCCGCGTAGGTGCTGCTACAGAGACAGAGATGAAAGAGAAGAAGCTTCGTATGGAAGATGCTCTCGCTGCTACAAAGGCTGCAGTTGAAGAAGGTATCATCGCAGGTGGTGGTTCTGCTTACATCCACGCAGCAAAAGAAGTTGCTAAGCTTGCAGATACTCTTGAAGGTGACGAGAAGACAGGTGTTAAGATTATTCTTAAGGCTTTGGAAGCTCCTTTATACAGCATTGTTACAAATGCAGGTCTTGAAGGTTCAGTTGTTATCAGCAAGGTTAAGGATGGCGAACCGGGATTTGGTTTCGATGCTTACAAAGAGCAGTATGTTGATATGGTTGAAGCAGGAATTCTTGATCCTTCAAAGGTTACAAGAAGCGCATTACAGAATGCAAACAGTGTAGCATCAACACTCCTTACAACAGAGTCAGTTGTTGCAACAATTAAAGAAGACGTACCTGCTATGCCGGCCGGCGCAGGAATGGGAATGGGCATGTAACATGTCGGAAGGAAAACAAGCGGCAGCATAGCTGCCATTTGTTTTCACCCGACATGTTAACGACGGAATCACAGAGCACGAAGTGCGGCGACAGCGGAGGCTGTCGGATTCCGGAGTATACCCCGAAGGGGGAGACGGAATCACAGAGCACGAAGTGCGGCGACAGCGGAGGCTGACGGATTCCGGAGTATATCCCGAAGGGGGAGACGGAATCACAGAGCACGGAGTGCGGCGACAGCGGAGGCTGACGGATTCCGGAGTATACCCCGAAGGGGAATAAATATGGAACATTACAATATAGATTATGTAGAAATGTGATAGGTCTATGTTGCAATGTTCCATATTTGTTTTTGTATCAGGTTTGGATACGTTTTTCACGAGGCGAGAGTACGTCTTAGAGGAAAATCGACAAAACTTAACAAAAAATTCATGCTTTAATTCTTTAAAAAAAATATATAATATTGTATAATGTTTGTACATAGAAACCAAGGAGGACAAAATGGGAGATTTATATTCAGAATGTATAGTAAAAAGGGAAACGCCTAAATATACGATGGCTGTGAAGCTGCTTATCATGTTATTGATGTTGGCATCAGTAGGACTTATCATATATACGTGGAATTTCCTTTTTTTCATAGCAGCGATAGTTTTGGGAATTGTTTTTTATTTCTATTCAACAAGTGTTGAAGTAGAGTATGAGTATGCATTTGTAAATGGTGAGGTTGATTTTGACAAGATTACCAATAAAGCTAAGCGTCGCAGAGAGTTAGCGTTTGATTTCGCAAGACTTGAGATTATGGCACCGGCAGAGTCACATCATCTTGATGGTTATAAGAACAAGACTTGTAAGTTGTATGATTTTACATCAGCTAATCCGGAGAATGCAGATAAGGTTTACGTTATGTATGGTACAGAGAAGAACGAGATGATTAAAATCATGTTTGAACCGGATGAAAAAATGCTTACTGATATGAAGAATAATGCTCCAAGAAAGGTTAACACTGTTAAGTAAAAATTAAGTGAAAATAATTCTTTTCTCGGGTTGACAGTGCCAATTTTATTTGGTATTATTTATAAAATCTAAAGACATAACGATTAAGTAGAAAGCGAGGATAAACTCATGGGTAAAATTATCGGTGAGGGCATAACATTTGATGACGTGTTATTAGTACCTGCATATTCAGAGGTTACTCCGAATATGGTTGATGTTTCTACATGGCTTACAAAGAAGATTCGTCTTAACATTCCGTTGATGAGTGCAAGTATGGATACTGTAACGGAACATAGAATGGCGATTGCTATGGCGAGACAGGGTGGAATTGGAATTATTCACAAGAATATGTCTGTTGAACAGCAGGCAGAAGAAGTAGACAAGGTTAAGCGTTCTGAGAATGGAGTTATAACAGATCCTTTTTATCTTTCACCGGAGCACACACTTAAAGATGCTAACGACCTTATGGCTAAGTTCAGAATTTCAGGTGTGCCGATTACTGAAGGTAGAAAGTTAGTAGGTATTATCACAAACCGTGATCTTAAATTTGAGAAGGATTTCACAAAGAAGATCAAGGAGTGTATGACTTCAGAAGGTCTTGTTACAGCTAAGGAAGGTATTACATTAGATGAGGCTAAGGCTATTCTTGCAAAGGCAAGAAAAGAGAAGTTACCTATTGTAGACGATAATTTTAATCTTAAGGGTCTTATTACGATTAAGGATATAGAGAAGCAGATTAAGTATCCATTATCAGCAAAGGACGATCAGGGAAGACTTCTTTGTGGTGCCGCTGTTGGTATTACAGGTAATATGCTTGAAAGAGTTGAAGCATTATATAATGCAAAAGTTGACGTTATCGTAGTTGATTCAGCTCATGGACATTCTAAGAATATCATTACTGCAGTTAAGAGCATTAAGGAGAAGTTCCCTGAACTTCAGGTTATCGCAGGTAATGTTGCTACAGGTGCTGCTACTAAGGCACTTATCGAAGCAGGTGCAGACGCAGTAAAGGTAGGTATCGGACCTGGTTCTATCTGTACAACTCGTGTAGTTGCAGGTATCGGTGTTCCACAGATTTCAGCTATTATGGATTGCTATGAAGTGGCTAAGGAATACGGCGTGCCGATTATTGCAGATGGTGGTATCAAGTACTCAGGTGATGTTACTAAAGCAATCGCAGCTGGCGGTAACGTATGTATGATGGGTAGCATGCTTGCAGGATGTGACGAGAGCCCGGGAGATTTCGAGTTATTCCAGGGTAGAAAATATAAAGTATATCGTGGTATGGGTTCAATTGCAGCTATGGAGAACGGCAGCAAGGATCGTTATTTCCAGACAGATGCTAAGAAGCTTGTTCCGGAAGGTGTTGAGGGACGAGTTGCATATAAGGGAACAGTAGAAGATACTATTTTCCAGATGATGGGTGGTCTTCGTTCAGGTATGGGATATTGCGGTGCACCGGATATTCCTACACTTCAGGAGACAGGAAGCTTTGTTAAGATTTCAGCAGCTTCTCTTAAGGAAAGTCATCCACATGACATTCATATTACTAAAGAAGCACCTAATTATAGTTCACAGAGTTAATTTACAAAGGACAGCCTTATGGCTGTCCTTATTATTTTACAGACAAAAGCATAGTAAGAGAAATTATGCTTGCACAATCTTGCTAATATGTTAAAATTAATTAAAAAGGTTTGGTGTGAAATGACTGATATTTTTTTGAGAACAGAGATGCTTCTTGGCAGTGAGTCAATGAAGAAGCTGAATAATAAAAAGGTAATTATATTCGGACTTGGCGGTGTAGGCTCGTATACGGCATTGGCAGTAGCAAGAAGTGGTGTTGGTAAAATGATTCTTGTTGATAATGACACTGTAAGTTCCTCTAATATTAACAGACAGGCATTGGCGTTTCATAGCACAGTGGGACGATACAAAACTGATGTTATGAAGGAAATGCTTCTGGACATTAATCCGGAGCTTGAAGTGACGACACATACACTTTTTGTACTTCCCGATAATGTCGAAGCTATTATAGAAGAAGATATTGATTATATTGTGGATGCAATTGATACAGTTACGGCGAAACTTGCAATTGCTGAGCTTGCCAACAGGCGTAATATACCGATTATAAGTTGTATGGGCACAGGCAATAAGCTTCATCCGGAGCTTTTTAAGATAACGGACATATATAAGACTAATGTGTGCCCGTTATGTAGGGTTATGCGAAAGGAACTTAAAGCCAGAGGTATTGAGAGATATAAGGTTCTATATTCTGAAGAAAAGCCTATCACACCCGTGATTTCGGTACCGGATGAGGAAAAAGGAGAGAGGCGAAGTGTGCCGGGCTCGATAGCTTTTGTTCCACCGGTTGCGGGACTTATGATAGCAGGCGAGGTAATAAGAGAACTTGCATAAGGAGACATAAGAATGGATTTGTTTGAGTACATGAGAAGTAATTCCATGGAGAAGGAAAGCCCATTGGCTTCAAGAATACGACCTAGAACACTTGACGAGGTTGTGGGGCAGAAGCATATTATTGGTAAGGACAAGCTTTTATATAGAGCGATAAGCGCAGATAAGATTAGTTCGATTATTTTTTACGGACCACCGGGGACAGGAAAGACAACACTTGCCAAGGTTATTGCCAATACAACTAAGGCGGAATTTAAGCAGATTAACGCTACGGTCGCTGGTAAAAAGGACATGGAGGATGTAGTCGAAGAGGCTAAGAATAATATGGGTATGTACGGTAGAAAAACCATATTATTCGTGGATGAGATTCATCGTTTTAACAAGGGACAGCAGGATTATCTTCTTCCTTTTGTTGAAGACGGAACTCTTATTCTTATCGGTGCCACGACGGAGAATCCCTATTTTGAGGTAAATGGAGCGTTGATATCACGTTCAGTGATATTTGAACTTAAACCACTTGAGAAGGACGATATAAAGGAATTGTTATATCGTGCAGTCAGTGATAAAGAAAGAGGTATGGGCGCATATGATGCGATACTCGAGGAGGATGCAGCAGAATTTCTTGCTGATGTAGCGAATGGAGACGCGCGTTCGGCATTGAATGCTATTGAACTTGGTGTGTTAACAACTGAAAGGGATTCTGAAGGGAAGATTCGTATTACCAGAGAGGTTGCCGCAGAGTGTATCCAGAAGAGAGTTGTAAGATATGATAAAGCGGGTGACAATCATTATGATACCATATCCGCTTTTATAAAGAGTATGCGTGGTTCAGATCCTGATGCAGCAGTGTATTATCTTGCGAGAATGTTGTATGCAGGCGAAAGCGTAACCTTCATAGCGAGAAGAATGATGATTTGTGCTTCGGAAGATGTTGGTAATGCAGACCCCAGAGCACTTGAGGTTGCTACATCAGCCGCTTTGGCAGTAGAGCGTGTGGGAATGCCGGAGGCGCAGATTATACTTGCACATGCTGCTATATATATTGCTACAGCACCTAAGAGTAATGCTGTAGTTGAAGCGATTTTTTCAGCGATGGAGGCTGTTAAAGATACTAAGGCGACCATACCGGTACATCTTATGGATGCACATTATAAGGGAGCCTCCAAGCTTGGGCACGGGGATGGCTATAAATATGCACACAACTATCCGAATCATTATGTCAAGCAGCAGTATCTGCCGGATAGTATTGCGGACAGGGTTTTCTATAAACCTTCTGATAATGGATATGAGAAAGAACTAAAAGAGTATTGGAAAAACATAAAAGATAATGGGTGATATTGTGAAATCAAAGATTAACAGATTGGCAAGAGGTATATTTGAAGATAACGAGACAGATATTTTGTCGTCCAAAACTGTAATACAGGAATCTGTTATAAGTGACAAAAACATGTCAGGTATACTACAGCTTACCGCATCAGGAGACAGGGAGATAAAAGGAATTGTCTATTCTGATAATTATCGCGTGAGAATAGTGAATCCGGGTTTTCAAAGTAATGCTAAGTCAATTAGCATTAACTATAATGTTGATGCCGTAGGTTTGGCACCGGAATCGAGAATCGAGGGTAGATTTCTTGTAGTTAGTGATGCCGGAGAGGCAGAGGTATCATTTTGCTTTGATGTTATCGATGAATATGTAGAAACGTCACAGGGGATGATAAGTGATTTGTTTCAATTTGCTAATCTTGCGAGACATAGTGAGGCAGAAGCTCTGGCACTTTTTGTAAGGGATGATTTCGCGGAGATATTCTTAAAGAATTCGCCGGTTATGCAGACTGTATATTCGGGCTTAATACGTAGTGAAAACAGTAAGTATGCTATGGAGGAATTTCTTGTAACTGCTAACAAAAAAACTAAGCTCATTTTTTCTTTGTCTACTGATCAAAAAGAGTACAAGGATTTGAATGAGAATTATGCGGATAAGCTTACCATTCAAAAGAATGGTTGGGGATATGGTAAGTTAGACATAAATGTTGGCGATTCGGATTTTGTTATTCTTTCCAAAAAGGCAGTTTCTACAGAGGAATTTGCAGGCAATACATATGAGATAGGCTACATTATTGATTATTCCAAGCTTCATGCCGGCAATAATTATGCACGTATAGATGTTGAAGCGTGTGGACAGAAACTTTCATGTAATATAATAGTTCATAAAAAGGCTAACGAGGAAGCTATCGATAGAAAAGAAGAATTGAGTAAGGTAAAGGACAGTGTAACTAAGCTTGCCAAACTTTACTTTGATTTTAGAATGCGCAGAATTACTACCGATAAATGGGCAGGAGAATCAGCACAACTTTTGGACCGCATAAGAGGGATAGACGACAGTAAAGATTTCTTTAAGTTGTTGTATGCCCAGATTTTGATTGCACAGAAAAGACCGGAGGATGCAGTTTGGTTCATTAATGAAGTAGGAACTCACTTACTTGCCGGCAAGAAGAAGCAGGAGTTTCTGTATTGCTATTATTTATATGTAAGAGCATTACATTCTAACAGTTTAGCAGTGGCTACGACCATAGATGCGCTTAGGGAGATAGAAGAATTCTATCAGAATGGCTATGGTGATTATAGAATTATGTGGATACTGCTTCATCTTAATGAAGAATATGTAACCAATAAGAGTCTGAGACTTGCCAGAATAAAAGAGCAGTATGCGAAGGGGGCGAGAACGCCATTCCTGTATTTCGAAGCATGTGCAGTGTTTAATGAGCAACCTGCACTTATAAGAGTGCTTGATGATTTTGAAATTCAGGCATTGTGGTGGGGATGTCGAAATGATATTTTTACGGAAAAGGTTGCAGAGCAGGTGGCCAGATTCGTAAATGCAGAGAAGGAGTTTAAGCCTGTTTTATACAGGATTATGGAATATTTTTGTGCCAAGTATGACAAACCGATTTTGCTTGAAGTAATGTGCGGATATATTTTACGTACTACCAAACCTGATAAGAAATACTTTGACTGGTATGCAGCGGGTGTAAGAGCAGAATTAAAGGTAACAGGATTATACGAGGCGTATGTAGAATTATTTGATTCTGAAAAAGAACTTGTTCCTCATATTGTGGGACTCTATTTTGCATACAACAATATGCTTGAAGATGAGCTTAAAGCTAAGCTTTATGTAAATATTTTACGCTTTGAGCAGGATGACCCGGATATGGCAAGAAATTATATGCCGCAGATTAGAAATTTTGCCATTGAACAGTTTAAAGAAGGTAAGATATCTGAGAGATTGGCATATATCTACAAGAATGTGCTTGATAAGTCAGATATTACAGCTAAGAATGCGGCAGTATATGTAAGATTGCAGCTTACAAAGAAGCTTGTCTGCAATTCGGAAGTATTTGCAAGGACAATGTCAAAGATTATAGTTAAACATAAGGAAAATGATGAAGAACAGGAGTATATCCTTGAGAATGGTGTTGCTTATTATGTGGCATATACGCAGGATGAGGTGATTTTGTTCGAGGACGCGTTGGGGAACAGATTTCTTGCCAAGGATGCATATAAGTCTAAGTACTTGCTTGCACAGGCACCTATGCTTAAGCATTGTTTTTCACTTATGGTAGAAGAACTTGAATTCTGTCTTCATATTTTTGAAAAAGAGAGTTCGTATAAGAATACTGCGAAGCCTCTTATTGCAATCTACGAAGAGATAATCTCTGCAAAAGGTAAAGTGAAGCAGTACTATATAAATCAGGCTTATGCCAAGATTATAGACCATTATGCTGATTTATATGATAGTTCACCTATAGATGAGTATCTGTTGGAGATGGACATATCTCTTCTGGAACCGGTAGAGAGAACCAGAATGATTGAATTAATGCTCATAAGAGGATTGTATGATGCGGCATATGAGAATATGAAAGTACATGGATATAATAATATTTCTGCCAGTCGACTTATGCGTTTTTGTACAATGAGATTAAAGGAAGATGAGATTCCGGAAGATGAGTTTTTCCTGTCTGTATGTGCGTTTACGTTTGAGTTTTCTAAGTATACGGATGATATTCTCATATATCTTCTCAGATATTATAATAGTAGCACGAAGAATCTTATGAAGCTTTGGAGGGCTTCTGTTGAGTTTGGGGTTAATACTATTGATATAGAAGAAAGACTTATCTCACAGATGATGTTTTCTGAGATACATATACCGAATGCATGGGATGTATTTGATTCTTATTATGAGAAGATCGGCACAAGTACTGTGGCTAAAGCTTATCTTAACTGTCAGGCATATTTGTATTTTGTGCAGAATGTTGTTTTGCCGGAAAAAATGTTCGGTTATATAGAGAAGGAACTGCTTGAAACAGGAGAACTTTCAGATATAGCTAAGATGGCACTTCTTAGATGGTATTCAGAACTTGACAATATTGACGAGAAGCGTATACAGATAGTGAAGGAACTGATGCTAAAGCTTATTAAAGTCGGTTATGTGTTTGAGTTCTATAGTAAATTTACGGATAAGCTGGAGATGCCTTTTGAACTTAGAGACAAAATGATATTTGAGTACAGAACCCATAAGGATAGTTATGTAGAACTTAAATATACATTTGATTCCGATGAGTCGGAAGATACTTATCACACAGAGATGATGGAAGCACAATACGAAGGTATTTTTACAAGACCGTTTGTATTGTTTTATGGAGAGAAGCTCAAATATTATATTACAGAGAAAACTGAGTATATGGATAATCTGACGGAAAGCGGTACTAAGGAAATATTATCTGTGGACATGGATTGTGAGACCGGAAGATATGAGCTTCTTAATGATATTTGTTGTAGTGTTGAGTTAAAGGATTCAAAGACTCTTAATGAAGCGATTATGGACTATGAGAAACGAATCAGACTTGCGGAAGAATTATTTTTACCGAATATAAAGGAGTAAAATGTGGAAAAGATGGGTTTGGTTGTAGGAATTGATATATCGAAGGATGCTATAAGACTTGCATATTGGAAAAATGGTATGCCGGGCCCGGAAATGCTTACTGACGAAGAAGATAAAGAGTGTTTTTGGAGTAGGAATACTAATGATGAGCTTAGTGAGATAATTAAAAATGTTGTATGTGATGCATTAAAGAGGCTGGGGGAAGCTTTCGATAAGGTGATATTTACAATGCCTGATGCGATAGAACCTAAATTTATGACATCATTAGAATCCTTAATAGAGGGACTCTGTCCGACTACATCAGAGATTAGGTTTATTTCTCATTCGGAGAGTAGTGCGCATTATTCACTTAACCAGAAGAAAGAATTAAGAATGAATGACGTGGCATTCTTTGATTTTTCAAGAGCAGGCCTAATGTATAGGCGAATGCATGTGGCTAATTCAGGTGGCAAGATAAATGCATTAGTAGGGCAGAAGGACTGTTCGGGAACTGTAAATATGGAACTGCTTACCAGTGCAGAGATGAAGAAAATGATGGATGAGAATTTCAAGGTATTACTTGGAAGCCTTCTTGATAAGCAACAGATTTCAACCGTTTATCTTACCGGTGAGGGCTTCGAAAATGAAGACTGGGCAGTTGAAAGTCTTAACATGCTTTGTAAGAAACGCCGTGTATTTAAGGGTGGAAACCTTTATGCAGTAGGTGCCTGTTATATGGGAATGAAAAGCTTTGTTTCAGGGCTCGCTCCGGAGTATCGTGTCTTCTGTGAAGGAAGAACCGTCTATGAAACATGTGTCGAGGTCATTCTTAATGGGGAGAGAAGCGAAGCTGTTTTGGTTCCCGCATCCAAGCTTTGGTATGAAGCTGATAATACTATTGAAGGATATTTGTCAGGGGCTTCAAAGGTAGTACTCACCCTTAGATCTTATTTTGGACGAGAAGTATTGCGCGAGGAAATTATGCTTGAGGAACTAGGTGCCAATGTTTCTGAGAGAATGGCGAGAGTACAGATAAAAGCAACGATGCCGAACACAGAAGAATTACTCATTAGTATATCTAATCTTGGCTTTGGTGAGTTTGCTCCTAAAAGCGATACTAAGGTAGAAAGAATAATAAAGAATGATATTTTTTTTGCCGTGTAGATAGTTTTTTATGATATCATATGAAAGGAATTGTCTTATGGAAGGCTTCTTGATTTGCATGGGAAAAAGGACTAAACTACCTTTTTTCATATATGAAACAAAGACAAATATATATTCCGCAGAGGAATTATGTTATTATATATACAATAATATAGAGATTCTTGATGACAAGATGTTTGGTCCATCGTTGATAGAGTTTTTTAGGCGTTGCGAGAGAGCGGATATTGCAGCTTATCTGGAACAGGCAATTGCGACAAAAGGCGTAACCACGGAGATGATGATACGTGATATACTCTCTAAGGTTAATTACTACAGTAAGGCAGAGATTGATAAGCTTTGCATAAAGCTTCGTGCTCTGGCGGGAAAGCCTGTTGAAGAACGCTTAAAGGCGATGGGTGACGCACTATTAAGAAATAAGAAATATGCCATGGCAGAAAAGGCATACAGGAAGCTCATTGACATGGGTGTAGGTGAATATAAGTCAACGGAGTTTTGTTCAGGATTATGGTACAATCTGGGAGTGCTATATGCCAGAATGTTATATGTTTCGCTTGCAAAAGAGTGCTTTACAGTATCGTATGAGATTTATCCGGATATAAGAACAAAGAAGATGCTAACCTTAACTAATAAATTGTTAAATAATGAAGACTATTTTGAAACTGTGAAAAGCGAGGAACTTGCGAGCTCATGGGAAGAGGAATGGGCGGCTTTAGATGCTAAGGTTAGTGAAGAGCTTATGCAGAATGGAGAGGCAAGAGCCTGTGTAAATCTTTATGAGGAAGGCGAAGTTGCAACATATCAGGAAAATGTCCGTGTGCTTATAGGTAAATGGAAACAAGAGTATCGCGAACAGATGAAATAATGTGTAAAAACCTTAGACAGTAAGATGAAGGTGGTAGAATATGGGGTTATTTAAACGCAGAAAAAAAGAAAAACAAATAGAAGAGAGCATGAAACCGTCACTTCCGAAGGCTTATTATGAGGAGGACGCTGAGGGACGCAGACAATTTATAGAAGAATATTGTGGTCTAATGTCAGAGGTGGCTAATCAGCTTGAAGAGAATAAGAGAGAATATGAAGCTGTTACCGAAACCTTGACAGATATTCAGCTTATGGATGAAATGGAGCCTGTTGAGAAGGAACGAATGATTCAGGTTGCAGCCAGAGTTGTAGAACTTAATATCGAGAAAAATGAAGTAAAAGAAGAACAACAACGAATTTCGCAACAAGATTACCTTCATATGATGGATATTGAAAAGGACATTGATAAAATTATAAAAAGGATGGAAGAAGACGAAAAATATGCGCAGAGTGTTCGAAGCGATATGCATTGTCTTGAGGGGGAAAAAGGAAGCATAAAGTTTGAGCTTGATGAAACGCGAGATAAGCTTGAGTTTTTATCAAAGTTAGCCAAAGGTCTTGGTGTGTGCCTGATTCTTGCGATAATTGCCTTAATCGTTGCAGTTGTAGGCTTTGCAGCAGATGTAGTGCTTGCCGGAAGTATTGTTTTATTGGTGGCAGCTATTGTGGGTATTATGATTTTACTCTTTTATCAAAATTACACAAATAATACCAAAATTTTAAACAAAAAGCTCAATAAGGCTATAACTCTTTTAAACAGTACAAAGATAAAATTTGTAAATGTAACGAACAGCCTTGACAGCCAATATATCAGACACAATGTAAATAATGCATATGAGCTTAGTACGTTGTTTGAGATATACAGGGAAGTGCGTGAGGAGCGAATGAGGCTTCAGAAGGCTACAGGAGAGCTTCATAAGGCGGAGGAAGAACTTCTTGATATTCTTTGTGCCAATAGATTAAGAAATCCACAGGTTTGGATATACAGAACCATTGCATTGATTGATAAGAGAGAAATGGTTGAGGTAAGGCATGAGTTAAACAGCAGTCGTCAGCGTCTCAGAACGAAAATGGATTATAACCTTAGGGTTATGGAAGAAGCAAAAGCCGAGATTATGGCATTTGCCAAGCTTAATAGCCGGCATGCAGATGAGATAATGAGTCTTGTGGATACGTATAAGGGTTTGTAGAGGTGTGTAAATAGCTTACGTAGAACGGAAGGTGAGTAATAGTTGGATAATAACATAAATATTTATATGCTTGAAGATAGATATGTAAGTAAAGTAGCGGCCTTTTTTAAGACACTGGGTGATGAGACGAGAGTAAAGATTATCTACGCATTGTCAATGAAAGAACTATGTGTAAATGATATTGTTGAATTGCTTAATATGACGCAATCAGCTGTATCGCACCAGCTAAGACAGATGAAATCCGAAGGAGTTGTGAAAGCCAGACGAAGCGGCAAAAATATCTTCTATTCGCTTGATGACGAACATGTAGTTGAAATATTAGAAAAGACGGTTAAACATGTAAAGCATAAGGTATAACGATTATAATTGAGTGCGGCAGAAAAGCTATTTTATTAGAAGCTTTCCTGCCGTGGTTTGTTTTCTTGGTTCTTTGTCAATAGTTGGGGTGGGATTCTTGTGAATCCCGCCCCATTACTGCGTTTGTGGGGATTTTAATGTTTGGATTAAAAAATCATATTTCCAGGCATGCAAAGAAAACCTTCCGTGCCAGTCTGTTGTTAAGC